>CAZYLK010000057.1:0-31552 GCA_964648365.1 uncultured Phycisphaeraceae bacterium
GCCCGGGCGGAGAGGCCCAGTTCGGCGATGGCCTGGCGGAGGACGGCTTCGCCGGCGGGGTCGATGGGGCAGAACTCGCGGATTTTGCGGCTGGTCATGCGGGCGTTGCACAGGCGCCCGTCGTCGCCGAAGCGGGTGCGCTGGCGCCCGCGGGCGGCGCGGACCTGGTCGGACATCTGCGTGCTTGACGTGCCGTCCTTCCTCGAGCGCAGCTCGGTGAACGGCACGGCCGGAACCTCGACGTGGATGTCCAGCCGGTCGATCAGCGGGCCGCTGATCTGCGACAGGTACCGGTCGATCGCCAGCGGATTGCATTTGCACTTGCGGCGCGGGTCGGTGTAGTAGCCGCAGGGGCAGGGGTTCATCGCGGCGATCAGCATGAACGACGCGGGGAAGCTGACCGTCGCGTGCGAGCGGGCGATGGTCACGGCCGCGTCCTCCAGCGGCTGGCGCATCGCCTCCAGCGTCCGCCGCGAGAACTCCGGCAGTTCATCCAGAAACAGCACGCCGTGGTGCGCGAGCGACACCTCCCCCGCCTTGGGGATCGTCCCCCCCCCGACCAGCGCGGCCGTGCTGGCGGAATGGTGGGGCGTGCGCACCGGGCGGGTGGCGAGCAGGGCCGTGCCGTGCGGAAGCTCGCCCGAGACGGAGTGAATCCGCGTCGTTTCGAGCGATTCCTCCAGCGTCAGCGGCGGCATGATGGTGGGGATGCGCTTGGCGAGCATGGTCTTGCCGCTGCCGGGCGGGCCGATGAGCAGCACGTTGTGCCCCCCGGCCGCGGCGATGGTCATGGCCCGCTTGGCGTGCTCCTGCCCGCGGACATCGGCAAAGTCGCAGTCGTACACACTGGCGTCGGTGAACATGGCATTCAGATCGACGGCGACCGGGTCGAGTTCCAGCGAGCCGGAGAGGAACCCGATCGCCTGCGTCAGGCTTGACACGGGCAGCACGTCCACGCCTTCGACCACGGCCGCCTCGCGCGCGTTGAGTTCCGGCACGATAAGTTTTTTCAGGCCGGACGCCTTGGCGAGCATGGCCGCGGAGAGCGCGCCTTTGATCGGCCGAACCCGCCCGTCCAGCGCCAGTTCGCCCGCGATGAGCACCTCGCTCGCCCGATCCGCGGCCACGTCGCCGTTTGCCATCAGCACGCCGATCGCAATCGGCAGGTCGAACGCCGGGCCTTCTTTGCGAACGTCGGCGGGGGCGAGGTTGATGACGGCCTTGTTGCGGGGAAATTCGAAGCCGGAGTTGCCGATGGCGGCCTGCACGCGTTCGAGGCTTTCGCGCACGGCCGTGTCCGGCAGCCCGACCACCGTCGGCGGGCCGAAGTTGTGACCGGCCACGTCCACCTCGACCTCGACGTGAACCGCCTCGATCCCGACAAACGTCGCACTGTGCAGCAGGCCCATCATGATGGGGGTATCATAGCGGGGGGTTGGGGTTTGTTAAGGGGGGAAGGAATTAACGCAAAGATGCAAAGGTGCGAAGGCGCAAAGGAAGAAAGAGAAGACGAGGGATAGAGGACGGGGGCAGAAGATGGCGGCAGAGGCGAAAGGCAGCGAGAGTGTCGTGAGCGCGGTAGACGAATGCCGGTGTGGATCGTGATCAGGTTGGGCGACGTTATACGCGCGGCCGGCCTGCATGCGAGGCGACCCCACCGGCCACCCCCCGGCCGCAGGGTCAGCCGAGCGCCCCAAAATCTTCTTCTTTCCCCTGCATCTTCTCTTCTTTGCCCCTTCGCGCCTTTGCGCCTTTGCGTTCAATCCCCCCCCCGCCACGCCGCTGCCTTGGCCGGGCGGTTCCATGCTTCATAGAGCCGGACCAGTTCCTGAATGACGGCGGCGCGGACCCAGTCGCCTTCGGGCAATACGTTGACGGCCGCCAGCAGGCGGACCTCGGCGTCCTCGTAGTGACCCAGGCTGGCAAGATGACCGCCGTAGCAGAGGTTCAGCCGCACGCCATCCATCGGATCGGCGATGCTCTGTTCCAGTGGCAGGATCTGCTCGAAATGTGCCTCGGCCTCGTCGAGTTCGCCCTGTCTGGACAGGAAGCGCGCCAGGTACGCCTGATAGCGCAGCGGCATGCCCCCGCCATGCCCGCCCAGGCCGCCGAATCGCTCGAAGAGAATCCGGGCGTAATACTCGGCTGTTGCATACTCACCGGCCGCGTCGAGCAGGGGCAGGCCGTCGCTCATCTTGGAGAGTGTTTCCGCGGTGTCCTGCCCCTTGAAACGCTCCCGCATGGCTTCGACGGTTTGAACCAGATAGGGCGCCGCTTCAACGAAACGACCCTGGTCCGCCAGCGCCTGGGCCAGCACCGTGGTCGCCTTGGAACACAGTTCGTGCGTACGGCCGAACCGCGCCGGCGCGGCCTCCAGCACGCCCTCCGCCAGATCGGCCGCCTCCTGCGATTCGCCCATCAGTCGCAGCGTGATGGCCAGATGAACCCGGGAAAAAAGCGCAGCGGAACTCTCCTCGCCGAACAGTTCGACGTTGCCAAGCCACGCTTCGCGATAGAGATCGGCGGACTCGCGCAGGTCGGCGTCGGGATCGTCACTCTGCCGGCGCCCCACGCGCGCCCAGAGCATGTGCGCCAGCGTTTCCACGACATGCACCGTGGTCGGATGGTCCGGTCCCAGGAATTCGCGCGCTTCGTCGACGCACTGACGCATCCGGGCTTCCGCCTCGTCGTACTCGCCGCGAAGGCGAAGCACCTGCGCCAGCGTGCTGCGCACGAACAGGGACGTGGCGTCAAGGCGCAGATCATCCGGGGCGTGAGCGAGAACGGCTTCTCCCGTCTCCATCGCGGCGCTCAACCGCCGCAGCTTCAGCAGCAGCCAGGCGTGTCTGGCCCCCAGGTCACGGGTCACCGGGTCCGCAGAACCAAGCAGGGCGTGATAGATCTCGTGCGCCCGGCCGACCTGAACCAGCGCTTCGTCGTGCAGGGAAAGGTGTTGAAACGCCCGACCGAGCGTGGAGCGCACGTCGGCTTCGAGTTCCGGGTGGCCGGCGAAGCGCGTCGCGGCCTCGTCAGCCGCATCGCGCAGCACTTCGACGAGTTGAACGTCGGCGCGGCCGGTGGCGGGGTTGGCGGAAGCGAGTATGTCGTCGAGAAAGTCATTGATCGCAACCGCGCGGTCGTTCGCCTCCCGCGTCTGGACCAGGGCGGCAGCGGTCCACGCGGTCGCGGCGACGAGCACGACAAGCACGGCCGCGGCCGCGCCGACGAGCGTCTTGTTGCGCTGGGCGAATCTTGAGAGTTGATAGATGGCCGACGGCGGATGGGCGGCGATCGGCTCGCGCCGAAGGAAGCGACGGACGTCGGCCGCCAGATCGGACACGGAGGCGTAGCGCTGCTCCGGGTCTTTCTCCATTGCCTTGGCGACGATCGTGCTCAGGTCTCCGCGATACGCTCGATTCACCAGGCCCAGTGGCCTGGGCGGTTCCTCGGTGATGATCCGTGCCGCCTGAACGATCGACTTGCCGCCCAGGTCGTGCGGCGTTCGACCCGCAAGCAGTTCGTAGAGAATTACGCCAAGGGCATACACGTCCGCCCGCGTGTCCAGGCGATCGCGCTGGCCGGCGACCTGCTCGGGACTCATGTAAGGCAGCGTGCCGACGATCTGCGACGCGTCGGTGTGAACCGTGGTGGCCTGCACGTCGGCGTCGGTGACGCGGGCGATGCCGAAGTCGAGAATCTTCGGCTGGCCTGCGGCGTTCACGATGATGTTGGCCGGCTTGAGGTCGCGGTGGATGACGCCCTTCTGATGAGCGTGATGGACCGCATCGCAAATTCGGGCGACGAGCGTGAGTCGGTGTGCGACATCCAGTTTCCTCGCACGAGCGTAGGCCAGCAGCGAATCGCCCTGGATGAACTCCATCGCGAAGTAGGGCAGGCGGCCCGCCGACCCGCCGCCGTCACTGACGTCGGCCACGCCGGCCTCGTAGATATGGGCGATGCCGGGATGTTGAAGCCGGCCGAGGATGTCCGCCTCGTGCGCGAAACGGCGGAGCGCGTCGCGCGACGGAAGCCCCGAGCGAATCAGCTTCAGCGCGACGCTTCGCCGCGGATTCTCCTGAGCAGCCTCGTAGACCGCCCCCATGCCGCCCTCGCCGACCAGCCGCACAATTTCGTACCGGCCGATGCGGTTGGGCACCGCCGGCTCGACCATCCGCGAGAGTGCGTGAACGGGCCTGCCCAGAAAACTGTCGCCGGCCGCGTCGTAGTGCTCCAGCAGCAGATCGAGTTCTTCGCGCAGCGCGAGATCACCCGCGCAGTGGTCGGCCAGGAAGTCCGTACGCTGCTCGCGCGGCAGATCCAGAACCTGCTGGTAGAGGGATTCCACCCGGCGGTACCGCGCACTCGCGTCAACGTCCGTCATGCGTCCCTTCTCGGCTCCGCCAGTTCCTTGTGCAAACGGGCGACGATGTATCGCCACTCCCGGTCGATCGTCGGCACGGAAAGTTCCATCACCGCGGCCGTCTCCTCCCGGTTGAGCCCGGCGAAGCAGCGCAGCGTGACGATTTGCGCCTTGCGCGGGTCGTCGGCGCGCAGCCGCTCGATGGCCTCGTCGAGGGCGAGGATGTCCTCCACGGGCGACAGGAGGGGCAGTTCGACGTCATCCAACTCAATTCGCTTTTTGCCGCCGCCACGCTTCAAGCGATTCTTGCTGCGGGCCTGATCGACCAGGATCTGCCGCATGGACTCGGCCGCGGCGGCGAAGAAATGCCCGCGATTGTCCCAGCCCGCGTCGCCGCCGCGCACGAGCCGCATGAATGCCTCGTGAACGAGCGCCGTGGGCTGAAGCGTGTTTCCGGGGGGCAGGTGGGCCATGCGTGCCTGGGCGAGCTTGCGCAGCTCCGCGTAGACGAGCGGCAGCAGTTCCGCAGCGGCCTTGCGATCGCCTCGGGTGGCGGCGGCGAGCGTGTTCGCCATTGGATTGGATGCGGGGCCACCCATCTTTGCTCACTTCGTCCGCCGCGTGTGATAGCGCCGGACCGTCAACGGCGAATTGACCTGCGACACCGGCGGCCCGGGGCGCGGCGCTCCGGGCATTATAGCGGCACGCGGTTCGCGGTGGTGATCGCGGGTGGACGGAGAGACATGCGATGAGTCGAGCGGCGCTGCCGTGTCCCATGGACGCCATCTTCTCGGACGCACGCCCGGTACACCAGGGGTCGCACGGGTGCGCGCGCGGGCGCATGGATGCCGGGAAGGCACGCTCGATGCGACTGCGAGGCAGTGCATCCGCGTGATGTGCCCATGCACATAACCTCCGCGGAATGCAATGCCGGCGGCAGAACACCGACTCGATTGCGTTGAACCGTAGGGATAGCGAACACAGCCGGCGACGACGGACTCGACCGCCGGAAAGTTGACCGACAAGACCGCCCCACTGGAGAAGATTCGATGACTTCAAGCAGAACATTCATGATCGCCCTGGCCATGTTGGTCGGCGCGAGCACACGCCAGGCAGCCGCCCAGACGCCGGTCGGCACGAGCTTGACCTTTCAGGGGCAGCTTGTTGTGGACGGCCAGCCCGCCAATGGCGTGTATGACTTCTATTTCGACCTGTGGGACGCCGACAGCCGCGGCCGCCGCGTCTCCGAAGGACTGCCGGTCGAAGATGTCACCGTCGAAAACGGCGTCTTCTCCCTCGAACTGGACTTCGAACCGGACGGCGGCACGCTCTTCGACGGCAACAACCGCTGGGTTCAAGTACTCGTGAGGCCCGGCGAGAGCAACGACCGGTACACCACGCTGACGCCAAGGCAGAAGCTGACCGCCGCGCCCTACGCGAGCTACGCGCTCGCCGGGCCGGGTGTGGAGGGTCAGTGGTCGCTCAATGGCCAGAACATCCACAACACCAACGCCGGCTTCGTCGGCATCGGCACGGATACGCCGCTCAACCAACTGCACATCGTCGGCAATCAGGCGACGCTGCGCCTCGACGACAACGACAACCCCGGCAGCTTCACGGAGATCCGCGACGCCACCATCCCGCAGTTACGCATCAACAAGACGAACAATGCCGGACAGGTGCTGTTCGATCTCAACCCCAAGCCAGAAGACGGTATCAGCGATGCGCAGGTCCGCTTCTTCCGTGAAACGAACACGACCGGGCCGAAGTATGTCTTCTTCCTGCGCGGCAATTTCACCACGCAGGCGTCCGCGAGAATCGCCGTGGATGGGGAAGACAGCTTCTTTCAGGCGCACGGCGGGAATCTGGGAGTCGGAACGGTTTCGCCCAACGCCAGGCTGCACGTGGTGGGCGACGGGGCGGGCACCGTGGCGAGATTCACGAACGGCGGATCGGGCGGCACGGCCATCATCGCCGGCGACGTCACCGGCTCCGGCCGGGCGGCATCGTTCTATGGCGTGACCTCCAACACGCTCGTCAGCGTTGTCAACGATGGATCTGGGAAGGCGATGGCCGTCGGCGGCGATGTGACCATCTCGGACCGCGTCGGCATCGGCAATCCGCAGTCTCTCTACGGCCAGCTTACGGTCATCGACGGAAACGATGGAGCGGCTTTTGCGATCAGCGCGGACTGGAACAACGCGAGCCTGCCAACGATCTTCGCCTCCAATGCAGGCGGGGGACCGGTGATCTGGGCCTCGGGTACGGACGATGCCTCCCCCAGCGGCGGCGGCGTGATCGTGGCAGGCGCTGAGGGCGGGGCGAACATCGCCATCGATCAAAACGAGATCATGGCCCGCAACGCCGGGCAGGTCTCCACCCTGTACATCAACAACGAAGGCGGCGACGTACGCATCGGGCAGAACGGCGGCGGCTCAACGGTCTACGTTCCGGTTCTGGCGATCACCGGAGCTGACCTGGCCGAGAAGTTCCCGGTCAGCGAGAAGCCCGACCAGATCGAGCCCGGGACGGTGATGGAGATCGATCCCGAGCATCCCGGCAAGCTGCGTATTGCCCGCGGCGTCTACAACCGCCGCGTCGCGGGCGTGGTCAGCGGCGCGGGTGACCTGCCCGTCGGCGCCGTGCTTGGAAACCTGCCGGGCCATGAAGATGCGCCGGCCATCGCGCTGTCCGGCCGCGTGTGGGTGAAGTGCGACGCGTCTCAGCGCGCGATTGAGGCCGGCGACCTGCTCACCACGTCGGCCACGGGTGGCCATGCCATGGCGGTCCGCGACCACGACCGCGCCCAGGGAGCGATCCTCGGGAAAGCCATGACGTCGCTCAAGCAGGGCGAGACGGGCCTGGTGCTGGTGCTGGTATCGCTGCAGTAACAAAGCGCACGGAAGGAGTGAACCCTATGAAGACCAGCCTGAAATCGCGATACTTTGTTGCGCTCGCCACGGCCGCGCTCCCGTGCGTGGCCCAAACCGCAACACCGGCGCCGCCGGAAGAAGCCGGCATGTTTGTCGACACGGCCTGGCATCCGGTGCCGCCGGGCGCTATGTCCCCCGGCGTGCGCATCGCCCCGGACGCGTTCTTCGATTTCGTCCGCCTGCCTGACACGCTGCCGCGCTCGCCGGACGCGGGGCTGACCGAGGCGGGTTATGTCGAGGACCTCGCGCCCGAGTTGATTCCGCCGCCCGACTGGTCGCCGACCGTTGACGGCGGACGGACGTGGGCGATCGAGTTCACCTCGGCCCAGGCCCAGGCGCTGCGCGTCCGCTTTCGCGGCCGGTTCGGTTTCGACGGGCTTGAGTTGCGGGTCTACGACCCGGTCAGCGGCGCGACGTTCGGTCCCTATGACGCCTTCCAGCCGGATGACAACGGCCACTCCTGGTCCACGATCATCTTTGGCGAGTCCATCGGACTGGAGTTTCACGTGCCGGCCGGAGTGGAAGTCTCGCCGCACATGCCGGAGATCGACGGCATCGCCTACCACAACGTGCCCCCCCCGGACGCCGAGCCCATGCAGTTGGGCTGCGGACTGGAGGACGTCTCCTGCTATCCCGGCTGGCTCGACGTGGCCGAGGGCGTCTGCATGTTGGCGGTCGTCAACGGCAACATGGTGCCCGGCTATTGCAGCGGCGGATTGCTGAACCGCAACCCGTCAGACGGTTCACCCCTGATTATGACCGCCAACCACTGCGACCCGTTCTCGCGGGCGACGGTCTTCGTCTGGAACTTCCGGACCAGCCGCTGCGGCGACCCCGACAACCGCAATGGAAACGGCTTTGATCGCAACGACGGCGCCTACCTGATGCGCAGCGATTCGACAGCCGACTGGAAACTGCTTGCACTCCGCGAACCGCCGAAGACCGACACCTACCTGGGCTGGGACGCCGGCTTCTGGGATTCCTTCGCCGATGGCACCGGCGTCCACCATCCCAGCGGCCGCTTGCAGAAGTACTCGTCCGGCTACAACGAGGGCGCCGCCTACGCCGAGTTCTGCGGCAATGGTCCCTGCTTCTGGGCGCACGTGTGGTGCGTGCGGCTCACTACGGGCACCACGCTGCCCGGCTCGTCCGGATCGCCCATCTTCGATTCCAGCAAGCGCGTCCGCGGAACGCTGTCCGGCGGTCCGAACTGCGACGTATCCTGCTACGGCCGACTGGCCCACGCCTGGGACCGCATGCAGCCCTTCCTCAGCAACCCCGCCAGCCCCGTCTACGTGGACGCCGGCTACGGCGGAGAGGACATGTACGGCACCAGTGAGAACCCGTTTCCCCGCCTGGTGCAGGGGGCTTTTGCGGTGCGCGCCAGAGACCGGGTCATCCTCCGAGCAGGCTCCTATGCCGAAAACCTGAGACTTTTTCGGCCCATGACCCTGACCGCGTCCGGAGGCGTCGTCCGGATCGGGAACTGAGCGGCCGGGCGATTCGGCAGGCAGGCGCAGTTTGCGCGGCAGGTGGAACGCTCTACTGCGATCATAAGGTAGGCGGAACGTCGCCGATCGAATCGGCCCGCGTTCCCGCAGAGTGACCGGAGTGTGCGCAATGAAGCGATGTCAGACGGTTTCAGCGGTGTTCCTCGGACTCTGGCTCGGCGTCGGGACACCCGCGCCGGCACAGACGCCGGTCGGAGCAAGCCCGACGTTTCAGGGACAGCTTCAGGAGAACGGCCAACCCGCCAACGGCGACTACGATTTCCGTTTTCAACTCTTCGACGCCGCGGACGCCGGAACGGCCGTCTCGCAAGTCCTGCCGGTCAGCGACGTGACGGTCGAAGCCGGCGTGTTTTCGGTGGAACTCGACTTCGTCGCCATGCCGGAGCAGGTGCTCTTCGAGGGCGACGGCCGCTGGATCGAAGTGAGCGTCACCAACGCCGGCGGCCGCGTCTTCACCACGCTGACGCCGCGGCAGAAACTCACGGCCGCACCCTACGCAGCGTACGCGCTGAACAGCCCCGACAGCGCATGGGTCGCCAACGGCGAACACGTTCACAACCGCAACGACGGCAACGTCGGCATTGGCACGGAGTCCCCGGCCTTCAAGCTGCACGTGGCCGGCGACGTCTCCGCGGACGGATTTGTGCAGTCGGTCAGCCCCGACCTTCAGTCCGGCGTTTATCTCGGCTGGGGATTGGATTCCGATGGCATCGAGGTGGCCCGCGTCCGCATCGGCGGCAACGGCATCGGCGCCACCAACGGGATCGACATCCAGCGCGTCGGCAATCGCAGCCTGATGCGCATTCGCGACGACGGTAAGGTCGGCATCGGCACGGCGAAGCCCCGCAGCCGGCTCGAAGTGTTCTCCGATGATGGAACGCCTACCGCCGTTCGCGTCGAAAACACAAGCGGCAGCTACGGCGTTCATGCCATCGGTTCGAGCAACGGCGTCCGCGGCGAGGCCGCCACCGGGTTCGGCGTGGCCGGGGTCGGTCGAATCGGCGTCCACGGCACGTCGAGCGACCCGACGGGCCCCGGCGTAGCGGGCAGGCACGACGCGGACGGCTTCGCCGTCTTCGGCTTCGGCAAGCTGGGCGCCAGCGGAACCAAGTCCTTCCGCATCGATCACCCCGACGACCCTGAGAACAAGTATCTGCTGCACTACGCGGCCGAAAGCCCGGAGGTCATCAACTTCTATCGCGGCACGGTCACGCTCGATGGCAGCGGGGAGGCGGTCGTCGAGCTGCCGGGCTACTTCGCGAAGATCAACCGCGCGCCGAGCTATCAACTCACCCCGCTCGGCGCCGCCATGCCGAACCTGCACATCGCCGAGCGGATCGACGAGTCCGCGCTTCAAGCCGGCGCCGCGGCCGCGCCGGAAACCCCCGCGCCGCTCTGCCGGTTCCGCGTCGGCGGCGGCGTACCCGGCGGCGAAGTCTGCTGGCGCGTCGAGGCGGTGCGCAACGACCGCTGGGTGGCGACCTATGGTGCGCCGGTTGAACAGGACAAGCGCGAGCGTGAACGCAGCAGTTATCAACACCCCGAACTGTACGGCGGGCCAACGAAACAAGGTCCGCGACAGGAACCGGTCCCTGCGTGGCAGGACTGACCCCGAATAGAGGAGCACTCGAAGATGCGGTACACTCAAAGACTTCTGATGGTCATACCGGCCTGCGCGGCCGCGTCGTTCCAGGCCCTCGCTCAGACCCCCGTAGGCACGAGTCTGACATTCCAGGGGCAGCTCATCGAAAACGGCCAGCCCGCCAACGCGGAGTACGACTTCCAGTTCCGCCTGTTCGACGCCGCTTCGGGTGGCACGGCGATTTCGCAAGTGCTCTCGGCCGGCGACGTACCGGTCGAAAGCGGCGTGTTCTCCCGCGAGCTGGACTTCGTCCCCATGCCCAACGAAACGCTCTTCGACGGCGACAACCGCTGGATCGAAGTGTACGTCCGCCCCGGCAACAGCAACGGCGCTTACACCACGCTGTCGCCGCGGCAGAAGCTCACGGCCGCGCCCTACGCGGTCTACGCCCTCGGCGGACCCGGCGGCGGGGACGGGTTCTGGGCAGCCAACGGCAACGACATCTACAACACCAACGGCAGCAGCCGCATCGGCATCCGCACGACGACGCCCGCCGCGATGATTGACATCAATTGCCAGGGGATCATCACCAACGGTATGAAGATGGTCCATCCGGGCCAGTCCACCGGTGAACTCTACTTCGGCGGTCCCGGCCGCGTGCCGGGCATCAGCGCCATCGGCAACAACGGCAACCGTCGCGACCTGCGCTTCGGCGACCAGGGCATCTTCCTCGTCGCGGATGACTCGCCGAATCAGCCTGACTGGACGCAGGGACTCTTCGTCGGCGAAAACGGGCTTTGTGGCATCGGCACTTATGAGCCGACGGCACAACTTGAAATCGACGGGCAGGCCAGCGCGTCGCTGGGTCTGGTCGTCAATCACCCCGGCAGTTCGACCGGCCGCATCGAGATCGGCGGCCCCACCGGTTCACCCGGCATCGCCACGTTTGCCAACAACGGCAATCGCCGCGACATCCGCTTCACCGACCTGGGCATGTTCCTGCTCGTCAACAGCTCGGCAGAGAGGCCGGGCGCCACGCGCGGCATCTTCATCGAGGAAACCGGCGACGTGGGCATCGGCACGATCAGCCCCACGGAGCAACTCACCGTCGTGGCTGACGGCGGGGGCGCGTTCCGCGCGGTCGCCACAACCCAGGCGGCCGTGATCGGAAACTCCGACAGCGGGTTCGGCGTCTTCGGCTCGTCCACCACTGGCCGCGCCGGGTACTTCCTGATCCCCAACCCCAACAGCAGCGAACACGCGCTCGTGGGCGAAACGCACGGCACCGGCGTGGCGGTCCACGGACATACCTACGGCAACGGCTACGCCGGCTACTTCGTCAACCGCAGCAACAGCAACAGCAGGCCGGCACTCTACTGCCGCACGGACGGCACGGGCCTCGCGCTTCAGGCCGACGGCATCGCACGCGTCGACGTGCTCGAAATCGTCGGCGCCGACCTGGCTGAGAAGTTCCCGGTCGATTCGCCCGAGTGCGCCGTGCCCGGCACCGTCATGGAGATCGACCCGGCGGTGCCCGGCCGGCTCCGCGTGGCCGACAGCGAATACAGCCCGCGCGTCGCGGGCGTTGTCAGCGGCGCGAATGACTTATCGGTCGGCGCCGTGCTCGGCAACCTGCCCGGTCACGAGGATGCGCCTCCGATCGCCCTGTCCGGCCGCGTCTGGGTCTTATGCGACGCGACCAGCGGACCGATCGAACCCGGCAATCTGCTGACCACCTCGAACACGCCCGGTCACGCCATGAAGGCCGCCGACCGCGACAGGGCCTACGGCGCCATCATCGGAAAGGCCATGTCGAGCCTCAAGGACGGGAAGGGCCTGGTGCTGGTGCTGGTATCGCTGCAGTAGCGAGGGCGGCGGACTCCCTTGTTTGTGATAGCGCGAGGGGCCGGACGACGAATTGCTGACCAGAGCCGGGATTCGCCGCCGGGGCGGATCGCTCGGGCATCCGAGGGCGCCGCGGCCGAGTGGCCGCCGGAGCCTGGTCACCGAATCCGTCGAAGGGGAGTTACGAGTCATGAAAAGCCAGGCAAGAACGTCATTCGCCCTTGCGGTCCTGTGCTGCAGCGCTGCGATTCCGGCGGTCGCGCAGACGCCCGTAGACCCGAGCATGACCTTTCAAGGACAGCTTACCGACGACGGTCAGCTCGCGCAGGGGCGGTACGACTTCCAGTTTCGACTTTTCGACGCGGCCATCGGCGGCAACCCGATTTCGCAGACGCGCTCCATGCCGAACGTCCGTGTCGAGAACGGGCTTTACTCGCGCGAGTTGAGTTTCGTACCCATGCCCAACGAAGAACTCTTCGACGGCAACAGCCGCTGGATCGCAGTCAGCGTCCGTCGCGCGGGCGGCGACCTGTACACGGAGCTGTCGCCGCGTCACAAACTGACGCCTGCGCCCTATGCGGCCTACGCCCTCGCCGGCCCCGGCGGCGGCGAAGGCGGACACTGGTCGAAGACGGGCCAGAACATCCATAACAACAATTCCGGTCTCGTCGGCATCGGCACGAACACGCCGGAGGCCCTGTTGGACCTCAACGGCGAGGGGTCGCAGGACACGCTGCTCCGACTCTATCATCCCGGAGCGTCAACCGGCCAGATCCTGTTCACCAGCCCGACCGGTTCCGTAGGGCTGGTCGGTGTGGCCAACAACGCCAACCGGCGCGACATCCGCTTCAGCGATCTGGGCCTGTTCCTGGTGGCCAACGACTCGCCCGACACGCCGCCGGCGACGCACGGTATCTTCATCGGAGAAACCGGCCGCGTCGGCATGGGCACTTACGAACCCTTGGGGCGACTCGACGTCGTGACCGACGAATCGAGCAGCTACGCCGGCTCGTTCGAACTTAGCAACGGATCCGGAAACGGCCGGTCAGCACTCATGGCCAGTCTGAGTGGCAGCAACGCCGGCGGCGCGGCGGTGTCCGCCTCCACCTCCGGCGGCGAGGCCACCGCCGTCCGCGGATCGGTTGCGTTTCAGGGGGGCACGGGTCGGGCCGGCTGGTTTACGATTAACAACCCCTTGAACACCAACCCCGGCATCGAGGTCAACCACCACGGCCGCGGCTCGGCAGGCATCTTCGAATTGACGCGGCAGGATGCGCCCGCGGCTGCGCTCGTCGCCCGCACCGCGGGAACCGGCATGGCCGGCTATTTCCTGCAAACCGGGGGCGGAAACGCCGGCACTGCGATTCTTGCTCAGTCCGAGGGCGACACAGGAGCGACCGTATGGGCGACGTCGAGCGGACGGGCCAATGCTTTCTATGGCTTCAATAACAGTACGGGTCGGGCCGGCTTGTTCGAAATCTCCAACGCCGGCAGCAACGCCTCTACGATCGAGGCGCGAACGAACGGAACCGGAGTTGGCGGCCGCTTTGTGATTGACAACGCCAGCAACGCTTCCTGGGCCGTTGAAGCCCTGACTCCGGGAACCGGCGTCGGCGTGCTGGGCCACACCACCGGCGACGGCGTCGCGGGTTACTTCGTCAATCGAAGCCAGAGCAACAGCCGCCCGGCCCTGTATTGTCGCACCGACGGCACCGGCCTCGCGCTTCAGGCCGACGGCATCGCCCGCGTCGACGTTCTCGAAATCGTCGGCGCCGACATCGCCGAAAAGTTCCCCGTCGCGTCGCCCGAGTGCGTCACGCCCGGCACTGTCATGGAAATCGACCCCGAACGCTCGGGACATCTGCGCATCGCTTCGACCGCCTACAGCCCCGGCGTCGCGGGCGTGGTCAGCGGCGCAAACGACCTGTCCGTCGGCGCCGTGCTCGGCAACCTGCCCGGTCACGAAGATGCCCCGCCCATCGCGCTGAGCGGCCGTGTATGGGTCAGATGCGACGCCTCAACCGGACCCATCGAACCGAACGACCTGCTGACGACGTCGAATACGCCCGGACACGCCATGAAGGCCGCCGACCGCGACCGCGCGTACGGCACGATCATCGGGAAAGCCATGTCCAGCCTCCGGGAGGGGAAGGGGCTGGTCCTGGTGCTCGTGTCGTTGCAATAACACCATGATCCGGTTGAGCACAAGCTCAGGAGCAAGACGATGAAACGCCCGCGAAGCAACCTATATCGAAACCGGCAGCCCGCAGGGCTGGCGGCGCCGCGCTTTCTGCCGGCGATTCTCGCCATGCTGACGGCGCTTGCGACGCTCGCGGCGGCGGCCTCGACGGCGTGGGCACAGTCGGACGACGCGGCCGTGCTCGATCCCGCGCGTGAGGCCGAGCTGATCCTGTCGGCCGCCGAGAACCTTGGTGTCGACGACCTGACGATTCAGTTCATGGAACTGCCAGGAAAACCGCCGGCCGCATTCGAGTTTTCGCTCGACGGCGCCGGACTGACGATCTCGCTGCGTCGTTACTCGGTCCGCGCCGACGGCTTTCAGGTGCTCGTGCCGGGCGTCAATGGTGAACTGGTCGAAGTCCAAGCCCCCCCCGTGCAGACCTACCGCGGTCACGTCGTGGGCGTGGAGGGCAGCGCCGTGTCGGCGTCGCTCAACGACGATGGCGTCACGGCGATGGTCCACCTGCCGGACGAAACGGTCCTCGCCGTGCAACCTGTTTCCGACGCCGTAAGCAACGCCCCCCGCGGCTGGCACGCCATCTACTTCGCGGATTCCGTCAATCCCGGTCCGTGGTTGTGCGGCAACGACGATCTGCACGGCGCCCAGATAAACCCGCGCCCGCCCCGGCCGGAAGCGGGCAGCGAACAGCGACGACCGGAGGAAGGCCCATCGTCCGTCGAAGAGAGCGACCGCATCGTCGATCTGTACTTCGACGCCGACGTGGAGTTCTACCAGGCCAACGGATCGTCGGTGGACGCGACGGTGCTGGACATCGAGCGCGTCATCAACGCGGGCGACCTGATCTATCGACGCGACGCCGGAATCACTCAGTGGATCTGGGGCATCATCGTCCGGACTGGCGAGCCTGATCCCTACAGCGGATCGACCGCGGCGACGCTGTTGTGCGAGTTCCGCACCTTCTGGAACGCCAACTACGACAACCGCTCCCGCGACACGGCGCACTTGATGACCGGCAGGAACCTGTCCGGCAACACCATCGGCCTGGCCTGGACCGGCGTGGTCTGCAATCGCGAAGGCATCGGCACCAATTGCCGCGCTAATGACAACCTGGCTTACGGCCTGTCACAGTCACGCTATACGACCACATGGTCGCTGCGCGTCAGCCTGACCGCGCATGAACTGGGCCACAACTGGAACGCCGGCCACTGTGACGGGGACAACGACTGCCGGATCATGTGCGCCAACAACGGCGCCTGCAGCGGCGTGGTCACGTCGTTCGGCTCGCGCTCGCGCGGTGCGATTACGACGTACAAGGACGACGAAGCTGACTGCCTGACCGGCTGCTGGCCGACGCAGTTCGTCCCGGACGATCCCGAAACAGTGTTCCAGGCGGTCCGTCGGGCTTGCTGGGACGGCGGCATCGTCATCGATGCCGGCCGCTATCCCGAAACGCTGCGGATTCGACGGGCCGCGCGGCTCTACACCAGCGGCGGGACGGTGATTATCGGAAACTGAACTCGTCTGCGTCGCCGGGGACGCGGCGCGGGGAACCCGCAGGCCCGACCGCACCGACGATCCGACGACGGGCCGGCAATGGAACCGGCGAGTTACGATTGGTATCATGGAGGCCATCGCGGCCGGCTCAGGGTTTTGACAGCATGACGGTGCGTGTGGATGGAAGTAAGCCACAGCGCCGCGCATCAAAAGGCCGGGCTCGCGACCTGGCCGTCAGCCCGAAGCCGGCGTGCCGGCCTCTCAGGAGAATCGCGATGAGACGAACGGTGGAACTAAGCATGGGTGCGGTGGTGCTGGCGTCGCTGGCGGCGTCGGCCCAGGCCCAGAACTTCGAGATGAAGTGGTCGACCGTCGACGGCGGCGGCATCATCAATACGATGGGCGGGAACTTCGCCCTCTCCGGCACGCTCGGCCAGCCCGACGCCGGTGAGATGTCCGGCGGCAACTTCGTGCTCAAAGGCGGCTTCTGGCCCGGCGCCACAACCGGCGGCGGCGGAGGCGGCTGCAACGGCGGCGAGTCGATCAAGAAGGCCAAGTGCAAGGCCAAGAACGGGGTGGTCAAGAAGGCCTCCGTCGTCATCAAGGGCGGCACGCCCAACGAACTCTACACGGCCGTGCTCGACACGGGCGAGTCGCTGGAAAGCAACGCGAAGTCCAACGGCAAGGCCAAGTTCGTGTTCAAGGGCGGCGACGCACCGCCGTGCGGCGCCAACGGCGTCACCATCTGCGATCTGAAGAAGGCCTTCGACTGCGGCTGCTGACGGTCGCACATCGCAAGAGCCACAACAGCGCCCGGCCGGCGGAGCATGGATGTGTCACGCGACATCCACTCCGCCGGTCGGGCGATTTCATTCCGCCGTCACAAACCGATCCCCCGCGCTGACGTGCCGACCGTTGACGTATTCGCGCCAGGTCATCACCTTGCCCGACGCCGGCTTGATTTCGAGGATCTCGACGAAGCCCCCCCCGGCGGCGACGTATCGCCGGTCATCAAGCTCCCCCGGTTCGATGTCCGGCACTTCATCCGTTTCCGCCACGCGCGCGCGGGCGAGTTGTACGTTCTCCCATCGACCGTCATCGGCCTCGAACCGCGCCGAGGCCGCCGGCCACGACCACAGCCCCAGGATGCGCCGGGCGACGTCGCCGGCCGGCTGCGAAAAGTCGATCGCGCCGTCCGCCTTGGAGAGCTTCGGCGCCCGCGTCGCGGCCGCGTCGTCCTGCGGCTCGCCCGGCGGATCCGCGCCGTCCTCAAACATCGGCAGCGCCGCCTTCATCGCGTCCACGCCTATCCCGGCCAGCCGGTCGTGCAGTTCGCTCGCGGTTTCCTCGGGTTTGATGTACGTCCACCGCGACGTCAGGATCGGCCCGGCGTCCATGCGGCGGTCGATGCGGAACACGGTCACGCCCGTCTTCTCCTCGCCGCCGATGATGGCCCAGTTGATCGGCGCCGCCCCGCGATACTTCGGCAGAAGCGACGCGTGCAGATTAATGAACCCGCCCGGCAGCGCCGCCAGCACCGGCGGCTTGAGCAACTGCCCGAACGCGATCGTCACCGCCACCACCGCGTTGAACGAACGCAGCTCTTCGACCACGGCCGGATCGTTGATGTTCTCCGGCGAGATCACCTTCAGCCCGGCATCTTCCGCCACGGCCCCCACCGGCGTCCGCGCGACCCGCTTGCCGCGCCCGCTGGGCCGGGCCGGCTGCGTCACCACGGCCGCGATCTCATGCTCGCTGGATTTCAGCCAATCGAGTGTGGGCAACGCAAACGCACCGGATCCGACAAAGAGGATTCGCATGGCGTGTGTATATCACCGCGCCCCGCCCGCGGCCACGGATGCAGCCGCACAGCCGCGAACTGGAGACCGCCGCAGAGGGCAGAGGAATGAACCGCAGATGAACGCGGATGAACGCGGATAGGAAGTCAGAGGGATGCCGGAACCCCACCGGGAGATTCTTGGCGCCGCAAGCAGGCTCCGGCGAGCGTTCTTCGCCCGAAGGGCGCACGATGGTAGCCAGGGGCCTCAGCCCCTGGGAAGGTGCCCCGAAACCGCATCCCGCCCGGAGGGCGGACGGGAGTTACGATGTATGACTCAGGTATGCATCATGGCCCACCATTCTGCCTCTTATCCGCGTTCATCTGCGGTTCGTTCTCTGGCCGCCTCGGGACGCCCGGCCCGTCATCATTCCACATCCTGTCGCAGCGTCGCGCGGCTTCCCTGCGACTGCGCCGCCGCATCCGGCGAGGCTTCCGCCGGCGACGGTTCTGCGGCGGACGCCGCGTTCAGCATCCGCTTCGAGGCGGCGATGGCCGTGGGGCTGTATTCCGCCATGCCCTCGACGATCTGCGTCACCCGCGGCTCCAGTTGCTCGTCGTCGACGACTTCATCCACCAGTCCCAGCCGCAGCGCCTCATCGGCCCCGACCAGCCGGCCGGTCAGCACCAGGTACTTCGCCCGCCGCAGGCCGACCTGCGGGACAAGAACGTCACCAATGATCGGCGACGACACGCCGCGTTTTATGCCCGGATAGCCGATCGTCGCGGAACGCCCCGCCACCACAACGTCGCAGGCCGCCGTCAGCGCCGCCCCACCCGCGGCCGCGACCCCCGCCACGCACGCGATCACCGGCTTGCCGACGGTCTGCATGTCGTGCAGCAGATCGCCCAGCGCCGCGACCAGCGGATGCGGCTGATCGTTCCCCGCATGGAGCGAAGCCACTTCGTCCAGGTCCAGCCCCGCCGAAAACGCCCGCCACGACCCGGCCAGCACGATCGCCCGCACGTCATCGTCGATCATGCACCCCCGCACCGCCGCGTGCAGCGAATCAATCACCGCCTGCGTCAGCGCATTACGCCGCACCGGCCGGTTCATGATGATCCAGCGAGCGGGGCCGCGTTGTTCTGTGATCACGTCGGACATGATTCTTAAAACAGCGAAGGGCGAATAGCGAATAACGAGTGAAGAGGGTCCGCGCCTCGCCCTCGGTGGCGCCGGGTTTCAACCGGTAGATCCCCGCTTGAACGCGGGGGCTCTGGGATGCGTGCGGCGCCGGTTTGTAACCGGTAATCGGGAATGTGGCACCAGTGGCTTGCTCGCGTGAGTGTTCCTCTACCATTCGACTGGACATTCAACATTCGCCGCGATTCGACATTCTCCGCCATTCGCCATCCCCTCTTCATTCGTTATTCGCTACTCGACATTCGCTACTTCTTCTCCACGATCTCCGCCAGCGGCAACTCATACTCCAGCGCCCCCACCGTCACCACCGCCGTTTGTTTCTGCAGGGCCATGCGGACGATGCGGCCGGGGGATTTGACCGACTTGACGAACACGTCGTCGCCGGGGCGGAGCTTGGTGACCCACTCGGTCCAGCGCTGATGAGCGGCGCGCTGCTCGTCGAGTTCAAGCTGCTTGAGTTCATACTCCTCGCGCAGCCGCTTTGATTCCAGTGCTGCCTCATGCGCCACCTTGCGGGCCTGTTCGGCGTCGCGACGCGATTGAAGCGTGCCCCTGATGGCATCGTTGAGCGCCTTGTACTGGCCCTCCAGGTGTTTTCGGGCGGCATCGACCAGCCGGGCCGGCATGCCCAGCCGCTGGGCGATTGTGATCGCATTGCTGTTGCCCGGCTCGCCGAGCAGCAGCCGGTACATCGGTCGCAGCGTCTTGACGTCGAACTCGACCGAAGCGTTGTCGATACGCGCCTGCGTGAACGCCATCGCTTTAAGCGACGAAAGGTGCGTGCTGACTACGACAGACGCGCCGCGATGCAACAGTTCCTCCACGACCGCCCGCCCGATGGCCGCGCCCTCGTCCGGGTCGGTGCCGGCGCCGAGTTCGTCGATGATCACCAGCGTCCGCGGCCCGCTGCGCTCCACGACTTCCAGCAGGTTCGACATGTGCGAGCTGAACGTGCTCAGCGACTGCTGCAGGCTCTGCTCGTCGCCAATGTCCACGAAGATCTGTCGATACACCGGCAGGCGCGACCCTTCCGCGGCCGGGATGGGCAGGCCGGCCTGCGCCATCAGCGCCGTCAGGCCGATCGTCTTGAGCGCCACGGTTTTGCCGCCGGTGTTGGGACCGGTGATGATGAGCGCGTCGAAGTCGTCGCCCAGCCGCACGTCGATCGGCACCACCGAGCGCGACTCGCCGCGCTTTTCGTTTGTTTCAGCAATGATGTCGAACAGGACGGCGTGACGCGCCTCGTGCAAGTCGAGCCGGCCGTCGGCGTCCAGTTCCGGGATGACGCCGCCGTAGTGCTTCATCAGCACCCACTTCGCCCGATTGAGATCGACGACGGCCATCGCCTGCAGCGTCTTGAGAATCTCGACCGCGTCGGCATGAACCAGGCGCGACAGGTCGGACAGGATGCGGGTGATCTCGGTGTGCTCCTGCTGCCGCAGTCGGATGATCGAGTTGTTCAGTTCGACAACTTCCGACGGTTCGACGAAGAGCGTCGCGCCCGAGTCGCTGCTGCGATGAATGATGCCGGGCACCCTACCGCGGTACTCGGCCTTCAGCGGCAGCACGATGCGATCGCTGTGAAACGTCGTGCCGTGGAACTGGAGAAACTTCGTGACGCTGCCCTGTTTCAGCAGCCGGTCGAAGACGACGTTGATTCGCTCCTTGGCGCTGTCGATGGTTGAGCGAATTGATCGCAGCTTGGGGCTGGCGTGGTCGAGAACGTCGCCGCGCGGGCTGATGGATTCACTGATCCGCTCGGCGATACCGCTGTGGTCGCCGATGCGCTCGCCGAGGGCGGTCAGGCCGGGCTCCGACGGGCCGAGCTTCTCGAACCACGCCCGCAGCGGGCCGGTGGCCGCGAGCGTTTCGGCAATGTCGGCCAGGGCCTGTGCTTCGAGGGGTGTCGGCGTAGCCGTCGCCCGCACGGCGTCACGAACGTCGTGAACCCCCGCCAGCGGCGGCGGGCCGATAGCCGTGGCAGCCCGGCTCATCGCCCGCGCCTGCTCCAGCCAGCGTTCCACGATCGCCGCACTGTTCGAGGGTTGCAGTGCGGCCGCCAGGCCTCGTCCCAGCGCGCAACTGCAGCATCGCGCCAGCCGCTGCCGCACGTGATCGAACTCAAGTTTGCGAATCGCCGCTTCGTTCATCCGGCATCACCGCTCGCAAAGCTGTGCCCCATCCTCAGAGCCCCGGCTTTCAAGCCGGGAGTCTGACCGCCCAGACCCGTCGTCCGTGGCGGACGATCGCGTGGACATCGCGCGACCGCCGTCGGGCGTCCCTTCCGACAGGATTCCCGGCTTGAAAGCCGGGGCTCTGAGGGTCGGGGCTCAGAGGGCCGGACTCGGGAGCGGGGCACGGGAAGCCGCGCGCTCCGGGGGGTCGCCGGTTATCGGTTCCCCTTGCGGGGCGGAAACGGCTATAATAGCCGAGTCGGGTCGCGAGGCTGAATAGATGCTTCGGAAAAGGGGACGACGCAGATGAAACAGGGACTCTTGTCGCGATCCTTCCGCTGGATGCTTGCCGCCGGCTGCCTCTGGGCCGCCTCGGTCGGCGCGGCGCCTGCCGTGGCCGACCCGCCGCGGGCCATGAGCCTGGCGGATCTCAAGGCGCTCGAGCGTGCATTTGTCGACGTGGCCGAGCGCGTCCGGCCGTCCGTCGTGGCCATCAGAACCTACGACCTGAAGCGTGGCTCCGACCGCGAGGACGGACCCCGCTTCCGCAGCCCGCGCTTGCAGGAAAACCAGGGCAGCGGGTTCATCGTGTCGCCGGACGGCTACATCGTCACCAACAATCACGTGGTGGCGGGCGCCGACGAGATCATCGCCGTGCTGCACGACGGGCTGGACGAACCGGCCCGGCTGATTCAGAGCGACGAGCGTAACGACATCGCCGTCATCAAGGTCGAGCGCGACCACCTGCGCATGATCGAACCGGCGGCCATCTCCGAGCTGCGCGTCGGGCAATGGACGCTGGCGGTCGGCAACCCGTTCGGCCTCGCGGAGTTCGACGGGCAGACCTCGGTCACCTTCGGCACCATCAGCGCCATCGGCCGCGACATGACCGGCCCGCTCACCAACTTCCGCTCGGACGGCACGGACCGGTACTACGGCAGCCTGATCGAATCGTCCGCCAGCATCAATCCGGGCAACAGCGGCGGCCCCCTTTTCAATCTCGACGGACGCGTCATCGGCATCATCACGGCCATCGAGACGCGCTCGGGCGTCAGCGAAGGCGTCGGTTTCGCCATCCCGCTGGACCGCTACACCCTGCGCATCATCGAGACGCTCAAGGCCGGACAGCAGGTCCGCTACGGCTTCCTCGGCGTCATCGTTGACCAGATTGACCCGAGGCGCTTTCCGACCATCGGCCTGACGCGCGGCGCCATCATCCGCGAAGTGGCCAAGGATGAACCGGCGTTCAAGGCCGGTCTGAAGCGCGACGACATCATCGTCGAATTCGACGGTGAATACGTTCAGGGTCCGGATCACCTCGTGCGCCTGGTCGGCTCGACGCCGGTCGGCACGACGTCGCACGTGACGGTCGTTCGCGACGGGAGGGAACTGGTCAAGACGGTGGTCCTTACGGACCGGCGACCAACCGCGGCCGCACCGGGTGAATAGTCGCCGCGTTGCGGGTATGTGTCTGATTGACTGGAGCGTGCAGTTTGATCACGAATCGAAAAATGCGATCCCTGCTGGCGATGAGCGGACCGGTCGGTATCAGCTGGAGCTGTGGCTTCGTGCTCGCTCGGACAGACGCCCGCGGCTGGATGCTCATGGTGATCACGATCCTCTGCCTGTTGATTCCGATCGGCATCGCATATGGGTATGGAACCCTGTTGGAGGCGGCACGACGGACCACGCACGGTACGGAGCAAGGCCAGCCTTCCTGACGGCGGCACCGCAGTCCGCGACTCGCCGGCACGACGTACCCGGTTCTCCACCGCGTTCGGATGCTATGCACAAGCCCACGACACTACACTACGTCGCCACCGCCGTAACCTGTGCCATCAGCCTGACCACGATCATCGGTATCGTCTCACTCTCAGGCTGCGCCAGTTCCGACGCCGAATCAGGCTTCGAAGACGACAAGGGGTCGATCGGCGATTTCTTCGGGTTCAAGAAGTACACCCAGCCCTATCCCGGCGGCGCCCGCGAGGAGTACTGGCTGCGTCGCACACTGGACGGCGAGTGGATCCGCCACGGCGACTACACGCGCTGGCACGCCAACGGCAAGAAACACATCCACGCCTACTACTTCAACGGCGAACAGGTCGGCAAGATGCGCATGTGGGACGAAGCGGGCAACCTGATGTCCGAACGCAGCGCCGACTGAATCGCTCCGATCCGAGGGCTGCGCCGCGACCGAGCGCCACGGTTCATGACATCCGGCACCGCGACGTCCGCGCGCAGCCTGCCGCACTCACCACTCATCACTCACGACTCGCCACTCGCAATTCGTCATTCGACATTCGACATTCGTCATTCGTCATTCGTCATTCGACATTCGACATTCGTCATTCGACATTCGTCATTCGCCCCTCCGCCCTCACCGCGTGCCCGGCGGATCGCCGTCCTGACCGTTCAAGGCGAAGTGCTTGTTGTGCGGCGGCGTGCCGTCAGGCGGATCGAGATCGACGTAGCGGCCGCCGGTGTGCCGACGGTATCCCAGTTCCTCGTCGCTCATCGAGGCGACGTGGCCGTCGCAGAACGCCGTGCTGACTTTGCCCTTGTGCCGCGGATCGACCGCTGATCGGCGGCTGCCCGGCTGACCGTCGCCGTGATCGGAGTCGGCCGTCAGCCGCGGCGGGTCGAGCGCCCAGCCGACGTTGCCCATCATTTCCTGCGCCGGCGACACCAGGTCATCGTCGTATCCCAGCCGCTCCCGCGGCTCGAACCCCGCGGCCGTGCCCATCGAGTCCGCTGCCATCACCATGGCACTCGGCGAGCGGATCAGGAAGCGGTACACCGGGTACTTCCTCGGAAAACCGTTGGTCCGGCGGCCATTGCCGAGAAACTGGTAGTTGTAGCCGAAGGCGTAGTTGCGCTCGTCGCGCCAGTAGGCCACCTCCGGGCACAGATAGACGTCCGAATCGAAATCCTGCCGGTCGTCGGCCGTGCTGGGCTTCTCGAACGGGAACGACCCGACGTACGTTGCCAGCATCGCGGCCCAGTTCGGCCGGTATTTGTCGCCGTTGCCCACGTCGTGCCAGTTGCGCGGGTTGTCGAACCCGCCGGGCGATTCCGGCAGCCTCCCCGGAACGACCATATCCTTGTGGTTGTCCGCGTACATCTGCCAGCCCTTGCTCAACTGGCCCAGCCGTGCGACGCAGACGGCCGATCGCGCCGAAGCCCGAGCCCCGCTCAGCGCCGGCAGCAGCACGGCCAGGAGGATCGCGATGATCGAAATCGAAACGAGGATTTCGATGAGGGTGAACGCGGGTGCAGCGCCGCGCCGGAGGCGATGGCGCCCGATCCGATGGCGCCCGGTGCGATGGCAGCCGATTCGATGGGAGCCGGTCCGATGGCACCAGATTCGATAGCGGACGGTCCGACGGCAACCGGTCCAATTGCAGCCGGTCCGATGGCACCCGCTCAGATGGCAACCAGTCCGATCGCGGCCGGTCCGATGGCAAGCGCTCAGATGGCAACCAGTCCGATCGCGACCGGTCCGATGGCAAGCGTGAGCGAGGGTCGCCGTACGAGCCCGCGGACGGCGGAGTCCACCAGAGCGCCCCCATGTAGAGCAGCCTGACATGCCGTCAAGTCTGCCATCCGCCGGCCGTCGACGTCAAGCAGGGGGCATCACATGTCGGCCGCGATCGGGCGGGTCTCTTCATGCAGCCGTCGGGTTGCGTCCTCCCGTCCATTCGCACCCTCGCACCTTCCCACCTTCCCACCTTTGCACCTTCGCACCTTCGCACCTTCGCACCTTTGCACCTTCGCACCTTCGCACCTTCGCACATTCGCACATTCGCACGTTCGCACCTCGCCCATTCACGCCCCCAACCCTTCAATCCCGCGTGCCGCCCCCGTCTTCCCGCCGTCACGGCCGACCCCGGGTTGTCGTCCACGTCGAAAAAGGGTAGGATGTCTCAGGTTCAGCGGCCGCTCCCCTCACTCCCCCTGATCGTTCGGGCGCTGATGGTCCGGTCTGCCGGTGCGGGCCGCGCGATATCGTCCGGCACGGCCACATCACCTCTGACGCGAACTGGAAGCGGCTGGACCCCTCGTCGCGGCCGCCGCCGACGGTTCTTCAAACCGTGTATCCGGGCCGGATGCACACGGGAGGCTTTATCGTGAGATCAAGACCCATCCTGATCGGAATCGGAGCCATGCTGGCGCTGACGGCGTTCGCGCCCGCAGAGGCATGGGCGGGCAAGTGCAAAAAGCTCAGACCTGCCCGCGGCAAAGTCTGCGGGATCCGTTGCAGCTCGCAGGGCGGGACGGTCGAGATTCAGTTCAAGGACGGCGACCCCTACGCCCAGTTCTACGTGTTGCTCGGCGACTGCGTGAAGTTCTCGGTGCAACTCGATGAGTTCGGCAGAGCGACGTTCGTGCTCGACCATCTGACCGAGATCCACCCGGGCTACTTCAAGGCGCTCGTGCCGGCTGAGCCGGTGCCCGAAGAGGTCGTCATCAAGTTCAAGAGCTGCCGGTAGCGAGGATCGAGACCGGGAACCTCGGGCCAGGCTGTTTCGCGCGCGCGACGGGTTCGGCGGGTGGCACAGTCTCGTCTTCGAGGCCGTGGTGAGCGAAGCGGGTGTTGCACGGTCTCGTCTTCGAGGCCGTGGTGAGCGAAGCGGGTGTTGCAGCGCTCGGGAAGGTCGCGCTCCAGCATACCGCAGCCTGGCTTCGGTCCGCCTCCGGCGGATGCCATGCGGATTACGCGCGGCGCACGCCCCCGTTGAGCCGCCCGGGGGGCCACACACCCCGCTGTTCCAGAACCGTTGGCGTGCGCGCCCGCGGCAGCGCCTGGGGATGTTATCCGGCCGGCGCGTCGGCGCCGTCGGCGTCTGCCTCGCCCCCGTCGGCCGCCTCGTGCGCCAGCAGATCCGCCTGGGCATCGCCGTGCAGGATCACCATCAGCTCGCCGCTGACGGCCGTGACCTGCTCGTCCGAGAGGTGCGGATTGATCACCTCGTGCCGAGACTGGTCCCGCGTCAGCGTCATGTCCCAGACTTCGGCCTCCGACTCCTTGCGCGATCCCTCGTAACGCAGCAGGCGTTTTCGCATCAGGAGCAGTGCCAGAACGAAGCGGAATCCGATGCGGAGCGGCTCCTCCTCGCCGGCAAGGCGGCGGAAGAACGTTTCCAGCGCCTCGTCGCTGACCAGCAGCTGCTTTACCTTTTTCTTCGCCGGTGGAACGCGCGTCTTGTAGTAGCAGAAGCACCCTTCCGGCGGCTCGGTCCATGCGTCCGTGCCAAAGTCTGCGCGGCGAAACGACTCGCCATCCTCGAAGATGACGCTGTAGAACTCGTCGCCTTCCTCAAAGACCCTTCCCGTAATGGAGCACTGCCCCTCGGGACGTTCCAACTGCCATTCTCGCCCTGCCACCGGTTCACGCCTCCGCACGGCCCGACCAAGACGCTCCCGCTCGTCGCATCCGTGCGACGCCGCGGCCATGTCCTGGCACACAGGCCGCGTCTGGTTCTAGCCACGCGCCGCAGCGCGTCAACCCCGATCGGCCGCCTCCGCGACGCGCGGAGCACGCCTGCTACACACCCCGGCCGCGCCCGCGGCGCCCGCCCGTCGTTCGCCGTGTGCGCGCCGTTCCACGTCCGCAGGACTTGTATCGGATCACCCGCACGAGCGACCCGGATGCGACCGGCTCAATCCCTCTCCAGCCACAACTGGATGTTGACGAACTCCATGTCATCCAGATCGCCGCGGCAGGAAATGGTGCGAACCGAGACGGTATTGGCGCCGCGCTGGAGCAAGTGCGGGTCGAAGGAGGCGGCGAACTCGCCGAAGCTGCCGTCCTGCGGGGCGCCGTCCACGCGCTGGTCGAGCAGGTGACCGTTGATGCGGATTTCGGTCGGGCATTGCACGCCTTTGACCAGCATCCGTACTTCGGCCCGCTTCACCTGCGGCGGCGTCTGCGTGCGCGACAGTTCGAACTCGCCGGTGTACTCGCTGCCCTCGGCCTTCTTCTGGAACTGGCTGTTGATGCGGCCCTCGAAGCGGTTGTTGCCAAGGTGGTGAAGCTCCGGCTGCTCCTCGACGGCCACGATGTTCTCCGAGCGCGGCGCCAGTGCGAAATCAAGCATCAGCGTCGTCCCCTGAAGCTGCGCGGCTGGGACATTGGCGGACTTGGGCACATAGCCTTCCTTGACCGCTGAGACGGCGAAGTGATCCGGCACTTCCGGCGCGAAGAGCACATAATCGCCGCGACGATCGGTCTTGCCGATCACGGTCGGCCGATCGGGAAGATCGAGCCGCACCTCCGCGCCGGACAGGGGCCGGCCGGACTCGGCGTCGACGATGCGGCCGCGGATCGTGCCGATCGTGTCCTCGGGCGCGACCAGCTCTTCCAGGTTGTAGAGCGGCAGATAGCGGTAGTAGACCTCCAGCATGAGCGTACACAGCGCCGTCTGATAGACACGTCCGCCGCGCTCGGCCCATTCGCCCACCGGCTCCCAGCTTCCCGCCTTCGCTCCGGTGCGAAGCTGGTTGTCCACCACCTCGCGCGACATCACTTCGTTCCAGCGCGTCCAGTTGTCGCCGCCGTGGTGAAACATGGCGAGCGTCGCGTAATACCAGTAATAGGTGTTCGGCTGCGAATCCCAGTCGGGCAGGTTTTCCATCAAAAACGCCGCCGATTCCTGCATGCGCGGCTCGCTGCGATGGTGGCCGAGCAACTGCTGGATGAACATGCCCTCGGCCGTCATCGACGGCGTCGGCTTTTCGCCCGGTTGATAGGAATACAGGCCGGGACGGTTCGGCCGGCTGACTTTTTCCATCCAGTCGCGTGCGGATTGCAGCGACGTGGGCGGCGGGTCGATGCCGGCGGTCTGCGCGCTCTTGAGCGCCATCACCTGCCAGCCCGTCACCGACGTATCGCCGCGCTGACCCGGATCGTACCGCCAGCCGCCGCCCTTCGGGTCGCGAGCCTTGTCGATGAAGTCCACCGCCTTGGCGACATGCACCGGCAGCCGCGGGTCGCCGGTCATGGCGTACGCCTCGGCCAAGGCGATGGTCGCGATGGCGTGGCTGTACATCGTCTCCTCGCCCCGCAGGTCGCCGTTCTCGCGTTGCTGGTGCATGAGCCAGTCGATTCCGGCTCGCACCACGTCGCGATATGGGCTGTCTTTCGCGTGCGTGTAGTCGGCGCCCATAAACGCCAGCAGCGACAGGCCGGTCAGCGAGATGTCGGCCGTGACCGACGTTTCGCCGCCGCACTCGCCGCAGCGCTGGTCGAACTTCTGGCTGTCCCATCGTCCGTCCAGGCTCTGATGGCGGGCCAGCCACTTGAGCGCCGCCTGCACGGCCGCCTCGGTCTTGTCGCTGCCGCCCATCTGCTTGAGGATTTCTTCGCGGAATTCGGGGCGTCGCTGGTCGAAAGGGCTTTCAGTGTCGGCGATTTCGGTCGGAAGCGCCAGATCGAGATTCAGCGACTCGGACGGATCGGACAGGGGCAGGTCCGGCGCCAGCATCTGCACGATGCTGGGCACGGCCGTGACGTCGCGGTCGTTGGCGTGCGAGGCGAGGCTGCGGGCCTCAGTCGCCATCGCCAGCCGATCGGGCGTGATCGCGTCGATCGGCGCCGGGGGGGGGATCATCCGGCCCGGCTCGAACGGCAGCGGCGTCGCCCGTGCGACATCGGTATCGGCCGCGGCGAATTTGCGCTCCGGCTCTTCCTGTTGCACGACCGGCCGCGATTCCTCCAGCGGCGCGACGTCCGTTTCAAGCTGCTCCAGCGAATCAAGCTGCAACGCCGCATCAGAGATCGCCGGCAGCGACATGGCCACCGCAGTTTCGAGAATCGGCTGCGGCGACATCTGGGCGAGCTTCGGCGCGGCCGCGTCAACGATGCGCGTTTCTGGTGTGAGCGCGGCCATCTGCGGCTCGATGGGGGCGGGCGCCTCCTCGCTGAGCGTGCGCCGCGCGGCCGAGCGCTCGGCAGGCGTCAGCGTGGGCGATGCCTCGGCCACTTCGACGGCCTTGGGCGCCTCATCCATGCGCGCCTGCACGTCCAGTTGCAGCGAATCGACCGGCGTAACCTGCTCAGCGCCAACCGGGGCACGCGGCATGCGCGGCGCGGCCGGGCTGGCATCGACCAGCTTCACGTCGTCAGGTGTAGTCAGCTTTGTCGCCGGCGCAACGGGCGCGGGCGAAGGATCATGTTCGGCGACCTCCGGCCGCGGGGCTTCGCGCGTGGTCGCATCGACCGATGAACGCGCCGTCGCCGGCGCGGCCGACGCGACGCGAAGCTCGCGGTCTTCCTCTGCGGCGGCGGCCTTCTTCTCCTCCATCGTCGACAGCGCAATGTCCGTATCGGCCGGCGTCATGTCCACGGCCGCGCCTGGCGCGAGCGCGTCGCCCGCGGCCACGACAATGGACGCATCCGCGATGTTCTCGTCCGGCCGCGAAGCAAGCGTCGCACCCAGGTCGTCGCGCGACTCCAGCGCCGGCTTAATCTGCTGAATTTGCGGCTGTGCCGATTCCAGCGGTCGTGAGCGCGTCGCGGCATCGGCGCGGGCGGATTCCGGCGTCGGCGCGTCCATCGCCACGGGGGCTTCCGTGTTGCGGTCGATCCGCTGCTCGTCGCGCGGCACGGCCACGTCCACGGATTGAGCGTCTTCCGGCCTCGCCGCGGCGGGCGATCTCGCGGGAGCAACCTCTGACGGCAACTGCGGCGACAGTTCCGGCAGCGCGGGCAGATCGGTCATCATCGCCCGATCGGGAAGCGCACTGACCAGCCGATCCGGCTGCATGATGGCGGGTTGCACGGGCGCCACATCCCGCACGCGCGGCGCGGCCGCCCGGTCGGGCTGGGGAGCGTCGGTCACGAGCGCGCGGGCGTCGAGCAGCTTTTCGTCCGCTCGAGCGCGATGCGCATCGTTCGGTACATCGACCGCCACCGGCTCGAACGGCTGGTCGGGCGGGCGCGTCGTCGGCGTCGGAACCTCCACAAGCATCGCCCGGGCGTCCGCCGAGACGATCTCCGCCATGCGCTCGAAAGTCATCGGCGGCGCGCGATCGACCGACATCTGCGCGGTCGCGTCCGCGGCCTGAAGCTCGATGGCCTCGTCGAGGCGATTCAACTCGACCGACTCGAATGACGGCGACGCGAATGAGGTCAGCGCCCCGCGAATCTGAGTCGCAATCTCATTGGAACCGCTCGACGGCGCGAGGGCGACCTGCACCGAATCGCTCTTGCCGAAAAAGCCGGCGATGGTCGAGCGCACCTCCCAGAAGTCGAACAGGAACATGAGCAGCACGTGCGCCGCCAGCGACGCCAGCACGCACTTGGAAAGCAGGCTCAGCCGCCGCAGCCGCGCTTCGCTCAGCAGACGCAGAAGCAGGAGCAGCAGTGCCAGGGCGAGCAGCGCCAGCAATAGATGCGGCCCGAACGTCGCCCACAGCCCCGCCCAGTCGATCGCCGCCCGCATGGTCTCATCCACGTCAGAGAAGACCTCGCGCGATGTGGTCTGGAACAGGTTGTACGGATTGGGCTTGTCCGGATCAACGCGGTGAGCGGGCCGGTCGCTGCTGAAGTAGAGCGCGAAGCCGCCCATGGAGAGGCCCGGGTCAAGCTCGTTGGCCGGCGTGTTTACGCTCAGGCCGAGGCTGGTCGCCTCGCGATGCTGGCCCTCGACGAGGCGCGAACGATAAAGGTCGAAACCGCCTTCCCCTCCCGGGCGGTCCGAAGCGAAATACAGAAAATCACCGACCGGCGTCACGGCCGGGGCACCTTCATTAAACGGCGTGTTGAGCGCGGCGAGGGCAATCGCCTCGCCGGGTCCGCTTTCAGTCAACGCGACGGAATAAAGGTCGTATGTGCGCTGATACAGGTCCTCACGGACCGTCGCGACCCACGCGTCCGGGTTGGGGCCGTCGGTGTCCTGCGGCTGCGGCCGGTTGGAGGCAAAGTAGAGCCGGTCGGACTTCGGACTCACCGCCGGGCCGTAGTCGTTGTATTCCGAGTTGACCTTCGGACCCAGATTGACCGGCGGCATCCAGCCCTGCTCGCCCCGGTGCGACATCCACAGGTCGTATCCACCCGATCCGCCGGGCCGGTTGCTGTAAAAGTAGATGGAAGCGTCATCGGCCGACGGCTCCGGCCCGAGATCGTCATACTCGCTGTTCAGCGCCACCACCGGTTCCGCGGGCGTCCAGCCGGCCGGTGTGCGATGGGAAACAAAGATGTCTGCATTCTCGCCCGCCTTGCCGCGGACGAAGTAGATCGAAGTACCGTCCCAGCTCAAGCGCGGTTCATAGTTATCCCCGGCCGACTCGATTTCGATGTCAAGCCGGTTCGGCGGCTGCCACAGCACGTCGCGCGGGTCGGCCGTGACCACCGGAACGCGGATCGTATCCGCGTCGGTCAGGTAGGACGTTCGGATCGGCGTGTAGTACCAGATGGCCGCCCCGGCGCCGCCCAGGAGAATAATAGCAAGGCCGATGGTCAGTGCGCG
>CAZYLK010000058.1:0-31268 GCA_964648365.1 uncultured Phycisphaeraceae bacterium
GAGTTTCGCACCACCAGCGTTCGGTCAAAGCCGCGGATCGTCCCCTTTCCGCCGTAGATCCACCAGGATTCAGGCTCGATGGTCTGCTCGATGATCTCGCGCAGTTTCTGCACGCCGGGCCGGTCTTCCTCGGCGCTGGCAGGCGTTCGCTCGCTCGGGTCTTCATCACCGGGGTCGTACCCTTCCAGAATCGGCGCGGTGTCGCCGCTCGATCCGCCGGCGATCTGATCCAGCCGCACCTGGGGGCCGCGGAAATCGGGCGCTGTGGTGATCAAGTCGCCGATGTCGTAGACCCTTACGATCATGTCGGCGCTGAGCTCGCGCCGCGTCGTGATCCGGATCGTGTTGCCGCGGGCGACGAATCCGACGGCGCCTTCGGCCGAGACCTGCGCCAGCGTTTCGCGCAGGACGTCGGCGATCGTGACATCTTTCAGATTGAGCGAGACCAGCGACGCCGGATCGACGCCTTCGTCGAGCAGCGCGTTCCACCGCACCAGCACGTTGACGGCGCCGCGTTCGCGCAGCCACTCGACCACTTCCTCAAAAGTGGCATCTTCCCATCGAAGCTCGGCGACGTTTTCGCACATCAGCTCGGCGGCGGGGTTGGACGAAGCCGGCGCGGCAACTGGCGCCGCCGGCCCGATCTGCTGAGCGTTCGTGACGGAAACCACGCCCACCACTACTGCTACGAAGGCCACAAGAATGCGTTTCATGCGATTGATGCTCCGGATCATGGACTGTGGAGGGATCCTGTGTCGCGACCGATGCGGTCGCCGTCCGGGGGAATGGGATGGATGAATCAAACGCGTCGTCGCCGGCGAACCGGCGATCATTCTAGGCACGAGGCAGCGGCGGCACGGACGTGGGCGTGTAAGAAAACGTCGAGCCGACCGGGGCGGACGGGCGTTGTTGCGCGCGGCGGGCGGCGCGATCAAAAAAAGCGTCGCGCCGGATGCTCTACCCGGCGCGACGCTTGAATCAGTTCGGAATCGATCGTGGACGGCGCGAATCAGCGAACGTAGGCGCCGGCGATCTTCTCGTGGATCTCGATGGGGGCGTTGACGATCAAGCTGCGATCCCAGGGGCGGATGCTGGCCTTGCCGCCGTAGGTGTCCCAGGCCTCGGGCTCGATGGTGTCTTCGATGACTTCACGCATCTTCACCAGACCCGGATCGTCCTCGTCCAGTTCACGATCCTCGTCGTCGTCGTCCTGCTCATCGCCGCCGCCCTGGAAGAGTTGCTCGCTGCCGCCGCCCTGACCGCCGCCGGTCTGCTGCTGGATGTCGATGCGCGGCGCCTCAGTGAAGTTCTTGATGCGGATCAGCAGGTCGGTGATGTTGTAAACCCGCAACTCCAGCTTGCGGTCGAAATCCGCCTTGGTGGAAATCTTCAACGTGTTGCGGGTTGCCCGGAACAGAACGGGCGTCACGTCGGACAACTGGTCCACCGCTTCGATCAACACGTCGCCGACCGTGGTATCCCGCAGTTGGAGCGAGATGAGCGAATCGGGGCCGATGCCTTCCGCTTCCAGCGCCCGCCACTGGGGCACGATGTTGATCGGACCCTGATCGCGGATCCAGTCGAGCACTTCCTCAAACGTCTGATCCTGAAACTCGGCGATATCGACCGACCGACGCAGCACGGACGCGGCCACGTTCTCAGGCCGGGCGACCGCGACGGTAGCGCCTTCGCCCTCCTGCGCGTAAGAAGTCCCTGCGAGCGTGCAGACGGCCAGGATGCCAAGCCAAACAATGTTTCCGCGCATTGCCGAACCCTCTAGATGATATCGGTCAGACCAGTCACCCCCCGGCCCGGCGGCCGGAGCTTCAAGGCGGCAGGTATGAATGATCGCCGCGCCGTCCCCACGCCGGGAGACGCTTCAAGCGGTGGAGTATACCGCGCTGCAAACCGGACTGCCAGCCCACTTGTCGAGAATTCAGCCGCCGGACTCGACTTACGCTGGCGGCGCTCCGGCCAATGCGGACGCGACCCGAGCGGACGGCTGGCCGGCTCGCAGACACCTCGGCCGCCCACCGGCTTCCCGATCCAGCCCGCTGGAGGGGTCACGGCGGCGCCGCGTCGGCAATCAATCGTAAGTAGCTATTTTTAAGATGTTTAGGTCGAACCGCGTTGGCGCTTGGGGGGGCGGCGCAGGCTCACTTCGACTCGTCCGCGGGGCGCGTCCGGCGACGGTGCCGATACAGGCCGCGCTCCGCGGCGAGCGTGAACGCCTCGCCGGAACTCTTGAGCGCCTCCCACGCCTGCCGGATGCGGTCGGCCTCTGCCGGCTCGATTTCGCCGTCGTCCGCGATGGCGCGGGTCACCTCAGCCAGGAGCCGGCTGAACTCCGTTACCAGCCGCTGCGTGCGGTTCAGCAACTCGGCGTCGATGTCGGGGATTGCCTCGGTGGGGTTGGGCACATAGAACCCGCCGGCCTCGTGGCAGAGCCAGTTGACGACGGTCGAATCACCCGTCGCCCGCAGCACGTCGGCGAGCCGGTCGAGCGGGTTGCGGGCGCCGCCGGCCTCCGGGTCGTCGGGATCGCGGTGCTGGCACCACTTGTAGACCAGCGCAGGAGAGAGGCGCAGCGTCCCCGCCACCGACTTCACGCCGACCGCGTCGATCGCCCGCCGCAGAACTTCGTACGACTCCATTTCGACCTTCCTCGCTGTTGAAGGGGACGCGGACCAGCTATGATCACCCGCTCTCGGCGACAGCGCGCCGAGGGGCCATTATAGCGGCTCGGCCCGTCGTGACACGGCCGGACATTGCGCGAAGCAACGACCGGGCTTGCGGGCGGGCGGCCGCAATCGCCGACTCCCGATGTCGCACGCCTACCAGACCAAGCGGCAGATTCGCACCCTCCTGGAAGCCGCGGGGCTGCGGCCGCGCAAACGCTTCGGCCAGAACTTTCTCATCGACGGCAACCTCATGCGACGACTTGTCGATGCGGCTGAGCTGTCGCGCGACGACGTCGTTCTGGAAGTCGGCGCGGGAACGGGAAGCCTGACCGCGGCCCTCGCGGAACGGGCCGGCCGGGTCATCGCGATCGAAGTCGACAAGGATCTGTACGGGCGGCTGGATGCGCAGTTTGCCGACGTTGCGGAGGTTCGACTGATCCGCGCCGATGCGCTCGAATCGAAAAACCGGCTCTCGCCCCATCTGGTCGACGCCGTCGAATCGTCGGCTCAGGCATTTTCGGGGCGCTGCGTGCTCGTCGCCAACCTGCCCTACCAGATCGCCACGCCGCTGATCGGCAACATTCTGCTCGACGTGCCGCGAATCCGACGGCTCTGCTTCACCGTGCAGCTCGAAGTCGGCGAGCGCTTCGCCGCCGCGGCCGGCACGCCCGCGTTCGGACCCATTTCCGTGCTGGCGCAGATGACCTGCGATATCCAGGTACTGGGCCGCGTGCCGCCTGATGCGTTCTGGCCCGCTCCCAAGGTGGAGTCGGTCATGCTGCGCCTGGATGTAAAGGAACGCCCATCGGGCGCCGACGAGGCGCCGGTCACGCTGCGGGCGATGACCGAATTCGTGCGCGGGCTGTTTGAGCATCGTCGCAAGACGCTGCGGGCGGGGCTGCGCCTGGCCGGCTACGACCCGGGGCGTCTGTCGGAACCCGCCGTCGACCTGGACCGCCGGGCCGAGTCGCTGTTGATCCCGGAGTGGATCGCCCTCTGGCGGCAGGTCTCGCTCACGCATGGACGCGGTTGACTCCACGGCCCACCGGCTGTGCGGACCCGCGCCGGCGCCCACGCACCGCCCCTGCCCGCCGATAACAAACGCGGATTCGGCGAGCGTTATCACGGCGCCCCTGTACATCTCAACCCTGCGTACCCCGACGCCGAATGAATGAAGCGGCGCTTGTGTGAATACCCCAGTCCCAATCCTGTCGGGGTCTGGGGCACCGTTGGCTTCGAGTTTGCGCCGCGTTGGGTGAAGACGGGTCCGCCGTGAATGATCGCATCAGACAGACGCTGATGATCGTCATCGCGCAGACGGTGTGCGTCGCGGTTGCGCTCTGGATGCACCACCACTTCGCCACGCTCGCGACGCGTGAGCACGTCAAATCCAACTGCTGGGATGAGTTGAGTCGCTCCGCGGAACGCCTGGCAGGGTTCTGGGCGGCGAGCCAGGAGCCGAACGAATTGGGCGGCAGGGACTTCGAGAGCACGGCCGCTCTGTTGCGGCGTTCCACCGGCAGCCAGCCGGACGTCGTCCTCATCGTTGATCCGAAATGGGTCGTGGTCGAAGCGGTCGGGCAGATCAGCGACTCGAAGGCAGCGCCGCTGCGCTGGGAAACGCAGGACGCCACGAACGAGGACGGCACGGCAGGTTGCCTCGGCTACTTCCAGTGGCAGGGGGCGCGGCATCTGGGCGCCTGCGCGGCCACCGGCGAGCGCGGCGTCTCCGTGGTGGTGGGTCGGCCGGAGTCCATGTTGACCGGGCTGACCAACGTCGTCGTCCAGCCGCTGTCCAAGGTGAGCGCGCTGACGCTGCTGTGGACGTGCGCCATGCTGTCCATCGGCGTGTACCTGATCCTTGCACGCTATCACGATCAGTTGACGCAGCAGCGGGCCGAGAAGTTCACCGGCACGCTGCGCCGGGCACAGGAACTCGTCCGCACGCGCGACGCGGTCATCTTCGGCCTGGCCAAGCTGGCGGACTCGCGCGATCCCGAGACCGGCGACCACCTGGAACGCATCTCCGCCTACTCCACGACGATGGCGGCGGCGCTTCGCCATCACCCCCGCTACGGCAAAGAGGTGACGCCGACGTTCATCCGTCTGATCGGGATCAGTTCGGCGCTGCACGACATCGGCAAAGTGGGCGTGGCCGATCGGATCCTCCTGAAACCGGGCGCGCTGACCGCCGCGGAGCGGCAGATCATGCAGACGCACTGCCGCATCGGCGGCGATTGTCTGATCGAGATCGAACAGCGGCTGGGCAGCACGAACTTCCTGCAGATGGCCCGGCAGATCGCGTTGCACCACCACGAGCGCTGGGACGGGACCGGCTATCCGAGTGGACTGTCCGCCGAGGAGATTCCGCTGTCGGCCCGGATCGTGGCCATCGCCGACGTCTACGACGCCCTCTCGAGCAAGCGCGTCTACAAAGACCGCATGCCGCACGAGGAGTGCGCCCAGATCATCCGCGCTGGAGCGGGAACCCACTTCGATCCCCATCTGATCGACGTGTGGACCACGATCGAACCGAAGTTCCGCGAGATTCACGCTCAATACGAGACGGCGGAAGTCGCGGGCGCCGGCAGCCCGGAGCCGGCCGCGGCGTGGGGCGGCGACGCCTCCAGTGAACTGATCGAAGTGGGGCCGGCGGCCGACGCCGTCGCCGTGGGATAGGCGCGGACCGCGCACGGGAGAGCCAACTGTGAGCGCCAAGCTCGACAACAGGGACCGACGAACCTTCGAGATCATGCTCATCGTCGTGACGCTGGGCATGACGCTCCTGCTGTTCCGGCTGGGCGGGTACCGGATGGTAACGCTCAACCTCTACTTCCTGCCGATCGTGCTCGCCGGGTACTACCTGGGCCGCACGAACGCGGGAATCCTCGCCCTGTTCAGCGCGCTGGCGGTCACGGCCGTGGTGGCCTCCGACCCGGCCAGCTTCATGGCGTTCAAATCACCGATGGTCGTCGGACTGGCGCTGACCGTCTGGGCGTCGGCGCTGGGGCTGACCGCTCTGCTGGTGGGCACGCTCTGCGATGAGCGGGCGGAGACGGTGCGTGAGCTTGAAATCGCTTACGTGGGCGTCATCGAAGTGCTGTCGAAATACCTGCAGAGCGCCAATCCCAAGGTCAAGGCACGCTCGGTGCGGGTGGCGGAACTCAGCCAGCGGGTGGCGCAGAACATGCGCATGACGCAGAAGGAAGTCGACGACGTCCGCGTCGGCGCCCTGCTCTACGACCTGGGCGGCGTGGAAATCACGACGACGCTGATCAGCAAGGCCGTCAGTTCTCTGGGCGGCAAGCTGAAGGGGCAGAAGCATACGTTCATGGGAACGGACCTCGTCCAGTCGCTGGGCGCGGTGCTGCATGGCGCCTTGCCGCTGGTGCTGAATCAGGACGAAGCCGCTCGTGAGGTGCTGACGATGGACGACACGGTGCGTCCCGCGGATATTCCACTGGGCGCGCGGATTATCCGGGCCGTCCGTGCTTATGACACCCTGCTGGAGGAGGGCTGCGGCGGGCAGCCGCTGACGTCGGCGGCGGCGTTGCGGGAACTGCGCTCAGACTCCCTCGGCGGCTACGACGTGGACGTGATCGATGCGATCGAGCGGTGCGTCGAGCGCCCCGCCAGTCGGGTTCTGCCGCAACCGGAGCCGGCGCTGGCGTGATCTGGATGAGCCGCTAACCCGCCCGAACCTCGCCCGCCGTCTGGGGATTGTATGTTACCTGCGGGGGCCGGCGCAGACGCCGGTCGCTGCCGCGGACCGGCCGCGGGCTTACCGAACTGAGGCGGGCAGGAAACCGATAAGGGAATGGGAGCATTCCCACGGAGCTTCGTGCGAGTTCACCGGGGGCGCCATGAGTAACCGACTCAACGTATGCCTGTTCAATGCCCAGCCGGAGTCGTCTCAGGAGCTGCGCGACCGACTCACGTCCGTTAACTTCGTTCGCCTCGTCGGCGAGGCGCGCAACTCGGACGAACTCGCCGAGACCCTGCACGAAAACGACGTCAACATGATCTTCTTCCACCTCGATCCGGATCCGCCGGGCGTGGTGGACATCATCGACCAGGTTTCCACGCGTTATCCGTCGATCGCGATGATCGCGGCGAGCCATCAGACGGCGCCCGAGGCGATCCTCGCGCCGATCCGGGCCGGCTGCGACCAGTTCGTCTGTGAGCCGATCGATCAGAACGACCTGTCCGCGGCGGTCAGCCGGGTCGCGCGAAAGCGGCTGCTGCACAGCGCCAGGAGCCAGTGCGTCTGCGTCACGTCGGCCAGCGGCGGCATGGGGGCGACCACCATCGCATGCAACCTGGCGCTCGAACTCGGCCAGTTGACCGAGTCCACCTGCGCCCTGGCGGATCTGAACCTTCAGTTCGGCGATGCCGCGACGAACTTCGACACCGACCCGAAATACACGTGGTACGACCTGGCCGTGGCGCTGGAGGAACTGGACGCCGGCATCCTGAAGGACGCCATGACCGGCCTGTCGTGCAACGTCGCGCTTCTGCCGCGCCCCGACAGCATCGACCAGTTCGCGCTCATCACGCCGGACGTGGTCCACCGTGTGGTGGAGCTGCTCAACTCGAACTTCGAGTGCGTCGTGATCGACATGCCGCGGACGATGGACTCGGTGAGCATGGCGGCGCAGAGTCAGGCGGACGTCATCGTGATCGTCAGCCAGTTGCTGATCCCTTGCCTGAGAAACACCAAGCGGTACTTCGACGCCCTCTGCCAGGCGGGCATTCCGGAGGAGCGCATCCAGATCGTCGTCAACCGCACGACGAAGACGCCCGGCCGCGTCACGGAAAAGGACGTCGAGGAAATGATCGGCCGCCCGATCTACTGCGCGATTCCCAACGACTATGAGTTCATCGCCCGTTCGCTCGACTATGGGCGTCCGATCGCGGCGGTGGACCGATCGAACCCGGTGCGCGAAGCCATTCGCGAAATGGCCCGCAAGATCGCAAAGGTCAAAGACCAGCCGGTTGAAGAGGACGCCGCCAAACGGGGACTGTTCGGCCGGCTGCTCTCCCGCACCTGACGCGCACGTCGTCGCGTCCACGCCGGTCGCACGGCGATCGACCCCCGCCGCGCCCCAGTCCTGACGCACCGGTCTCCCGCTGCGCGTGGGCATCCTGTGTCCGCCCAGTGCATCTGCACAACGGATTTCCAACCCTGCCGCCCTTGAACAGACCGTGGTTGCGCGCTATTATCGGGCAACTGGTGCGTAGCGTCTTTATGCCCGGCCGGTAACAAGTCTGAAGCAGTTCTGCGCGGCGCGTTCGCTGTGCGTCGGCGTCGCCCACCCCGATGTCGTTGCCGGGGTGACGGTTACTTTAGTTTGTGCAGGTCGGAAGCGGTGCGGACCGCGGGCGCCGCCCGCGGTGGGCCGACCGCAGGCCGACTCACGTCTCCGGGCAAGCGTTGTGCATCAGGTTCGGCGTCACCAGCGCGGGGGTGGTCCCCGCATGTTCCGCACTTAGAAGGAGGTAGTAGTATGAGATGCATGTCAGTCGGCATGGTCGCGTTGCTCGCACTGGCCTGGTGCGGCGGCGCACAGGGGCAGACGAGCCTGGACGAAAACTTCGACTCGTACAACCTGGGCGACATCTGCCCGCAGAGCGACTGGGAAGGCTGGGACAACAACCCGGCCGTCTGTGCCGTCGTCTCTGACGAGCAGGCCAACAGCGGCTCGAACTCGATCAAGCTGCTCGGCACGGTCAGCCCCGGCGACGACACCGTTCACCGGTTTACCAACGACGGGGGCCGCTTCACCCTGACCGCGATGACGTTCGTGCCGGATAACATGACCGGCCGCGGCTGGATCATCGGCCTGAATCAGTACCTGACGCCCAACAACTGGTCGTTCCAGTATCAGTTCAGCGGCACGACGAACCTGGTGCAGGACAGCTTTGCCGGCCCGTCCGTCCCGCTCATCAAGGGTCGCTGGGTCGAGTTCCGAGCGGAAGTCGACATCGACGCGGACACCGCCGAGTACTACTACGACGACCAGCTCATCAACAGCAAGAGCTGGGTCAACGGCGAATCGGGCGGCGGACTTCCCCAGCTTCGTTGCCTCGACCTCTATGGCGATGAGCCGGGCAACGGTACGGACGGCTTCTACCTGGACGACATCAAGCTCGAGCCCGCCTCGGCCCCCAGCGGTTGCCAGTATGCACTGAAGAAAAACACCAAAGCCAAGAAGGGCTGCAACGTCTGCCCGCAAAAGGGTGACCTCTACGGCACGGGCGCGGCCTGCGACGACGTCAAGGACTGCGACAAGAAGGTCAAACTGAAGCAGATCGACTGTCCCGACGGCGGCCCCGGCTTCTGCAAGAAGATCAAAGGCAAGCGCGACACGTGCGCTTAGTGCCGTGATGCTACCAGATCGTTCCTCATCGCGCGGTTGATCCGCGGCGGTAGGCTCATCTCAGGCAGCCCGACAGCGCCACCCCGGCACTGTCGGGCTGTCGCCCTTTCCGGTCCGGCGTCACGCCTGCTTCAGACCGGTATCGCCGACACCCGATAACACACTGATCGGCCCGCTGCCCGGCGCACGCGCCGATTCGCGTCGTGATGCGGCGGGGGTTGCTGCCGCGCGTTCGATGGAGCACGGTCGAGGTACGTTCGATGACGCCGATACGCCCCGCCCAGTCGACCCTGGTGTCCGGTCCGGCCGGCGTCACGTCAGGCGGCGAATCCTGCCCCGCGCCGCCCGGCGGCACAGACGCGACGGAGATCCCCTGGTTTCGGGACGATCCCGATCCGGAGGCCGGCCCGACCTGCCTCGCCGTGATGTATCACTACGTCGGCGAACCGGCCCCGGCGTTGTCACAGGGCGTCAAGGGCCTTTCGACGGCGGCGTTTGAGGCGCAGATCGAACAATTGTGCCGCGTGGCGGAGCCGGTCGGGTGGCCGGCGGTTTCGGCGTGGCTCCGCGGGGACGGCGACCTGCCCCGGCGTGCGTTTCTGCCGACCTTTGACGACGGCCTGGCGGACCACGCCCGCACGGCCGGGCCGGTGCTGTCGCGGCACGGCGTGAGCGGGCTGTTCTTCGTGCCCGGCGCGGTTCTCGAATCGGACGCGATGCTCCCCGCCCATCAGATTCACCTGCTGCTCGCGCGGCTGTCGCTGGTGGAACTCCAGACGGCGCTGAGCCGCGCGCTTCGATCCGGCGCAGCGCCGGCCGCGGCGTCCCTGGTTTCGCCTGGAGCATCACAGGCGGCGCGTGATCCTCAGATCCCCGGTCCGCACCCAGCCGGCGATGGAGCACCGATCCACTGGCTGTCGCGTTCGGAGGCGGCCGCGGCCGAGACGATGTACCATTACGAATCTCCGCCGCGCGCCCATCTGAAGTACCTTCTGACGGCAAAGCTCCCGATTGCGGTTCGGAATCGCGTATTGACAGAGATGTTCGAGCGGCACGTTGGATCAAACGCCGCATGGCGCCGGCGCTGGTATTTGTCGCGTCAAGACGTTAAGATGCTTCACGCAGACGGGCACGTGATCGGGGGGCACGGGTTCAGCCATGAGCCCGTCAGGCGCTTGACTCCAACCCGACGTGACGAGGATTTACGGCGATCGGCCGATGTGCTTGGCGGTGTGCTCGGCACGGCGGTGGACGTGATGAGTTACCCCTATGGCAGCGTGGACCCGGACGTCGTCGAGTCGGCCCGGCGGGCAGGGTTCCGGGCGGCGTTTTCGACCCGGGCGGCGACGATAAGGGATTCCGATGAACCGCTGGCGCTGCCGCGGGTAGATACGATAGCAGTACAGGTCCGCTCGCCGGGGTGCGAGACGGGGACGGATCTGGGAATAAACGGGGATTTAAGCGATGTACCGAAACGGTTGGGGTGTGGGATCAGGTGAGCAGATGAGCGTCAGCGGCGGCGGCTGTGCGTTGCTGGACGGAGGCGGATCTGCCGATCCGCAACTTCGGGACGAGACGCGCGCACGACTCGAGCAGTACCTGCGCGCGTACTGGCTGCGTCCGGAAAACGCATTCTGGATGACGCTGCGCAGCGTCGTGCTGACGCGCTGCCGCCTCAATCATCCGTCCGCCGACCTGAGCTGCGGCGACGGCATTTTCAGCTTCATCCACGCCGGCGGACGCTTCGCGCCGGGTTTCGATGTCTTTGCGGCGGTCGGCTCGCTGGAAGCCGTAACCGACGGACACGCCGACATGTTTGACGCCTGGCGGGACAACTATGTTCCCCCGGTCGTCACGGAACCGGACTTCGTTATCGACATCGGCTCGGACTGCAAGCCGACCATGCTGCGCAAGGCGGCGGCGCTGAAGTTCTATCGAGAGCTGGTCGAACACGACAACAATCGGCCGCTCCCCTTCGAGGACGGCAGCCTCGCGACGGTCTACTGCAACGCAGCCTACTGGGTGACGCAGATCGACGCCTTCCTGGCCGAATGCCGACGCGTGACCTGCGACGGCGGCCGGATCATCCTGCACGTCAAGCTCAGCGACATGGAGCGATACTCCGTCGCGGCGTTTGGCCATCGCCTCGGACAACGGGCGGTGGACATCATCGGCCGCGGGCGCGTGCAGTCCTGGCCGAGCCTGGCGTCACGCCGCCAGTGGGAAGACCGCTTCCGCCGCGCCGGGCTGGAGATCATCGAAGCGACGCCTTTCGTCACGCCCACGCACGCGCACATCTGGGACGTCGGCCTGCGCCCGATCGCGCCGATGCTGGTACGCATGGCCAACGCGCTGACGCCGGCCACGCGGGCAGATATCAAGCGCGACTGGGTTGCCCTCTTTATGGACCTTCTATCGCCCATCTGCGATCCGACGTTCGACCTCTTCCCCGAGCGGGACGAGCCCGCGGAGATTCAGTACGTTCTGACGCCGGCTGCGTAGCATCCCGGCAGAGTCGTGAAACGCGTATAGCGGCAGATCGGGATCGTCGAACCGCTTCCCGATGATTTGGAATCTGGTTCCGCGCGCCGGCGCGACGAACGTCCGCAAACTTGCGGAATCGGCGCGGTTCAGGTTACGTTTGCCGCGAGTCGGACGCACGGTCCGAGAGAATCGCCGTGATCCCGTACTCCGGTAACGCGCCGCCACCCGTATCATAGACTGTTAACATAGGCTGACTGGGATAGCCGAGTATCCCACGGCCTGGCTGGATTCGGGGAAGGAAGCACCATGGCTCGGTTCTCCAAGCTGGGGCGCATGACGCGCTCAGGTCGCTGCTGTCGCGTCAGGTCGCGACGCTCCGTGAGTCATCTCGCTTCCGTCCTGCTCGCATCCACGGCTGCGGGTTGCAGCCTCGACCCGAGTGCGACCGCCCCTCCCTCCTCGAACGATGACCCGCTCGTCGCACCTTCCGGTGGCATCGAACCGTGGGTGTCGCCCGATCCGGTAAAGCCCGGCGGTCCGACGGACGCGAGGGATCAGGTCACCTTTTCCGCTGAACCGGTCTTCTGTTGCAATCCGCTCTCACGCGAATTCTCGGCCGACGTGCCTGACATCGGCGTGCTGATCCGGGACATCGCCTGGGACTTTGGCGATGGCGCATCGGCGTCGGGTGCGCTGGTCCAACATGCATTTCGATCGGAAGGCGATTACACGGTGGTGCTGACCGTCGCGCTGGACAGCGGCGAATTTCTTGAGGCGTCGCAGGTCGTGAGCGTGCGCAAGTCCGGCGGCTCCGGCGGCGGCATGGATCCCGGAGAAGCGCCGGATGAGCATCCGGACCTTGTCGATCCCCAGTCGTTCATACTCTCCGCTGACGCGGGGCCGGATCGCGTCGCGTCGCCCGGCTCAACCGTCGAGCTGGATGCCGGCGCCAGCCAGACGGGCGATGAACCGCTCGTACGATTCCAATGGCAGCAGATCGCCGGGACACCGGTCGTCCTGCAAACGTCGAACGCGCCGAAGTGTACGTTCACCGCGCCCGCGGCCACGGGTATGCCGCAGATCCTCGCGTTCCGGCTCACGCTGACGTACGGCTCGACGACGGACGCCGATACCGTACAGGTCGTGGTGGCGGCGTTACAGAATCGCCCACCCGTCGTTGACAGCGGGGAGTTCCGCACCCTCGTCGATAAACCGGTGATGATCGTGCTCCGCGGCCGCGACGTCGAAGGCGCAGCCTTGACGTTTCGGATCATCGCCGGCCCTCGCCACGGTGAACTCGGCCCGATCAACCGACTGGCGGCTGACTCTGCCGGCGTGCAGTACACGCCGTCGAAAGGCTTTTCCGGATCGGACGAGGTGACGTTCGTCGCCAGCGACGGCGCCGTGGATTCCCCGACGGGAACCGCGTCCATCGTTGTGCTGCCGGCCGGTCAGCCGCCCCAGGTCACGGCGCTGTCCTACCTGGTTCCGATGTCCGGCCGTTCAAGGCTGCGACTGGTGGGCCGGGACGAGGACGGCGACGACCTGACGTTTCGCGTCGTCGAGCCGCCGCCCCACGCCGTGCTGGGCAGCATCGACAATGCCCCGCGCGACGCCGCGTTCGTGGATTTCACGCCAGAGCCGGGCTTCCGCGGCCGCGTCTCTTTCACGGTCACGGCCGGTGACGGTTCAAGCGAAGCCTCGCCGGCGGTCATCGACGTCGAGGTCAGGAAGCGGTTCATCCCGTGGCTGGAGTTCAACTCCCACCCGAACACGCCCGTCGAGACGCTGGATCTGGGTCCGGAGACGGGCGCCCGGCCGGGGTGGACGCTGCTGGACTTCTGTCTGGCCGGGGTGGATCACTGGTCCGCCGTGACGGATAGCGTCGTCATCACGACCGGGCGCACGCGCGTCGGCATGCTTTATCCGTGGCTGCGCCGGACGTTCCCGTCGTCGATCACACTCATTGGCGGGCTTAAGAGTTCCGACTACGTGCCCGGCGCCGTGCCGTACAACCCGCAGATTTACGATTTTGCGGACGCGGAGGCGTGGCGCGCCTTCGCCCGCGATGCCCGGACGATGACTGCTGAGACCGGGACGAACGTCTTCGTCATCGAGAACGAGACCGGCATCCTGCCCTACACGCGAAACGAGGCGCGGATCGACTTCGACAAGCTGCGGCAGTCCTTGCTGCCGCTGCGGGACACGGGCATCGAGACCTGGTGGTACATGCCGCAGATCAACGAGGAGAACCCGGGGTTTCCGGATCGGCAGGCGGACTCGGTGCGCTTCGTCGCGGCCATCGCGGAAACGCTGCCGAACGCTCGCTTCCTCACGACGTTCTCCAGTTTTTCCCTGTGGAAGCGGTTTCCGCCGCAGCGTCGCGACATCATGATCGAAACGGTCGGCGGCGTTCACCGCCTGAACGAGTTGATGTACGTGACGCACGACGGCATCATGGGGCAGCGCCACTACTACGACCCGAGCGAAGCGATCATGGAAATGGAAACGCTGCCGGCCGAGAACACGAACGTCATCTATCCCGGCATGAGGAGCTGGCTGCGGACGGCCGAACTCTTCGACGCACTCCTGCCCCCGCTGGCGGATTCGCCCGACTGACCGCTCGTCCGGCCCGAGTTCCACATGAGCGCTCTGGTTCCCAACCGCTTCCTGATCGACCTGGAGTTTCCGCTTCGGTTCCGCCCCCGGCCGCCGAGGCTGGACGGGTCGCTGGCCGGGTGGGGCGCGGCGGAACTGCTGCCCCGGCTGGGGGCGATGGACGGACTGCGCGACTTCGCCGACGTGTGGGCGTGCTGGAATGACGACGGGCTGTACGTCGCTTGTCGCGTCGAGGGTAAGAAATCACCGCCGAAGTGCGACCCGAAAGCCTACTGGCACAGCGACCACCTGCGCCTGTGTACCGACATGCGAGACGCCCGCGACATCCGCCGGGCGTCGCGTTACTGCCAGCAGTTCTACTTCCTGCCCGCCGGCGGGTTGGCTGCCGCGGATCGCGGCGCGAGCGGTGGCCGGGGCGGGGTGGATGGCGGCACATCGCGCGGCCGGGGCGGGGCGAGTCGCGGCGCAACCAACAGCGGGGGCGGGGCGGGCCGCGGCGCCTCGGGGGACGCCGCCCCTGTTGCGGGCTCGGCGAAGTTCCAGCGTGCGAAGGAGAACGCCCCGGCGATGGACGATCGCGCGCTGCACGTCGCGTCGCACGTGTTCCCCGGCGGCTGGCAACTCGAGGCGCACATCCCGGCCTCGGTGCTGAGCGGATTCGACCCGGCCGAGCACCCCCGCATCGGCTTTTTCACCATGGTGGAAGACCGCGAGCACGGCCAGCAGCCCCTGACGATCGGCGATGACCTCTACTGGTACGTCGACCCGTCCACCTGGGCCACGGCCGTCCTGACGAAGTAACCCGCCGCCCAAGCCGACCGACGCCACGCACCCCGGACGCGCCGGGCAGGACTCGAACCTGCGACCGTCGGATTAGAAATCCGATGCTCTGTCCAACTGAGCTACCGGCGCTTGCTGCTGTTTTGCGTCCGTCAGACGCCGCCCGATGATGCCCGGAACCGTCGCAACCCGCAAGCTCGCCGCGACTTGCGGACCCGGCGCTCTTGATCGCCGACCTGTGACTTACCGGACTTTCGCGATGGTGAGCCGCGTCGTTGCTGGCCCGATCCCGCCCGTGCTCTACCGGCGCGGCACCTTCATGCCGCCCGTGGGAATTCCGCGCTCCGGCTTCCGCCTTCCACCGCATCCGGCAACTGCTCCCGCCCCCCTTCTGAACTGGTCTCGGAATCGGTACAATGACCGGCTGCGCGGCCGCCGAGGGGGTGATCCGACCAGAGCCTTGGGAGACTGACCGATGACTGGCACAGGCAACGACCGTTTGACCGATCGACTTCCGGCGCGCGGTGCGCCTCGCGCGTGGATGTATCTGCTCACGATTGCGCTCGGGCCGCAGGCGTCCCAGGCCCAAGGGCTCCCAGAGATCACGTGGATGGCAGGGGGGCACTCGACCGATGTGCGTGCGCTCGTGTTCTCGGCGGACGGACGGACGATGCTCTCCGGAAGCGGTGACGAGTCGGTGAAGCTGTGGCGGGTAAACGCGCAGGTTCCACTCCTAGTCCGCACGTTGTCCGGCCACGAAGATCGCGTTCTCTCCGTCGCGCTTTCGCCCGACGGCGACCTCGTCGCCACGTCCAGCGAGGACCAGACGATCAGGTTCTGGCGAATGAGCGACGGATCGCCTATCCGGACGCTGACAGGTCACCGGCACGAGGTTTTTTCTGTCGCGTTTTCGCCGGACGGCCAGATACTCGCATCGGCGGGCACGGACGAGGACGTACGATTTTGGCGCGTCTCGGACGGGTCGTTGCTTCGGACGCTGCTCGGCCACGAATCCGCCGTTAAGACTCTGGCGTTCTCACCAGACGGGGAGATGCTGGCTTCGGCGGGCACAGATACGAACATCAGGCTTTGGCGTGTGTCCGATGGGGAACTGCTCCGCACACTGGTCGGCCACGAAGCTGAAGTTCAGTCCGTATCGTTTTCACCGGACGGGCAATGGTTGGCCTCCGGAGGTGAGCAAATCAAGCTCTGGCGCGTTCCGGATGGCTCCCTGGTTCGCAGCCTCCCCGCGACCGCCGATTCTGTATCATTCTCGCCCGACGGCGAGGTCTTGGCTTCCGGGGGTCAAGACACGTCCGTAAAGCTCTGGCGCGTCGCCGACGGATCGCTCATACGCGGGCTTGTCAGTCACAACGAGCGCGTCTGGTCGTTGGCCTTCTCCCCCGATGGAGAGACCCTTGGGTCGGGGTACAACGACGGGACCATCAAGCTCTGGAAGATGCCGAATGGGAAAAAATCCCGCTCCGCTCCGCGCCTCGGCCGAGTCTGGGAAGCCTCGTTCTCGCCCGACAGCCAGTTGATCGCATCGTCCGGCTCTCCCGTTCATCTCTGGCGTGCCTCGGATGGTTCCGTGTTCCGAACACTCGACGGCCTGGGCGGAGCGCGATCTGCTGTGTTCTCTCCCGACGGTCAAACCCTCGCCACGGGCAGTGTCGATCGGTTGATCAGGCTATGGCGCGTCTCTGATGGATCGTTGCTGCGTACGTTGGAAGGGCACAGATCCCAACTAAGGTGCGTAACATTCTCTCCTGACGGCACACTGCTGGCCTCAGGAAGCATGGATCGGTCAACCAGGCTCTGGCGCGTGTCGGATGGGTCGCTTCTACATACGTTTGAAGGCGTCGAACAGGTTGGGTCGGTCGCATTCTCACGGGATGGCAAGTGGCTTGCCGCGGCTTCTGGCGCCGGGCCGCCGCGTTACGAGGGCATTGTCAGTCTGTGGCGCGTCGCCGACGGAGAACGAGTTCGGCAGATGATTGCACGACCGGGGAGCTTTGTGGCAGTTGCATTCTCTCCGGACGGCAAGATTCTCGCTGCGGCGAATCTGGGCGGAATCGTACTTTGGCGGCGCTCAGATGGAACGGTGATTCGTACGCTGACCGGGCACACTGAGGGTGTAAGCTCTGTCTCGTTTTCGCCGGATGGAGGGGTGTTAGCGTCGGGCAGCTACGACCAGTCGGTGAGACTCTGGCGCATCTCCGATGGCGCACTGTTGCGCACGTTTGACGGGGAAATGGGAAAATATGTTGATTCCGTTCAAATCTCGCCCGACGGACAACTACTCGCTTACGGCCGTGGTGATGGAACGCTCGTGATGGCACGAAACCCCTTCGCAGACGGGTTTGGCTGTGAGTACACGCTCAGGAGGGACTCCAAACCGAGTCGCGGCTGCGAGCAGTGCCCTCGCGAAGGGGATACCGTAAATTCCGGACTGAGCTGCGAGACTCCGCGGGATTGTGGCAAGCAATTCAAGGGCAGAATCAAGTGTCCGGGCGGCGGAGCGGGATCCTGCAAACGGCTCAAGGGCAGGCGGGTGGGCTGCGGGTAACCCCGGCAGTTGGTGTCACGCTGTCCGATTGGCCACGCGGCCGCGCGGCGTTGGCGCACCCGGGGGGGGTTGCACGGGCGAGGCCGTTTTGTCAAACTGTCGGCGTCAGCGACACGCGGGAGCGGGCACGGACGCCTTTGCGTATTGACAACCGGACGGACCCGGCTGGCAGCGGGAGCACGGGTCATGCAGGCTGGCACGGCGCCTGACGGCACCGATGTATGGGTTCTTGGCGACGGAGCGCTTCTGGCGATCTCCGACGAGGCCACCTTCCTGGTTCGCGCGCCGGCGAATCAACTGGACACGCTGCTGGATGAACTGCTGATCGAGGGCGTCCCGGCCGACGTGCGGCTTTCAAATGTCCGCAAGATTCCGCACGGGAAGGTCATCGCGGTTTTCGGCAACGAGACGCGGCTGAAAGCCGAGATTCGCTATCAATCGCTCGGCGCGGCGCTGACGTCGCACGGGATGGCCAATGAGGAGTTTCTGCTCGCCGATCGCGCCGACTTCGACGCCTTGATGGACGCCTTCAGGCGGCACTTCGGGCGGAAAGCGACGCTCAGACGGAAAGTGCATTCACCCCTGCGGGCCATTGTGGCACCCGCGATGCTGGGGGCGTCCATCGTGGCGGCGACGTGGGTGTTTGCGGGCGGGCTGGGCGATGTCGATTCACGGACGTCGAGCCGGCGCGTCTCGCAGGAAATCTTCATGAAGATCGTGGACACGCTTGGACCGGTCGGCGTGGTCGCGGTCGGCGTCGTGGGCCTCATTCTGACGGTGCGGTGGGGCGTGAAGTGCTATCGGGATCCACCCACGTTGGTGAGGGTCAGCCCCGGCCGCTGAGTGGTCATCCATCGCGCATGGCAGTGGAGCGCAGCGTGACCCATCCACGGAACGCTTTACAGCCGGGGTGGGCGGCACCCACTTGGCAGGCTCGATTCGTATGACGCAGGGCGCGCCCGACGAGGTCAAGGCGTGCGGGCGCCTGGTCAAAACCTGAGGAGAATACGGTTGAACGCGAAAGTCATGATCGGTGCGGTCGTGGGCGGCGTCATCGGCGCCATTATCTGGGCGGTGATCACCACGACGACCGGCTACGAGGTGGGCTGGGTGGCGTGGGGCATCGGCATCCTGGTGGGCGGGCTGGCCCGCGCGGCCGGGGGGTCGGGACAGGCCACCGGCGTCATGTGCGCGTTGTTGGCGCTGGCGTCGATCTTCGTCGGCAAGATGGTGGCTGCGCGGACCGCGATGAACAACTTCATCGAGGAGGCGGCCGCGGAGGGACTGACGGAGGAGTTGTACGAGGAATTCATGCTCGACAGCGACGACTTCGCCAAGCTGCAGTCCGAGGATGAGTATCCCCAGTTCATGGTCGATCACAGCTACACGGACGCATCCGAGCCGGGCGACGTCACGCCCGAGGAACTGGACAACTTCATTCGCGAGCACGTTCCCGATCTGCGAACGCTGCATCAGGAGCAGCCGGACTACATGACCTGGCGCCAGCAGGAAAAGCAGAGCGTGACCCGGGCCATGCAGCAGATTTCGCTGGTCGAGTTCGTCGTCGACGATCTGGGACTGCTGGACATCGTCTTCGCCGTGCTCGGGCTGGCGACCGCGTACCGCGTCGGCGGGGGGGAGGATTAGGCGCCTCAGCCGTCGGGAACCACCGCGCCGGCGTCGCGGTCGTGACGTACACTCGCGGCCATGACCACGGTGGTGTACCGCGCCCGATCATCGCAGGAACTCGGCGAGGTGATGGCGGTGCTGCGCGCGCGGGGTCTGTCGCCGACTGCGGTCGAGCCTCGGGATCCGGCGGGCGCCGCCGACGGCGCCGGGCCGGCCGCGAATCCTGCGGAGGGGGAGGTGTCGGTCGCTGTTCCGGCGGCAGAGGCGGAGCGTGCGCGGCTGGCGCTGGAAACGTGGCAGATTCTCCGATCGCGGCAGTGGTGGAAGCTGCTGCGGCCGTGGGTGCGGCGGGCGGGGCTGGCGGCAATGGTGGCGGTCGGTTTGATGACCGGGCTGGCGCTGGCGATGCCGGGGCAGATCCTTGCGATCGGGCTGTTCGTCCCCGTCGGCGTGGCGGTGCTTGTCGTCGGCATCGCGTTCGTCCGCACCGTCCACCTCGACTGGCGCATTGCCCGCAATCGTGCGCGGCGGCAGGCGGGGCTGTGTCAGCGATGCGCGTATGACCTGCGCGGTAATCTCAGTGGGCGGTGTCCGGAGTGCGGGGAGGAGTCTCCGGCAGGGGGAGCGACATAGGCCCGTCCGCTCACCGGTTACAAACCGGTGCCACACTGGACTCACCGGTTACAAACCGGTGCCACACTGGACTCACCGGTTACAAACCGGTGCCGCATCAGAAATCACCGGTTACAAACCGGTGCCACACCGGACCGGCTACGACGGCCCCGTCGGCGCGTCTTCGGCTTTTGCGCCGGGTTCGGTGACGTACTTGTCGAACCACGCCTGGTCCCATTCCATCTTGGCTTTGCGATGCTCGTATGTGGTCAGGCCGTGGCCGGCGCCGGGGTAGACGACCAGTTCGCTGGGAATGTTAAGGTAATGGTGCAGCGCTCGGTGCAGGCCGCGGCTGTGTTCCGGCGGGCAGCGGGGGTCGTTTTCGCCGACGTGGATCAGCGTCGGGGTGCGCACTTTATGTACGTCGTAGAAGGGCGATGATTTGCGCATCAGTTCGGTCTGCACCCAGGGCAGGCCCTTCTGATAGTTGATCACGTGGCCGGGCGTGTCTTCCGCCAGCCACTGCAACCCCATGTCGAAGACGCCCGCTCCGCTGCTGGCCGCCTTGAACGCGACGCGCTCCGGCCGGGTGATGAGGCAATTCGTCAGATAACCGCCGTTGCTCCAGCCCATGACGGCGAGGCGATCCTTGTCGGCGATGCCGCGCTCGATCATCGCTTCGACGCCGGTGATGATATCTTCAACTTCGATGTCGTTCTCCCGGCCGATCAAGTCCTCCAGGAACTCGTCGCCGTAGCCGGTCGATCCGCGATAGTTGGGGCTGAGCAGGGCGTACCCGCGCGACGCCATGAGCGTGCGGCCGTAGATCCAGAAGCGCAGCTCGTACCGTGTGCTGGCTGTCGGCCCGCCGTGGATTTCGACGACCATCGGCAGCGGCGTTCCGGGCGTGTAGTCCGGCGGCAGTTCGAGGATGCCTTCGACGTCCGTGCCGTCGGTGCTCTTCCACTGCACCAGCGATATCTGCGGCAGCTTCCAGGTATCGACCTGCGGATTGACGTGGGTGACGCGGTCGTAGGCGATGTCGCCGCGCCCGGCCGTGGGCGCCGTGAAGATGTCCGGCGGATGGGTGATATCCGACATGACGATCGCCAGCTTGTCGCCGCCGCGCGTCACGTCGAACGTATTCACGCACACGTCGCCGGGCGTGAGAATCATGGCTTTGGACTGCGCCGTGCCCGGGATCATCCGCTGGGCATACACGCGGTCGCGGGCGCGGCTCTCGGCGGTGAAGCACAGGTCGTGCGACTTCGGCAGCCACTGAAGGTGGCCGCCGCTCGGCGTCATCTCGTCATGGCGGATCAGCTTGACCGTGGTCGGTTCTTCCCCGCCGCTCCACTGCGCGACGAAAATCTCGCCGGAATACCCGTCGAAATCGACGCGAAACGCCAGCGACTGGCCGTCGCTCGACCACGCCAGCGCCAGGATCCATCCATACGGCGACGGGGCGTCTTCGCGCCAGAGCTTGTCCGCCAGCGTCGTGATCTTCTTCGTGGCGGCATCATAGATGTCCACCGTCGAGCGGCCTTCGTAGGTGATCAGCTCGCCGGTCGGGTGCGTGATCATGGCGATGCGACTCTGATCGTCGGTGACGGCGAACTCCACGATCACGCGCTTTTCGTCGATCAGCTTCTCCGCGCGCCAGTCGGCCAGGTTGAGCTTCCATATCTGCGAGAACTCCTCGACGCCGTGGCCGTAGTCGAGTTTGGCATACTTCTTCTTGAGGTCGCCCCACTGCTCGTCGGTCTGCTCCTCGCCGGTCTGGTAGTAGACCGCCCGGCCGTCGGCGGAGAGCTGGAATGCGCCGATCCCGCCGGAGACGCGCGTGACGGCCATCAGGTCGCTGCCGTCGGGGCGGATGCGCCAGACCTGTGTCTTGCCATCGTAGAGCGGTTTGTCTTCGCCCGCCTGTTTGCGGCCGCTGGAAAAGTAGATCCATCGGCCGTCCGGGCTCCACTGTGGCGAGCCGTCGCCGACCGGGTCGAAGGTCAGCCGCCGAACCTCTTTCGAGGCGACCGCCGCGACCCACAGGTCCGTGTTGCGGCGGTCGAGATCTTTGTCCCACCGCGCCGCGGTGTAGGCGATCATCGAACCGTCGGGCGAGAAGCGGCAGTCGCCGATGACGTCGAGCGAGAAGTAATCTTCGGCGACGATGGTGTGGGTACGGCGGGGGGAGGCTGGATCGGACTGAGCCAACACGGCAGCGGGCGTCACAAGCCAGATCGCCGTCAGTCCTGCCAGGAGCGTTCGTTTCATCTTCAATCTCCGATGCGCCTCGCGGAAGTTCCGCGAGCCGGACCCGGCATTGTGCCACGACGATCGAGACGGCTCAACGAGACGTTCGTGAGCAATTGTCGGCGGTGCATGACGCGTTCAGCGGAATGCTGGGACCGACAGGCTCCAGCCGGGCCGATGGGGGCATCGCGTGATGACCTGGCTCGGCTACTCGCGGCGTTGCCGCAATCGCCGGCAGGCTGCCCGCGCCACACTCATCCCGAGCCGTTTCGTCGCATCCGCCGGATCGATGGCGCTCCGCCCGACGGGTCCGAAAAAAAAGCGGCTTGGATCGACGGTCCAGAACTGCTATGCTGGGGTGTCGGGAGGGGAAACGGTCGCCCGAGTGGCCCTGTCACCAATGGAGGTTGGTTCGTGATGAAGAGTATTCCGGTGCGCGTGTGCATTCTGACCGCGGCCCTGGCCGCGACGTGGGTCGCAGGGCCTGCGGCTGCTCAATACCCGGCCGACAAGGTCGAGCTGCTCAGCCACATCGACGTGGTCGATTTCGGCGCCAGTGCCGGCAACGACTGCTGGGGGTACGTTTCGCCGTCGGGGCGGGAATACGCACTGATGGGGCTGAACAACCGAATGAGCGTGATCGAAATCACGGACCCGCGCAACCCGGTCATCCTCGGTCACGTGCCTCACGGTTCGAGCACGACGGGCGACATCAAGGTCTATCGTCACTACGCCTACGTCGCGCAGGAGTCGGGCGGCGGCATCGACATCGTCGATCTGTCGGACGTGGACAACGGCAACATCCGCGTCGTCAAGCGGCTCAATGACAACGGCCTGAGCCGCAGTCACAACATCGCCCTGAACGAAGACAGCGGCTATCTGTACCTGGCGGTGGGCAACATCAACCGCGGCGCACTGGTCGCGTGGAACCTTCACCAGGATCCGGAAAACCCCTTCATCGAGGGACAGTACGGCGGCAACCGCTCGCACGACCTGCACGTGATCACCTACACCGAGGGTCCGTACGCCGGCCGCGAGATCGCCTTCAGCTTCAGCGAAGGGCGAGGCGTGGAAATCATCGACGTGACCGACAAGGAGGACATGGTGCTGCTGGGGCGCGAGACGTATCCGATGCTGGGCTACTGCCATCAGGGCTGGACCAGCGACGACCGGCGCTACCTCTACGCTAACGACGAGTTCGACGAAGGCAGCTTCGGCATCACCACGCGCACGCTGGTGTTCGACATCGCCGATCTGGAGAACCCGACGCTGGTCAACACCTTCACCAGCGGCCTGAACTCGACGGACCACAATCTGTACGTCAAAGACGGCTTCATCTTCGAGGCGAATTACACCAGCGGCCTGCAGATCTTCAACGCCAACGTCGATCCGGTCGATCCGCCGCGCGTCGGGTACTTTGATACGTATCCCGCCAACGACAACGCCGGCTACAGCGGGGCCTGGAGCACGTTCCCCTACTTCCCCAGCGGCAACGTGATCATCTCCGACCGATCCACGGGGTTCTACCTGGTGGATCCGAGCGAGGCGCTGGGGGGCGGCGGCGTTACCTGCGATGACATCAAGAAGTTCAAGGGCAAGTGCAAGCCCAGCGGCAAGGCGATCGGCGTCGCGAAGCTCACCAGCGGCGACCATGACGGCTCGGGCATGACCTTCGCGTTCAGCGGTGAACCCGTCGAGGTCGCCGTCAAGGGCAAGAAGGCGAAGGCGAAGTACTGCTGCTTCAATGCCTCGGTTCTGATCTCGCTCGAAGTCCCGCAGGGCTGCGTCGAGCCGATTCAGGCCTTCTGCGAGTAAGCCGGCAGCCTGCCCCGCCGCCGAGGCGCCGGCCCGCTGCGCGGGCGCCCCGGCGAGCCGGTCGTGTCTGCGAGCGGGGCGCGCGTAGCCCCCTGGCCGGACCCCGCGACAACCGGGCGCCGGCCCGGTAGAATCCATTCGGCGGAGCGTCAGGGCTGCCGCAGATTCTCGAATGGCCCGCGTGCCCGTGTGCGCGGAATCCTCCCGGCGTCGCGGTGCGCGCCGCGACCTGATCCGCTTCAAGGATGAGCGAATTGTCTGAAAGTGTGACCGGAACGATCGAGTTGGACGTGCAGGGCCGCGCGTTCGTCCGCGACGGGCAGAAGAACTACCGGGCCGAACCCACGGACGTGACGGTCGGGCCGGAACTGCTCAAGCGGTATCGCATCCGCGGCGGCGAGTCCGTCAGCGGCATCGCCCGCCTTGCGCCGGCCAAGGGCGGCAGCAACGGCAAGCGGAAAGGCAAGAAGAAGCCGGCTCCGCCTGCGACGCGGCTCGAACTGGCTGAGATCGAGGCCATCAACGATCGCAGCGTCGACGAACATCTCGATACCAGACCCTTCGAAGACCTGACCGCGATCGACCCGGATCGGCGCATCCGCTTTTCGACGCCGGGCGGCCCGACTACGATGAACATCGTCGATCTGATGACGCCGATCGGCTTCGGTCAGCGGGGCCTGATCTGCGCCCCGCCCCGTACGGGCAAGACCGTACTGCTGCACCAGATGGCCGAGGGCATCGCCGTCAACCATCCCGATGCGTGCCTGTTCGTGCTGCTGGTGGACGAGCGGCCGGAAGAAGTCACCGTAATGCGCCGCGGCGTCAAGGGCGAAGTGGTCTACAGCAGCAACGACAGCGACCCCGACAGCCACGTGCGCATCTCGCGCCTGGTCATCGCCAAGGCCAAGCGATTGGTCGAGGCCGGCCGCGACGTGATTGTCCTGATGGATTCGCTCACACGGCTGGGACGGGCGTTCAACAACCAGATCCGCGGCGGCGGGCGCATCATGTCCGGCGGCATCGACTCCAAGGCGCTGATCGAACCCAAGGCCATCTTCGGCGCCGCCCGCAACGTCGAGGGGGGCGCGTCGCTGACCATCGTGGCCACCGCGCTCATCGAGACGGGCTCGCGCATGGACGACGTGATCTTCAACGAGTTTAAGGGCACCGGCAACATGGAGATCATGCTGTCGCGCGAACTCGCTAACATGCGCATCTGGCCCGCCATTGATTTGAACGCCTCCGGTACGCGTAAAGAGGAGAAGCTCCTGACGCCGCAGGAACTGGCGTGTGCGAATTACATCCGCAGGTCGCTGCACGGCCAGGGCGTTACGCGATCCATGCAGACGCTGCTCAATTCCATGGCGCAGCACAAGCAGTACGACGCATTCGTCAAGGCGATGGCCGCGCGGACGTAGCCCGCCGCCGGCCCGCCTTCGGCCCGCCAGGGGGCGTTGCTCTCCAGTGCTGCCGAGCTGCCTCATTCGCCGACCGTGCAGCGCTAATTCTTCATTAATTTTCCACTAAGAGCGGGCCGCGGCCGGCCCCCCCGCCGCCTCGACGGGAACGCCGCGCGCATCGCACGCCGAACGCAGGAGCCTGCCACCATTGGAGATAGGCGCAGGGCGTACTCGAAGGGCAGCGCCCGGCTCTCGAGGCCGGCCTCGGTTCCGTTCTTAACGATGCACACCGCGGACGGGCCGGGGCATTGTCCGGGGGACGCGCCCGTGGCAGGATGGGTACATCCATCAAGCCCATGTGCGGCAGGATGAGAGCAACGAGGCGGCCGCCGCGGAGGCACAATGCCGATCTACGAGGCGCCCCGCGGCATCACTGAGGTCGAACGCTACCATGAATCGTGGCGCAACCGGCACCGATCCGTTTCGCATTCACTGGCATCCGCGCAACACCGTGGGACGTGCTTTGTGGGCGGGGCTGCGGCCGCTGGCCGAGCGGGGGCTTGGCCTGCGGCGACTGGCCGACATCCATCGTTACGCCGGCGCCGGCGCGGGCGATTTCATCGAGCGGGCACTGGAGTCGCTGGGCATCCGTTGGGACGTTGAAGCGGACGTGCTGAACGTCATTCCGCGGACCGGGCCGCTCGTGATCGTCGCCAATCACCCGTTCGGCGGTCCGGAGGGGCTGGCGCTGCTGGCGTTGGCCGGGCGCGTGCGGCCGGACGTCAAAGTGCTGGCCAACTACCTGCTCGGACGGATCCCGGAGCTGGCCGATCGGTTCATCTGCGTGGACCCCTTCGGCCGTCGCAGCGCCGTCGCGGGCAATGCCTCGTCGATGCGCAGCGCCGTCGGGTGGCTCGAGGATGGGCATGCCCTGATTGCCTTTCCGGCGGGTGAGGTCGCGCATCTCGATCCGCGCACCCGCCGCGTCGTCGAGCCGCCGTGGCTGTCGACGGCGGCGCGCCTGATCCGAATGACGCACGCCAGCGTCACGCCGATTCACGTCGAGGGACGCAACAGCATCGTCTTCCACGCAGCCGGGCTGATCCACCCGCGACTGCGGACCGCACTGCTCGGACGCGAATGCCTCAACAAACGCGGTCGTCGATTCGCCGTCCGCGTCGGACCGGCGATCACCGCATCGCGGCTGCGCGCATTCGACGAGCCGGAAAAGCTGACCGATTACCTGCGGATCCGGACGCTGCTGCTCGGCTCGGGCGCTGGCGACGTCGCCCGCTCGACATCAGCGAAGTCCGGTTCGTCGAAGCGGTGCGACTGTCCGATCGCCCCCCCCGCGTCGCGGGAGGCACTGGCCCGCGAAATCGAGGGCCTGGACCGGCAGCGCGTCCTCGTCGACGCGGGCGAGCATTGGGTCATTTGCGCCCCGGCCGATGAGATTCCCGCGACGCTGCATGAAATCGGTCGGTTGCGGGAGTTGACGTTTCGCGAGGTGGGCGAGGGAACCGGTCGAAGCGTCGATCTGGACCGATTCGACGAATACTACCTGCATCTTTTCGTCTGGAACCGGCTCCGCGGCGAGGTCGTCGGCGCCTATCGGCTCGGGCTGATGGACGAGATTCTCGCCACGCGCGGCGTGGCCGGGCTGTACACGCATACGCTGTTTCGATTTGACCGTCGGCTGCTCACCGCGCTCGGCCCGGCCATCGAGTTGGGCCGTTCGTTCGTCGTCGCCGGACAACAGCGCTCCTATGCCGCCTTGCTGCTGCTGTGGAAGGGGATCGCGACCGTCGCATCGCGCTATCCGCGTTATCGCCATCTGGTCGGCGCGGTGAGCATCAGCGACACGTACGACACGACGACGAAACGCCTGCTGATGTCGTTCCTGAGTCACAACGACTACCGCTGCGGGCTGGCATCCCTGGTGCGCCCGCGTCGGGCGCCGCGCCTGCCCCGCGGCCGCTCGGACGTGGACCGCCCGTTGACCCGGCTGGCCGGCAGCCTCGATGAAGTTGACGCATTGATTCAGGACATCGACGCGCAGGGTCGCGGCATCCCCATCCTCCTGCGGCAGTATCTCAAGCTCAACGCGCGGCTGTTGGGCTTCAATCTTGACCCGGACTTCAGCGACGTCATCGACGGGCTTATCTGGGTGGATCTGATCGGCGTGGAGCGGTCGATCTTGCGCCGTTACATGGGTGCTGACGCGATGCAACGCTACATGGCACACCACCGCACCGGGGAGGGCGCAACCGCGGCGGCGGCCCGACCCGGCCGGCCTCGCTACCGTCTGTGGCCGGTTCGCAAGTCGTCATCTCGACACTGATCACGCATCGGGCGGGAGCGGGGCGGGCCCAAAGCCGCGCTGCCGCCATGGTTCCATGTGCTGATTGACTCACGGCGTTACCGACAATCGATACGAACTCCGGCGACAGGCTTGGGCGGTCACGCCGCCACGCGCCGACCGCGTTGTGACGCCCGAAAGAGCCTCGTACGATGCGTCCACGCGGCGCATTGTTATGTTGTTGCCGCGCTTCAGAGGCCGCCGCACTCGGATCGAAACGATGAAGCCTGCCAGCGACGATTCGCGAGTACGCGACACGCACGCGCGGATTCGCTGGATCGCCCGAGTTGCGCTCGTCGCCACGACAGGATGGTTGCTGATCGACGCGGCGCTGCATCGCGGACGGCCGTGGCTGGTCAATGAGCCGCTGTGGGGCTTGCAGGACTCCGGCCGGTTGAGAAGTCTGATCATATCGGCGTGCCTCTCCGGCCTGGGCGTCGTGGTCAGCTACGCGGTACTGGGCTGTGCCGCGGCCATGTCGTTGCCGTTGCCGCGGCGGCGCCGGGCGGCGCTCGCCGCGCCAGGTCCGCAGGCGTCCGTGTGGACGCTGGCCGCCCTGACGATGCTCGCCGTCGTCATCGTTACCGCAATCGTCTCGATGGTGCGCAGTGGACCGGGCCTTCGACCGCCGAACACGATGGACCTGGCCGTCGGCACGTTGGGCGGGCTGCTGGGGTGCTGCCTGGGTATCGCCGGACCGAACGCGCGGCGCTCGCCCCGACAGATGCTGGTCAGGCTGGCTGTGGTCCTGCTGGTCGCGGGTGGCGGTTTCTTGGCGACGGTCCTGTTGTCTATCGAATCAGCGCCGCTGCCGTTCGAACCGGCGGAGCTGACGACTCACGACCGCACGCGGCTCACGCGGCTGATCCGCAGCCACAGCCCGCGCGCCGTTCCGCCGGGTCGTACCAGGACGCTCACCCTGACCGGTCGCGACATCGATCTGCTGCTGGCGTGGGGGCTGTCGCTCGGGTCGCAGGATCGCAAGGCCCGCGTCGAACTCGCCCGCGATCACGCCCGGCTGCGGGCGTCGATCCGCCTTCCCGTAGCGGGCGCCGAGCCGATGTATCTGAACGCGACGATCGGCGGGCGGGTGGGGATCGAGGGCGGCCGCGTTCGCCTCGACGTCACGGAACTTCAGATCGGACGTGCGTGGATTCCGCGGGCACTGTTGTGGCTGCTCTCGCCCGGCCTGTCGGACCGGGTCACGCACGATCCGCGGCTCAAGCCGGTTTTCGACCAGATCAAAGACGTGGAGATCGCCCCGTCGTACGTCTCCGCGACGTATGGCCGGATCGACATGCCGTCCGGATTCCGCAGCGACATCTTTGGCGACGTCGGACCAAGCGAACAGGTCGTCGCAGCGCTGCGGGCGCAGTTCGAGCAGATCGCACGCATCGCTCGCGATCTGCCGCCGCCGGATCAGCGCTTTGCCGCGTTCATCGAAGGCGCGTTCCGCCTGGCCCACGAACGCTCTCAGTCCGGCGACCCGGTGGTCGAGAACCGGGCCGCGATCATCGCGCTGGGTATCTCGCTGGGGCACGACATCATCGGCGAGTTCGTCACCGCACTCCCCTACGACGCCGTCCCGCCCGGGTCGCTGCGGTTGACGCGCAAGGTTCCGCTGCGAGGGCGCGTCGACTGGAGCCGCCATTTCCTCGTCAGCGCGGCGCTGGCCGTGCTCTCGACGGAGGGGATCAGCTACGACATCGGTATCCTCAAAGAGGAACTCGACTCCGCGGGCGGCAGCGGCTTCTCCTTCGCCGACCTGGCCGCGGATCGGGCCGGCACGCGCTTCGGGCAGGCCGCGACGCGCGACGAAGCGGCCGCGCGGGCGATGCAGCAGCGGCTGATGGCAGGCTTCGACGTGGATGCGTTCGTGCCGCCGATGGCCGATCTGCCGGAGGGGTTGCAGGAAGATCGGTTGCAGGCGGAGTACGGCGGGACGACGGGGGCGCGGTATCGGGAGATGGTGGGGGAGATTGATGGGCGGATTGGGGGGTGTGAGGGGTATGAGTAAGGATAACTGTGCTCGACGATCCGCTCGCATTGCGAAACGAACCGCAAACAGCGAGCCGCGTGCTTCAGCTCGCGCGGATTCCCCTGCTCAACGGCGGCCGCCAATCGCAGGGCGGCACGCAGTCAGTGGCCAGCGCTGCTACTCCACCCAACTCTCGTCGCGCAGCCGGTCGAGCGCCGTACGGATATGCTCGGCTCGCATCAGTCGGCGCTTCCGCGGGTTCCACCCATGCACCTTCGTGACGACCACATCGAGACTGGCGCGTTGCTCAAGCTCTTGCGTCGCCACCCAGTGAACGCTGGACAACAGCTCCAGCCCGTACGGCGTCTCAAAGCCCTCGATGAGCCGGGCGACGCGTTCGAAAGGCTGGTGCAACTCACGGCGTTCCGCCAGAAATGCCTCCGCTTCGTCCGCAGCGTCCGGCAGGAGTCGAATGGGTGTGCCAGGCTTGTTGCGGCCGTCGCCGAAGCCCTGCACGAAATGGCCTTCGATGCGATGGAGCACGTGCCGGATCGCGTCCGCGTACGGGCCGTACGGCCCTTTCTTGAACTCCAGATTCAGCGGCACGCCCGCCGTCTGGGCGAAGTACGCGAGCTTGTGGATTTCCAGCAGGGACAGCAGGTAGTCCGAGCCGGGGTACTGGTAGCGCCGCATCAAGCCCAGCACCGCCGCGCGGCCGGGGGTCATGTTGGGTCGCTCAGTCCGGTCAGGCATCCGCTCGGGAGCCGGCGTACCGGCAGGCTCGTACACCAGGATCTGGACGTCGGGCAGCGGTCCAAGTGCTGCCTCGATTAGCGGATACACTTCGGCCCAATTCAGGCCGCCATGGCCGCAGCCGAGCGGCGGCACGGCGATCGAGCGAATGCCAAGCCGGGCGATGTCGGCGGCGAGGGCGGCCAGACCGCTGCAAATGTCTTCGATCTTCGACCGCCCGCGCCAATGGCGTTTGGTCGGAAAATGGATGATGTATCGCGGCCGGCTCAGCCCGCCCAGATCGTGTATGAACATCCGGCCTGGCGTTACCTCGCCCGCGTCGCACGCCCGCTTGTACGCCTTGAAGACCTCAGGGAACGCCTTCTTGAACTGCAGCGCGATCCCCTTGCCCATTACGCCCACGGTGTTCACCGTGTTCACCAGGGCCTCGACGTCGGCCTCAAGCAGGTTGCCTGTTACACGCTCGATCATGGTCAGCTTCCGAGGCTTCAATAATACCAGTCCGGCCGGATTTCGACAGAGGGACGGTGTGAAGCCGAAGCCAGTGCCCGACGTGCGGCAGCAGCCACCTCCTCATCGTGAACGCCAATGCGGTCGACCGCGGTCCACGGATAGAAGCGATGAACGAGGAACTCCGCTTGCCGGCGACGCTTACGGTCCGGCTTGTCCGGCGTGTCAGACCAGTAGCGGCCGTGCATGACCGACCAGTCGATTCGGTCGCGCAGTTCCCAGTCGTCGAAGAACTCCGTCACTGACATGTCAGCGTGGCCGTCGGTGAAGCACCATGTGTTTCCCGTCGCCATCGCTGCTACTGCGGTGGTCGCCATATGAAGGACGCTCTCCTGCCCGCCCGCGTAGCCGACGACGTTTCCCCGGTGGATCGTATACAGCATCGGCGATCGGGGCGCGAAGTAGAAGGGCACGTAGTCGGCCAGCGTGCCGCCCGCGGCGACCGG
>CAZYLK010000059.1:0-21323 GCA_964648365.1 uncultured Phycisphaeraceae bacterium
AGAACCCGATCGAGCAGGAAGGCACCTACCCCCTGCCGGAGGCGCAGCTCGACCGGTTCATGATGAAAATCCTGGTGGACTATCCGAGCGAGGAGGAAGAGTTCGAGATCGTCAAGACGACCACGGCCGATCGAGACGTACGCATCGAGCGGACGCTCTCGGCCCGCAACGTCATCGAGTTGCAGTCCACGGTGCGGCGCGTGCCGTGTGCCGACCACGTGATTCGCTACGCGATGCGACTGGTGCGGGCGACGCGGGTGGATCGCGGCGAGGTGCCCAAGATGGTGCGCGATTACGTTGCCTGGGGCGCCGGGCCGCGGGCGTCGCAAAACCTCATCCTGTGCGGCAAGGCGCGGGCGATTCTGAAGGGGCGGTATTACGTGTCGGCCGAGGACGTCGCGGCGGTCGCGCACCCGGTGCTGCGGCACCGCATCATCACCAACTTCAACGCGGAAGCGGACGGCGTGCGGCCCGACAACATCATCGACGAGTTGATCCGTGCCATCCCCGCCGACGCATCGGCGAACATGGACGAGCGCGTCGCCCGCCGGGTCTTCGCGGCGCCGGGGGCGACCGGCGAATGACGATTAAATGTCGAATGTCGAGTGTCGAATGGCGAATGGCGGAGCGGAACTGCACGGCGCTGCGCCATCGACGTCGCGTGACGAGCATCGGGACAAGGACAGTCGGGATCGCGGGCCGCCTTTCAGCGTGCGGCTCCGCGCGGGCTGAAGCCCGCGGCTCGCTCAGATCACCGGTTGGAAACCGGTGCCACATTCAGACCACCGGTTGCAAACCGGTGCCACACAGCCATTGCCGCCACCGGCTCTTTCTTCATTCGTTATTCGCTATTCGACATTCGCCATTCTCTCGTCATTCGCCATTTCCTAGCCCATGACTGAAGCCGCCCTCGATCATCGCAGGTATCTCGACCCGGCTGTGCTGGCGAAGATCTCCAGCTTGCAGTTGCGGGCCAGACTGATTGTCGAAGGTTATTTCTCCGGCATGCATCGCAGCCCGCATCATGGGCTTTCCGTCGAGTACGCCGACCACCGGCAGTACACGCAGGGCGACGATCTTCGCCACATCGACTGGCGCGTCTTCGCCCGCACCGACAAGTACTACATCAAGCAATACGAGCAGGAGACCAACCTCAGTTGCATGATGGTGGTCGACGCCAGCGAGTCGATGGGTTATCGCTCGCCGGAATCGGCTCTGACCAAGCATGAGTATGCGGCGTCGCTGGCGGCGGCCGTGTCTTACCTGGCGTTGCAGCAGCGCGACGCCGTCGGCCTGGCCCGCTTCGACGAGCACCTGACGACCTACATCCGGCCGTCCAACAACTCGGCTCACTGGCGGGCCATCGTGGGCGCCCTGGAAGAGGGAACCGGCCCGGGCAAGACGTCGATCGGCCGCGTGCTCGACGAACTCGCCGAGCGGCTCAATCAGCGGACGCTGATCTTCCTGGTCAGCGACATGTTCGACGACGTGACCCGCATCCAGCGCGGACTTCGCCATCTGCGCTACCGGCGGCATGAAGTGGTCGTCTGCAACCTCTGGGACCGGGCGGAACTGACGTTTCGATTCAACGGGCCGACGATGTTCGACGGGCTGGAAGGGGCGGGGCGGATTCTGACGGAGCCGCGGTCGCTGCGGCAGCGGTATCTTGCAGAGGTCGCCGCGTTCCGGTCGAACATGCAGGCCGCGTGCAGCCGGTTGCACGTGGATTACGTGACGTTCGACACGTCCACCGCACTGGACGTGGCGCTTTCCGCGTATCTGGCGTCGCGGGCGGCGCGCATCCGGCAGCGATCGTCACGCGTGCTGGGGAAAGGATGACGGCTTGACCCTACTTGCCAACGCCGTCACCGCTCCACTGGCGCAATGGGCCGCGTTCGTTCACCCGGCGCTGGCCACCGCCGCGGCCGGGCTGGGGCTGCTGCCGGTCATTATTCACCTGCTCAACCGGCGGCGGCATCGCCGCGTCCCCTGGGCGGCCATGACCTTTCTGCTGGCCGCCCGACAGGAGAGTCGCAAGCGGCTGTTCATCGAGCAATGGTTGCTGCTGATCGTGCGGATTCTGGTGATCGTTCTGCTGGGGCTGGCGCTGGCACGACCCTACCTCACGGCGGACAGCCTGTCGGCGATCGGCGAGCATCGCACGCATCGCATCCTCGTCATAGATGATTCCCTGTCGATGCGGGCCGTGGATGCGAACGGCCTCTCGCGATGGCAACATGCCCTGACCGCGGCAGGGCGGCTGCTTGTGGACTTTCCGACGGGCGACGCCGTAAGCCTGGTAACGATGGCGGCGCCCGCTTCGGCGCCGCTCGATCACGCCTCGTATGACCGTCGAGCCGTGCGGCGCATGATGGAAGAACTGTCGCCGACCTTTCAGGCGACCGATGTCGGCGGCGCGCTGGACCACGTCACGCGCATCCTGCGTGAGTCGGACGCCACGGCCGGCAACCGCGCCGTGTACGTGCTCAGCGATCTGGCCCGCCGCGACTGGGATCCCGGCCGCGCGGACGGACCGATTGCGCAGGCGGCGCGGCGGGTGGCGGAGCAGGCGTCCGTCTCGTTCGTACATGTCGCCCCCCCCCACGCGACCAACGCATCCGTTCAAGCCCTCGCGCCCGATTCCCCGCTGATTTCGTCGGCCATGCCCAGCCGTTTCAACGTCACCGTCGCCAACGACGGGACACAGGTGCTGCGCGGCGCGATGGTGGACGTCTTTCGCGGGCCGCAGCTTGCACGCCGCCTGACGCTCTCGGCCATCGAGCCGGGGCGGACCGAGACGCTCTCGTTCAGCCTGTCGTTCGACCATGCCGGCCAGTACCAGGTCCGCGTATCGCTCGATGCGGGCGCCACGGACGTGCTGGAGCCGGACAACCATCGCTATCTTTCGGTCGAGGCGCGGGATGACGTTCCGGTGCTCGTCGTAGACGGGCGTCCGGGCCTGACACGACTCGAAGGCGCGGCGGGGTATCTGGCCACGGCCCTGGCGCCGCGCATCTCTGCGGCCGATCCGGTGGTATTTCAGCCCAAGGTCATTCAGCCGCTCGACCTGGACGCCGAAGTGTGGGACGAGTTCGGCCTGATTGTCCTCTGCAACGTTGAGCGGCTGACCGATACGCAGTGGCGTCGGATGAATCGATACGTCGAGGATGGCGGCGGGCTGCTCGTCACCGCCGGTGATCTGCTCAACGCTGTGCAGTATTCGTCGATGGGTTTCGCGAACGGGGCCGGGGCGTTGCCGAGCGGGCTGGGAGAGATCGTCGCGACGGCCCAGGCCGCGGCGACGGGCGTCGCGCTGCGCCTGCATGAGCCTGTGCATCCCATCGTCGCCGAGTTCGCGCAGGCGCCGGACAGCTCGCTGTTCATGGCGCGTGTGAACAGCTACGTCCGGGCCACGGAGCCTTCCGCCGATGCACAAGTCGTCCTGGAGTACACCGACGGCGCGCCCGCGCTGATCGTCGCGGCGCACGGCGCGGGACGGGCGGCCATCCTGACCACAACGGCCGACATGCAGTGGTCGAATCTGGCCGCCAAGATGGACTTCGTCCCCCTCGCCTTGAAGGTGGCGGGGTTTCTCACACGGCGGGCGGGCGATCATCGCACCACGGAGGCCGGCCGCGCCTGGCGCGAACCGCTGAAGCTCAACGAGCACGGCCTGGTGTGTGAGTTCATTCCGCCGGAAGGCCCTGCGCACGTCGCCCGGTTCGAGTCGGATCGTGAACGCGTCACGGCCGTGTCGGAGCCGATCCGCGGCAGGGGGTTCGGCACGCTTCGCTGCGGCCCGCGCGTGGAGGTGTTCGCGAGCAATCCAGCCGCGGAGGAATCGAATCTCGCATCGCTGGACAGATCAGAACTGGAGGGCCTGTTCGCCCGGCACGTCGGATACGTCCGGGACGTCGAAGCGGTGCAGGTCGGTAATCTCGCCGAGCGATCGACCGAGTTATCGATGTCGCTGCTGGCGGCGGTCTTCGCGTTGATGCTGGTCGAACTGGCGTTGGCCTCGCGCCGCGCGCCGCGGGCGATTCCGCGCGGCGGGCGCGAGGAGGGGGAGTAAACGAGAATGGCGAATGGCGAATATGTCGAATAGCGAATAACGAATGAGGAGAGTGTGGCGCCGGCTCGCAGCCGGTGACGGAGGCAGGGATCGACTCAACGCCGGGAAAACGGAGCGAGACAGTGTTGGCGAAGAGGCTGTTGCCGTTCCTCTTCCCTCACTCCCTTACTCCCTTACTCCCTTGCTCCCTTGGCGCCTTCTGAAGCTCAGGCTTACGGATCATCAGCACGGTGTATCGACTGCTCCAGTGGATTCTCGACCTCGACGAAGTGGCCATCGGTCGCGATACGCCGCTGTCGTTGCAGTGGCAGACGCCGATGCCCACGTGGCAGCTTACGGCGATTGCGCTGCTGGCCGTCGGTCTGGTGGTGGTTCTCTATCGGCGTGAGCACGGCTCCCGCCTGCGCCGGGCGATCCCCGCAACGGTCCGCGCGCTGCTGTTCGCCCTGCTGGTCGTCCTCATCTGCCGCCCCACGCTCGTGCATCAGCAGAACCGAACCGAGCGATCGGCGGTGGCGATTCTCGTCGACCAGTCGCGCTCCATGTCCCGCGCCGACGAATCCGAACCGTCCGCCGAAGGCGGATCAGAGAGCGGCCCGTCGCCAGACACACGCTCCGGCCGAGCTGCCATGTCCCGCATCGACCGCGTTCGCCGGGCCTTCCTCGCCAACGATCAGGACGGCCTCAAGCATGTGCTTGATACGCACGACGTCCTGCTTTACTCCTTCGCCGCCGCCCCCCGGCTGGAGGCCGAGGCCGCGCACGCGGACGATCTTCCCGCGTTGATCGAACGCGTCCGGCAGGGCCAGGCCGACGGCGCCGCCAGCGATCCGGGGGGGGCCATCCAGACGGTCCTCGATCAGACGCGCAGCCGCCGCATGGCCGCACTGGTCGTCCTCTCCGACGGCCGCTCGACGGCGCCCCTCGACATCACCCGCATTGCCGAAACCGCCGCGGCCCGCTCGACGCCGATCCATGTCCTGCCGGTCGGCTCGGCCACGCCGCCGACCGACGTATATCTGGCGACGGTTCGGGCTGAGCAGCGCGTGTTCGTGCATGACCTGCTCGGCGTCGGCGTGCAGATCGGCAGCCGCGGCATCGTGCAGCCGACGCCGGTCACCGTGCGGCTGATCGACGGGCGGTCCGGGCTGGAGGTCGCCAGCGAATCCATCACGCTCAGCCCGGATGACATCGCCGAGCTTGAACTGCGCACCAAGCCGTCGCGGCCGGGCACCGTCCGCTATCGCATCGAGATCGACGCCCTCCCGGGCGAATCCATCGTCGAGAACAACACGGACAGCGTCGAGGTGGTCATCCTCGACGACAAGCTCAACGTGCTCTACGTCGATGGCTACCCGCGCTTCGAATACCGCTACATCAAAAACGCCCTCACCCGCGAGCCGAGCATCCAGCTCAGCGTGCTGCTGCTGGAGGCCGATCCGCGATTCGTTCAGGAGGGCACGGTGTCCATCCGCCGCTTCCCCGCGACCGAAGAAGAACTCGACGAGTTCGACGTGGTGCTCTTCGGCGACGTCGATCCGTTCGCCGGATGGCTGACGCCGAGCCAGATGCGCATGTTGACGGAGTTCGTAGCGGACGGCGGAGGGGGGTTCGGGCTGCTGGCGGGGGAGCGCTATGCGCCGCAGCGCTTCGCCGGCTCGCCGCTGGAAAAGCTCCTGCCGGTGCAGGTCGACGCCTCGCCCGGCGCCGGCGGCATCACGACGGTCACGTCCGGCTACAATCCGCGGCTGACGGCCGACGGCGCCGAACACCGTCTCTATCGCTTCTCGGCCGACGCGCAGACCAACGCCGACCTGTTTGACGCGCTGCCGCCCCTGTACTGGTACGCCCGCACTGAGGGTCCGCGTCCGGGCGCGACCGTGCTCGTCGAGCATCCCACCGCCACGGACGCCCGCGGCCGGGCGCTGCCGCTGATGGTGCTGGGTCGCTACGGCGCCGGCAAGCTGTTCTTTCAGGCAACCGATGACACGTGGCTGTGGCGGCGGCACACGGGCGAGTATCTGCACGATACGTACTGGGTTCGCGTGGTGCGTGAACTCATGCGACCCGAGCGGCTGGGTCGATCCAGGAGATTCGTGTTGCGCACGGATCGGCGCCAGTATGCCCTCGGCGACCGCGTCGAAACGCAGGTGGAACTGCTCGACGCCAGCCTGTTGGCCGAGTATGGCGATCAGCTTCGCGTGGTCTTGATGGATGATGAAGGGTTGCCGGTGCAGCGGTTCGATACGTCGCGGCTGGGTGCCGACACCGCGGTCTACGAAGGCGCCGTGATTCCCCCGCGATCCGGCTCGTACGAGCTGCAGGTCGAAGACGCAGGCCATACCCCTGATCCGGCCGACGACGGCGTGCGCATCCAGGTGCTCGCCAGCGATCCGGAGTCGGCCCAGGTCGAGGCGGACCCCGAGACGCTCGCCCGCCTCGCGGAAGCCACCGGCGGGTCTGTGCGCTCGATTGACGAGTTGGCCGACTTGCTCCGCAGTATTCCCGACCGCGGCGTCCGCATTCCGGACGACGTCTCGGAACCGCTCTGGGACTCAAAGTTGGCTATGATTCTCTTCGCCCTGTTGATCAGCGCCGAGTGGATTATCCGCAAGGCGTTTGGGATGCTGTGAGAAGAAGCCACGGAGCGACGAAGCCACGAAGCCACGAAGCGGGAAGAGTGAGCGGATGCCCTCAGAGCCCCGGCTTTCAAGCCGGGAGTTACGTCGGATCCCGGCCGCCGGGCGAGTGGCAGCAGCGTGGGGAGAAAGCGTACAGGAAGGCGGGAGATTAATCCGCAACGGCGCGACGAAAGTGCAGGAGCGCGAGCGGGAACATAGCGAAGTCGGCTGGCCATGACTGTCACTGCGACCAACTCGGAACTGATGCAACGTCTCGACGCCATCCGGCGGACGGCGCAGCGGCGGCTTGTCGTCTACGGGATATGCGCCGTCGCATCGGGCGGCGTGTATGCGCTGCTGTTCATCCTCTCGGTGGACTGGCTCTTTCACCTGCCGCCCACGCCGCGGATGATGACGGCGTTTTTCTTCCTCCTCGGGTTCATTCTGGCGACCGGCCACTGGATCGTGCGACCCATGCGACGGCCGGTCAATGTCCCGGAGATCGCAGGCCGCCTCGAAAAGCACTTCAAGCACCTGGCCGACCGCCTCTCCAGTACGGTCAGCTTTCATCAGTTCGCCGACGCCGGTTCGCCGCAACTCATGCGGCAGGTCATCCTGAACACCGAGCAGATCGTCGCCGGCATTCCGCTCGAAAGCGTCCTGACACTGCGACCGATCGCCCTGCGGCTGGCACTTCTGGTGGGCAGCGCCGGCATCATCGGCGCGGTTTATGCCTCGTCGCCGGGCTGGATGCGCACCGGCCTGTCGCGCTATCTGGATCCCCTCGGGGGCGTCGAGTGGCCGACGGTGGTCGCCCTGGTGCCCGAGTCGGGTGATCTTCGCGTGCCGCTGGGCGAGTCCGCGACGGTGCGAATGCAGGTGGTCCGCGGCCTGTCACCGACGTTACGCGGCGTGGTACACGTAATGGACGCCGACGGACACCGCAGCCGCCTGACCATGTCGCGCGACGGCGACGGGTTCTTCGCCGAGATCGACGGAATCACGTCCGACCTGGAATACTGGTTCGAAGCCGGCGATGCGCACACCCGGTCCGCGCCGGGTCACATCGCCGTCGTCCAACGGCCGGCGGTCGCTTCCGCCTTGGTGCGCATCTACCCGCCTGCGTACGCCGCGGACCGGCCGGTCGTCGAGCAGCCGCTGACCGCCGCACCGATCGAGGCCACGATCGGATCGCGGATGGAATTCGACATCGTTTCAACCAAGCCGGTTCCCACGGCGGCCGCAGGCCCAGGCGTCGGCCTGCTGACTCAGGACGATCGCCTGCTGCCCCTCGATGCGGACCCGAACGATCCCGCCACGCTGCACGGATCGTTGACGGTGACGGAGGATGCAACTTTCCGCGTGGCGCTGATCGACGATGAGGGATTCACCAACCGCGGCGCCGAACTGCACACGATCATCGCCCGCCCCGACCGGGCGCCGACGACGGCCATTCTGGAACCGCGGGCGCTGATCGAAGCGACACCGCGTGCGACCATCGAACTGCTGGCGCGGGCGGAGGACGATCTGGGCGTGCAGTCGCTGCAGCTTCGCATCGAATCGCCGCGCGGGCAGACGACGCTGCCGTTGACCCTGCAATCCGGCTCGGCGTCGCCGGCCGAACGGGCAATCGTGACGGCCGAGCTTGATCTGTCGCTGGCCGACCTGGCGCCGCAGCCGCAGGACATGCTCGTGCTGCAAACGGAAGCCCGTGACCGGGCGCCGTCCGATCCGCCCGGCGGGCAGGTCGGCCTCTCGGCGCCGGTGCGAATCAAGGTCATCAGTGAAGCCGACTTCGACGAGCGGCTTCGCGACGAACTGGCCGCCATCGAGGCCCGCATCCGGCAGCATTCGCTGGAACAGGGCGACGTGCTCGACAAGGCACGGGATCTGGCGGCGCGGGCGGACGGCGGCGAACCCCTGGGGGATGATGATCGCGACATGGCCGGCGCGCTCGGTGGCGGCGAGGCGCGCATAGGCCGCATGCTCATCGAGCTGTCCCGCCGGGCCAAGCGACTGTCCCGGCGCATCGAAGCCAACGTCCCGCAAGACCGCAGCAACGTCGAGCGCACCGACGCGCTCGGCGACGCCCTCGCGCGCATCGCCTCGGCCGACGTGGCGTCCGCCACCTCGTCTTTGAATCGGCTCCGCGAGCCATTGTCGCCCGAGGAACAGGCCGAGCAGGCGGCACAGGCCGTCGCGTCGGGACAGTTGGCGCTTCAGGGACTGAAGTCGCTGCTGGACGAAATCTCGCAGTGGAGCGACTTTCAGACGCTCATCACGCGCACCCGCGACGTGCTCGATCGGCAGGAAGAAATCCGAGCCGCGACGCAGGCGCTCGCCAAAGCCACCCTCGGGAAGCCGCTCGAGTCGCTCACGCCCGAAGAGCGCGCGGCGCTGAATCAGGTGCAGCGGCGCCAGCAGCAACTGGGCGACGACGTGGATCAGTTGCTCGCGCGGTTGCGACAGAACCTTCAATCATTGGAAGAGTCCAATCCCGGCGCGGCCGAGGCGATCGACCGGGCGCTGCGGGAAGCCGCGGCACTGGATCTCGATCGTCACCTCCGCGACGCGGAAGAAGCGTTGGCGCAGAACCGTTCGGCCGCCGCCGGGCTCAATCAGAAGTCCGCCGCCGAGGCGCTGCGCGGCATGATCGCCGGTCTCGAATCGCGCCAGGACCGCGAGTTGGAAGAACTGCGCAAGCGCGGTGAAGACGCGGAGGCGGCCCTGGCGGCGCTGATCGAGGCCCAGCGCGAGATCCTCACCTCGACACAGGAAGCGCGGATGATCGGCGCGGACGAGGCCGCGTTTGCAGACCTCGCAGAACGGCAGCGCACGACGCGACGAAACGCCGAACGCGTCGCCGACGACCTGGCCGGAATGCCGCGGGCGGAAGAACCCGTCGACCTTACCCGCCAGGCGGCCGGGCGGATGCGCGATGCGGAAGACGCCCTGGAGCCGCAACGCAGCGCCGATGCGGAGGGGGCACAGGCCGACGCGATCGTCCTGCTGGAGCGGGCGCTGGAGGCCATCGTTCAGCTTAACGAGCAGACGCGGCAGGAGATGACGCAGCGCACGCTTTCCCGCATCCGCGAGGGACTGGAGAACCTGCTGGCCGCGCAACAGGCGCTGCACCAGGGCATCGTGGACTTGCGCGACGCCGTCGCGCAGGCCGGGCGGGTGGGCCGGCTGGAAGCGCGGGCCGCCTCGAGCCTCTCGCGTGACCAGACAGACATCAAAGGCATGATGGCCGACCTTGCCCCGCAGCTTGAGAACGTCCCCGTCTTTGAATGGGCGCTGGAGCGTGCGTCGAAGTGGATGGACCAGATCATCGACGACCTGAACCTTCGCAAGGTGGATGATGATCTGGTCGCGCTCTCGCAGCGCATCGTTGACGAACTTCAAAGGCTGGTGCACGCACTGGAAAGCACGCTGTCAATGGCCCAGGACTCGCAGTTCGCCGAGTCGGGCGCCGGCGGCGGCGCAGGCGACGCGGGGGGGCAGCAGCAGACCAGAGGTCCGGTGCCGACCGTCACCGAACTGCTCGTGCTGAAGGCGCTCCAGACGGAACTCAACGAGCGCACGCGCGCGATGGCCGAGACGCTTGACCCGGCGACCGCGACCGAAGCGGAGCTGCGCCAGGTGCGCGAACTGGCGGAAGACCAGGCCCAGGTGCAGGAGCTGGCGCGGCAGGTCACGGAGAAGGCCCGCTCGGGGCCGTGAGCCGCCGCACGATGCGGCGCCCGCGCCGAGCCGCACGCTTCAGCCTACCCCGAGCCGCTGGCTTCAGCCTGCCCGATTCTGCGGAAGGGGAGCGGCCCACGAATGGCGCACGGTGATTTCAGGCTCAACGCGACGGGGAGTCGACCACGAGCGGAACGTCAAGGTCCACGTTGCCGCCGCTGAGGATGATGCCGACCCGCCTCGCGTCTGACTTTGCGCCGAACTCCGGACTCAGCACCGCCGCCACCGCCACGGCCGCGCTGGGCTCGATGATGATCTTCATGCGCTCCCACACCAGCCGCTGCGCCCGGCGTATTTGAACATCCGTAACGGTGATGATGCCCGCGACGTGGTCGCGAATGATCGGCCAGGTCAGCTCCCCGAGGCTGGTCAGCAGGCCGTCGGCGATGGTGTCGGGCGAGGTCTGCGGGATCAGCCGCCCCGCCGCCAGGGATCGAGCGGCGTCATCCGCGCCCGCAGGCTCGCCCGCGTACACGCGCAAGGCGGGGTCGATGCCGCGGGCGGCGATGCAGGTACCGCTCAGCAGCCCCCCCCCGCCGACGGGCGCGACGATGGCGTCAAGCTGCGGCACGGACTCGAGCAGTTCGAGCGCCGCCGTGCCCTGGCCGGCGATGATGTGCGGATGATCGAACGGCGGAATGAAACGCGCCCCCGTTCGCTCGACAACCTCCGCCGCCACGCGCTCGCGCGCCGCCAGCGTCGGCTCGCAGGGATAGACCGTCGCCCCATAGCCTTCGACCGCGCGTCGCTTCACGCCGGGGGCCGTAGTGGGCATGACCACGTGCGCCGCGATCCCCTGCATCGACGCCGCCAGCGCCACCGCCTGGGCATGATTGCCCGAGCTGTGCGTCACAACGCCGCGCGATCGTGCCGCGTCCGCCAGTTGGAGGATCGCGTTGCAGGCGCCGCGAAACTTGAACGCGCCGACCTTCTGAAAGTTCTCGCACTTGAAGAACAGCCGTCGCCTCGCCGCGCGATCGAGCGCGGTGCAGGTCAGCACCGGGGTGCGGTGGACATGATGGCGGATGCGCCCGTGGGCGCGGCGGATGTCGTCAAGCGTTGCGGCATAGTCAGCCATGCCCGTATTGTCGCGCGGCGCGGCGGCGTGACAACCGGTGCGAGGCCGCCGGGCTATCGCCCCTCTTCCGCGGGTCGCCAGCGCTCCGCGTCGCCCGGCCTGCACCACGCCTCGTAGAGCTTGACCAGCCGCTCGTGGGCAAGTTCCTGAAGCCCGACTCGTGCATCCGGGTTGGCGTCGTGAAAGCCGGCCGCCTCCAGCAGCAGCGCCTCCGCCTCCTCATAGCGCTGCAGAAGCACCAGCGTCTCGCCCAGGCGGCCGACGGTCGAATAGTACAGCCAGTGGCCCGGCAGCGCCCGCCCGCGGATCTCCATCGCTTCCCGCAGCAGCGGCTCCGCACCGGCCGGGTCGTCCCGCTTCAGCATCAGCATCGCGATGTTCGAGAGGCTGTTGGCAATCTGCGGATGGTCGGGTTCGTACGCCGCTCGCCGGATCTCCAGCCCTTCGCGCAGCAGCGGCTCCGCCTCATCCAGCCGATCCATGTCTCGCAGAATGGAGCCGAGGTTGTTGGCATAGTCGCCGACCTCCGGATGACGATCGCCCAGTTGCTGCCGGGCGATCAACAGCGCAGAGCGCAGTTGCCTCTCCGCCGCATCCAGATCGCCCGAGTCTTGCAGCATCAGGGCGTAGTTGGCGGCGATCTGCGCGACTTGCAGGCTCTCCGGCCCAAAGAGGCGCTCCGCATCGTCGAGCATCGCGGTGAACAGCGGCGCCGCCTCCGCGTACCGCCCGGACTGCGTATAGAGCGACGCCAGGTTGTAGCGCAGGTTGAAGATGTCGGGGTGTAGCGGCTCCAGCCGGCTCTCCTTGATCGCCAGCGCCTCGTGCAGCAACTGCCCGGCGCCCTCCAGATCGCCTCGGGCAAAGCGGATGCCGGCGAGATCGTTCAGGCTCGACGCGACGTCGAGATGATCCTCGCCCAGCACGCGGCGACGCATCGCCAGCGATTCCCCGATAACCGCTTCCGCCTCATCGTACTGCCCGAGATCCTCCAGCGCGCTGCCGAGATTCAGCAGCGCCCCGGCCACCCGGGCGCTGTCGTCCCCATCGAGCGCCCTCCACTGCTGCACGACCGACCGAAGCGTCTCGGCCGCAGCGGCGAAGTCGCCGCGCTTGCGCATCACCAGGCCGAGCGTACCCAGATTGGCCACGGATTCGGCATCGAACACCCCGTGTGCCGCGAAGGTCGCCTCTGCCGCCCGCAGCGCGGCTTCGGCCTCGTCGAAGCGGTCCTGTTTCAACAGGTAGAACCCCAGGTCGCTGCGGCCCTCGGCAAAAGCCGGATGATCTTCACCGACCAGCCGGCGCCGGATGTCCATCGCCTCCCGAATCGTCACCTCCGCCGCGATCGGATCGCCCGTCCGGTATTGAATCATGGCAATCTCTGCGAGCGTGTCCGCGATGTCCGCGTGATCGTCGCGGTACGCGGTACGCAGCAGCGCCAGCGCGGCCGTCGCATGGGCGGACGCATCCCCGTAACGACCGATGCTCTCGTACGCGCGCCCCAGCGTGCGCCGAACGGACGCCTCGATGAGGGGTTCCGACGCCAGATCCGTGCCGATCCGCGCCGCCGCCCGATCCAGAACCTCCCGAACGGTCACGTCCGGCCGGTTGGCCAGGTTAACGTTGGCCGAAGCAATCATGCCCGTGAGGAACGCGTTGATCGCCTCCGCCTGCCGCCGCGCGACAGATTCCGCCGTCGTCGCCGCGTCCGCCGCCTCCCGCGCCACCGTCTGCCGCCGATACATGACCGCCAGCGCGACGGCCGAAACGCTGGTCAGCGCCACGATCAGCGACATCACCGCCAGTGCCGCCCGATACCGCCGCGCCGTCTTGCGCAGCACGTACCAGGTGCTGTCGCGCTTGGCGTCGATCGGCTCACCGGCGAGGTAGCGCCGAACGTCGCGGGAAAGCTCACCGGCTGTCTGGTAGCGGCGATCCGGCTCTTTCGCCAGACACTTCAGGACGATCGTCTCGACGTCGTTGTCGAGGTCCGACCGGATGCGGCTCGGGCGGACCGGTTCGGCGTTCCTGATCCGCTCCAGCACGTCGCCGTGCGGGCCGAAGACGCCATACGGGAACCGGCCCGTCAGCATCTCGTAGAGGATCACCCCCAGCGCGTAAACGTCGGTACGCATGTCGACGGCGTCGCCGCGTCCGGCCGCCTGCTCGGGCGCCGCCCACGGCAGACTGCCGACGAACTGGCCCGTCTCGGTCACGATCGAAGCCGGACCCGACTCGTCGCTCGGCATCGCCTTGGCCAGGCCGAAGTCCAGCAGGTGCGGGCGCCCGGCCCGATCGACGCGGATGTTGCTGGGCTTCAGATCGCGATGGATGACGCCGCGGACGTGCGCCGCCTGCACGGCCTCACACACCGTCACGAACAGCGACAGGCGCTCGGCAAGCGACAGCGGCGTCCGAGCCGGCTCGCCTGGCCGAGACGCCGACAGATCGGACGTAACAGATGTACGCTCTGCGCCGGTGGCGGTCGCAAGCGACCCGTTCACGGCCCGCGGACCTGCGGCGCCCGCCAGCCCGAGGTAGTCGTCCAGCGGCCAGCCGTCGATGTAGTCCATGACGAAGTAGTGCCGCCCGTCCGCCGAGCCTCGATCATGGATGTTGACGATGTTCGGGTGGTTGAGCCGGGCAAGCGTCTGCACCTCCCGCTCAAAGCGGGCCAGGTCGTGCCGGCCGGCAAACGGCCCCTCGCGCATCACCTTGATGGCGACTTCGCGCCGCGTCGAGCGCTGCAGCGCGCGAAATACGACGCCCTGCCCACCGCGATGGACCTCATCGAGGATGTCATACCCGGCGATCCGGGGGAACGGCTCGGCGCCGCCCGCCGCGCCTGTCGCTGCCCCCGACGCATCCGACTTCCCCGCCGCCTCGCGCGAGCGGTTGGCCGCCCGCATGACGCTCAGCAGACGCAACTCCCGGCCCAGTTCCGGCATCAGCGCCGGATACGCCGCGATGACCTCCTCGTCTGCGAACGCCTCGCCACTGCTGCGCCGGCGCAGACATTCCTCCAGCACGCGGTGGATCTGGCGTTCGCGCTCCCGCGGTGTCGAGTCTGGCAGGTCATCGGGCATAGGCGTTTCCGTGCCGGCGCTGAACCAGGCGGCTCCGGCCATCATATCACGATCTGCCGCGTCAGAGCACGAATCGCCTCCGCGGGATCGCGATTCTCCTTGCTCCTGCCGGCAGATTTTCGGTATGATGATGGCCGTCTTGCGTGGCGTCACGCCGACGCCGCGCCCAAAAGAACAGGAGGAAACCCATGAAGACGAAGCTGAGCATGTGGTGCATCGTCGCCGCCGCGAGCGCGTTCCTCGCGCCGGTCCGGGCGGATGACATCGAGTTGACCGCCGTCGACACCAAGGGCATCACGCCCACCGGGCAGAACTGGAACGACAACCGCCTCCGGTCGTACACCAATCCGCCGGGCATCATCTCCCTCGACGGGTTGATGAAGTTCGACTTCTCGGCGATCCCGGACGGCGCCACCATCGAAGCCATGACGCTGGTGACGTATCACGAGGAGGGATTCGGCAACCCCTCCAACGACCCGCAGGTCAGCATTTTCCGCGTCGCCAACGACAGTTGGTCGCGCGGTCCCACGGACCCTCATCCCGGCCTCAACGAGGAACTCACCGAGATCAAGAGCGGATTCCCCAGCGGCAACCTGACGCCGTACGAGTGGGAACTTGATGTCAACGCCGCCAACTGGGACGACGACCTCGACGACGACGTGCTGTCGCTGGCGATGCGCAATCACAAGGACACGTACAGCTACGTCTACTGGCACGGCAGCGACCAGAACCCGGCGCCGCCCAAGCTGTTCGTCACGTTCAGCACCAGCCCGCACTGCCACTACGTGCTCAAGAAGAGCAAGGCCAAGGGCGGTTGCGGCCTCTGCCCGGAGAAGGGCAGCACCGTGCGTTCGCAGCAGGAGTGCGGCAACAAGAAGGACTGCGACAAGAAGCTGAAGACGACCCTGGCCTGTCCGGAAGGCCCCGGCGTCTGCAAGCTCAAGGGCAAGCGCAGCGCCTGCGACTGATCGCGTCCGAGTGATCGTCACTAACCGCCAATGTGCGGCGGGCGGGGCTGAGCGGCCTCGCCCGCCGTCTTCATTGCGAAATTGCGCCCGTCGCCCGGACCGGCCGGGGGCATGACAGGTTCGCCGGGTGGCAGTCGGGTGGTACGGTCTCGTCTTCGAGGCCGCGGTGAGCAAGCGCGGCGGGTGGCACGGTCTCGTCTTCGAGGCCGTGGACGTTCGAGCAGGCGTGATATCACACCCCGCATTCTCGAGTATCCCAGCCACGCGGGCATGCGTTGCGGGCTCGCGTGGCATGGTCCTGGGCGGGCAAGTGGAATTCGCGGACGTGAGGAGACTCGCGCTTCGCCACGGCCTCGAAGACGAGACCGTGCCACGCGCCCGCCCATTCTGTCATGCGCCGACCTGGGACTTCCCCGCCGCGTTCGCTTGACTTCGCTGCCTCTATCGCGAATCTACGCTCGTGAATGGACACGCGCGCCGCGAGCCTCGCGCCGCGATGGAATCCTCTTGGAAAGCTGCCGGCGCCGAGAGCGCCGTGACCGCCGTAACGTGAAGCCGAACCGATGAAACGCACCCTCTTCCCTCACTCCCTTACTCCCTCACTCCCTCACTCCCCCGCGGCCGCTGGCCGCGAAGGAGCGTAGCGACCCATGCGATACCTCTCCGGCGTCCAACCGAGCGGCAAGCTGCACCTGGGCAACTACCTGGGGGCGATCAAGCAGCACATCGAGGCTCAGAGCGAGCACGAGTGCTACTACTTCATCGCCAACTACCACTCCCTGACCACCGTGCAGGACGCCGACCGTCTGCGGCAGCTTACATTGGACGTCGCACTCGACTATCTCGCCCTTGGGCTTGATCCGGCCCGGGCGAGCATCTTCCGCCAGTCGGACGTGCCCGAGGTGACCGAACTGGCCTGGATCCTGGCCACGGTGACCGGCAAGGGCCTGCTCGACCGGGCCACGTCCTACAAGGACAAGATCGCCCGCGGCCTGACGCCGACGATGGGGCTGTACTCTTATCCGCTGCTGATGGCGGCTGACATCCTCATCTACCGCAGCGACATCGTCCCGGTGGGCAAGGACCAGCTTCAGCACATCGAGATGACGCAGGACATCGCGGCGTATTTCAACAACACCTTCAAGAAGGAGGTGCTCAAGCGTCCCGAGCCGAAACTCAACGAGGCTCTGATCGTGCCCGGCATCGACGGGCAGAAGATGTCCAAAAGCTACGACAACGCTATCGACCTTTTCGATACGCCCAAGAAGACGCGCAAGCGGATCATGAGCATCAAGACGGACTCGACGCCGATGGAGGCGCCGAAGGATCCCGATGCCTGCAACGTCTTTGCGCTCTATAAGCTCATGGCGACGCCCGACGAAACGGCCGCCCTCGCCGAGCGATATCGCGAAGGCGGCATGGGCTATGGCGAGGCGAAGGGGGCGCTGGCGGACGTGGTCGAGCGCGTGCTCGGCCCGGCGCGGCAGCGGCGCGAGCAGTTCGCGGCCGATCCGGCGGCGGTGGAAGCCGTGCTGGCAGCGTCCGCCGCTAAGGCGCGAGCCATCGCGCAAGACGTGATGACCGATGTTCGCGATGCATGCGGCATCGTAACGCGGAAAAAGGTGTCAGGATGATTTTTGCGGTACACGGGCCGGCGGTCAGCTCAGATTCTCGAACAGTGTCACGGCTGAACCGCAACTGAGAGCAAGGCAAAAATCATCCTGACACCTTTTTCCGGCCGGCGGTGAACTCAGATTCTCGAACAGTGTCACGGCTGAACCGCAACTGAGAGCAAGGCAAAAATCATCCTGACACCTTTTTCCGACCCTGAGTGGCCATGGACGACTATCGCGTCGATCTGGACATCTACAACGGCCCGCTGGATCTGCTCCTCTACCTGATCCGGCGGGACGAGATCGACATTCAGGACATCCCCATCCTGCGGATCACCACGCAGTTCATCCACTACGTCGAAGTGCTCCAGCACGTCGATCCGGAATCCATCGGCGACTTCCTGGTCATGGCCGCGACGCTGATGGAGATCAAGTCGCGATCGCTGCTGCCGGTGCCGCCGCCCGAAGAGGACGACGGCGAATTCGTCGACCCGCGGGTGGAACTGGTCCGCCAGCTTCTGGAATACAAGTCCTTCAAGGACGCCGCCCGGGCGATGGAACTGGCCGCGAAGATCCATGCCCTGCGCCATCCGCGCGAGCCCGTCATCCCGCCGCCGCCCGAGGACGAGGTCGATCTCGACGATGTTGAAGTCTGGGATCTGATCGACGCCTTCAACAAGCTGTTGGAACAGACCGGCAAGCGCCGCACCACGCACGCGGTCGAGTTCGACGACACGCCGCTGCTGATCTACATCGACGACGCCCTGGAAACGGTCGAACGGGCCGGCGGGGCGGTGAAGTTCGTGGAAGTCTTCGAGGGGCGCAGCCGCCACGGCATGATCGGCCTGTTTCTGGCCCTGCTGGAACTCATCCGCCAGCGCCGCATCCGTGCGACGCAGGACGAGCCGTTCGGCGACATCACGCTGGTCCTGCTGGATGCGTCGCCGGTCGATGACGTGTCGCAGGCGTATGCGTGGAAGGCTGATCTGGACCGTGCGCCGGCCGCGACCGATGCCCCTGCTGACTCGCACGTTGAATCCGACGGCATCGACGACGGCGCGGTGGCTGACGACGACGACTCGGAGGACGATGCGGACGATGAATTGCTCGGGCTTGCGGCCCGTCTGCTTGACCGGGACGACGAACCGGCGGACAAGTCGGACATTGCAGAAAGCGCCGACCGCCACGGCGCGAACGAGAGAGAGGAGAACGACACCCATGACGCCCAGTGAACGACTCGCCAATCTCGGTATCGTCCTGCCGGAGGTCGCCACACCTGTTGGCAGCTATGTCCCGGCCGTGTTCGCCGGCGGATACGTGCAGACCAGCGGCCAGCTTCCGCTTCGCGGCGGCAAGCTCAAGCATACCGGCAAGGTGCCGCACAGCGTCACGCTGTATCACGCCACCGAGGATGCCCGCCAGGCGATGCTCAACGCCGTGGCCGCGGCCGCCCAGGTCGCAGGCGGCATTGACCACATCATCCGCGTCGTCCGCGTCGGCGTCTTCGTCAACAGCAGCCCCGGCTTCTACGAGCAGCCCAAAGTCGCCAACGGCGCCAGCGACCTGCTCGTCGAGATCTTCAGCGACAAAGGCCGCCACGCCCGCGCCGCCGTCGGCGTCGCCGAACTGCCGATGAACGCCGCCGTCGAGGTGGAGTTGCTGGTGGAGGTGGAAGTCGAGGAGTAGACGTGCGGTCTGATGCGGCGCTGGCTCTGGTGTGGCACCGGTTTCCAACCGGTGTCTTGAAACTTAGCACCAACATCCACCGGGTGTTTTGTGACACCGGCCGGCTGGTGATCTTGCGCAGGACGCACGGACGGCATGGCGAGTAATGAACGAAAAACGCGCCTGGCCGCGGAACTCCTGCACGAAGCGCTCGGCCACATACGAGCCGGGGCCATTGACCGGGCACTGAAGCCGATCAACAAGGCACTGAGGTACGACCCTCAAAACGAGGTCGGTTTCCTGCTGCGGGGCGAGTGCCACGCAAAACGGGGACAGCCAGACCTGGCTTATGCCGACTATTCCGAGGCTATCCGACTTCGGCCGGACTTGGCGCACGGCTACGCGGCCCGCGGCCGTCTCCAGTATGATCCGCGGGAATCCTGGCGCACCGCCGACAAGCAGTACCTCAAGGATGCGCTCGCCGATTGCGAGAAGGCGCTCGAATTGGACCCGCGCAGCGCCGAGGCGTATCTGGCATGCGCGTCCATTCGTCGGCAACTGCTGTCCGGCGAAATCGCGGACGAAGATTGGGATCGAATACGGGCGGACCTCGACGCGGCCGTGGACTGCGAGCCGGAGTGGCCCGAGGCATACTCCGCCAGAGGGCACTTCTGGTATGACACGTACCGCGACTGCGACAAAGCCCTGATGGACTATGATCGGGCGATCGAACTCGACCCCGACAACCCCGAGTACAACTGGCTGCGCTCCCAGGTCTACCGTCACGTTGAAGATTTCGAGCGCGTCGTCGTCGAGCTCACTGAGGGTCTGAGGAAGCCCCAGAATGACGGCATGATCTACTGCCACCTGCTCGCGGAGCGCGGCAGAGCCTTTGAAGAGTTGGGCCGTTTTCGGGAAGCCGAGGCGGACTATCGCAAGGGGCGCCGCGTGTGCAGCGACCGGCGCTACCGCGACGACATCGAGCACTGGAGGGCTATTTTCGATGACAGCCTGGACACGATGGCGCGCCGAGAAGCAGACGACCATATCGCCCGCCGATTGCGCGACCAGAAACTGACCATCATCCGTGAACTGAACGCATCAGGCGAACTGGTTCGCCCTGTCTCGCGCGAGGACATCTGTGAAGCCGTGCGCGCCGCCACACAGCCCGATCCACTCGACGTGAAGGCGCACGCCATCAAACTCCCGTATGCCATCAAGCGTCCCGCGACATTGAACGTCGAAGTGGACTGCTGGCTTGGCCCGACGATCGTTTGCCAGATCCATGTGGTTGGAACACCAGGCAAGGGCGGCGGCGCCGGCGCGGCCGAGGCAGCCCCAGCGGACACCGCATCGCTGTTATCCCGTGCGCGACGGTACGCTGAGGCGGGCGACCTGGACGCCGCCATTGCCGATCTGAACGACGCCGTCGATCTGGCGCCGGCGGACCCCGACGTGCTGTTCGAACGCGGGACCGTCCTGAGCCGGCGGGATTGCACGGGCCTTGACTTCAGCGATCGGAAACAGGCCGAGGCCGATCTGTCCCGCGTGATTGAGTCAAGACCCGATTGGACGCAGGCGTATATCAGGCGGGCGCACGTCTACGGTGAGCTAGTCGGAGACAGCCGGGCGGCTATCCGCGACCTCGAACAAGCCGTGCATCTGGATCCGAACGAGGCCGCCGCCCACGGCATGCTCGGATTCATGCTGAACCGCAAGTGCGAGTACCAGCGTGCCATCGGTCCGTTGGACAAAGCCATCAGGCTGGAACCGGACCACAGCGCGTTCCACCGCTGGCGCGGGGAAGCGCGCTATTGTCTGGGCGACGACATGAGCGCGGCGGAGCGGGATTTCCTTCGGGCCCTGGAGCTGGGTCCGCCCGACGACGAGGCGGTGCAAGAACTGCACGGCCGACTCGGCGTCATCTGCGAGAAGCGGGGCGATTACGCCGCGGCGTTGAGTCACTACGAACGGGCGCTCGCGGCATCCCCCGATGGAGCCTATCACTCGATGTACGAATCAAAGATCGAGCACGTGAAGTCGAAGTTGTGATGGAGGCGCGTGCGACGGCTCGGATGGAATCCGGGCAAGCCGCGTGGCTTCAGCTCAGGCGACGCGGTTCCAGTGCTGTACGCTGCGTTGACGCGCGGGTATAACTGAGCGTGCGCCGTGAGACGGTGGCGACGAGTCATCGCGCGTGACCGCGGCGGTTCCATGCGGTTGTGGCGGAATTGGCAGACGCGCCAGACTTAGGATCTGGTGTCCGAAAGGACGTGGAGGTTCGAGTCCTCTCAGCCGCAGTGCAGAAGGGAGTCAGGGAGTGAGGGAAAAAGGGAGTCAGGGAAGAGGAAGAAGGGGGCGCACGACCCTCCCGACGGGACACCTTGGATACGCGGACCACTTCCGTATCGCGGGTCACCGCGCTTCGTGGCACGGGCATCTTGCCCGTGATTCGTCCGGGCTCGCGCATACG
>CAZYLK010000059.1:21423-26028 GCA_964648365.1 uncultured Phycisphaeraceae bacterium
ACCCATCGAATCACGGCCTGGAAGGCCGTGCCACGGAAGGCGTCACCTGCCGAGTATTGCTCGCTTCACGTGCGAGTCGCCGCGCTTCGTGGCACGGGCATCTTGCCCGTGATTCGTCCGGGCTCGCGCATACGCCGGGAGGAAGACGCCCGGCGGGGGCGGAGCCTGGCCACCCATCGAATCACGGCCTGGAAGGCCGTGCCACGGAAGGCGTCACCTGCCGAGTGTTGCTCGCCTCCCGTAAGCGTCGGCGCAGTTGGGTGTCCGAACGGCCTGCGCGCCACGATTCTCCTCCGGCCGTGCCTCTCCATTTGCTTTCTTACTCACCCACTCTCGCACTCCCTTCTGCCAAACACGGGCAGGGCGAGCAAACACGAAGCGCCGTGCGCGTTGAAGCCCGCGGCTCGCTGGGATGCACGTGCTTGAATCGGTTCCCGTTCGCTCTTCCCTCACTCCCTCACTCCCTCACTCCCTCACTCCCTTCTTCCAACCCATGACCCCCCCCCGCCCCCAGATCAGCATCATCGGCGTCCCGCTCGACCTCGGCGCGGGCCATCGCGGCGTGGACATGGGGCCGTCCGCGATTCGCGTGACGGGCATGAAACAACGCATCGAAGCGCTCGGCTTTGACGTATGCGATACCGGTGACGTGGACGCTTCGGTCGCGGAAGCCACGGACATCGGGCAGGACGAGCGGCAGCGGTTTCTGGAGCCGGTGCTGGCCACGAACCAGGCGCTCGCCGCGGCCGTCGGCGACGTGCTGATGGTCGGCGGCTTCCCCCTGGTCATCGGCGGCGATCACAGCCTGGCGATGGGCTCGCTGGCCGCGGCCGGGTCGCACTTCGCGCAGCGCGGCGAGCCGCTCGGCCTGATCTGGATCGACGCCCACGCCGACATGAACACGCCGCAGACGACGCCCAGCGGCAACCTGCACGGCATGAGCCTGGCCGTCGCGCTGGGCCACGGCGACACGCGCTTCGTGAACCTGGTCAGCCCCGGCCGCAAGTTCGACCCGCGCCACGTTGCCGTAGTGGCAGTGCGCGATCTCGACCCGCCCGAGCGCGACGCGCTCCGTCGCGAAGGCGTGACCGTCCTCACCATGCGCGACATCGACGAGCAGGGCATGTTCGCCGTGATGAACCAGGCCATCGCGGTCGTCACCGGCGGATCGCCGGGCGCCATCGGCCCGCGCAGCGTCTACGTCGAGTTCGACATGGACGCCGTCAGCCCCGACATCGCCCCCGGCACCGGAACGCCCGTCCCCGGCGGCCTGAGCTTCCGCGAGGCGCACCTGGCGATGGAGATGCTCGGCGACACCGGCCGGGTTATCGGGCTGGACGTCGTGGAAACCAACCCCGCCCTCGACATTCGAAATCAGACAGCGGAACTGGCCACCGGGCTGGTCCTCTCGCTCCTCGGCAAGCGAATCTTCCGCAACGCAGACGCAGGCTGGGGCGGCGCCGGCCGCCCCTCACGTTGATTGCGGTAAACACCCGCGCACGATACCATAGTGCTGCTGGGAATAGTCTGCACGGGGCGGGCGCAAGCCGGGCTGCATCCGTCCATGATACTGGAAACGGAGCGGACCCGCGGTCCGCCGACTTGAAAGGGAACGTATGCATCGACAGGTCCATCCGTCCGTCGCCGCCGCGCTGTGTCTTGGGCTTGGCGTCTGGGGCGGTAAAAAGCTCATGAACGTCGCGGCCGAGATGATCGCCGAGCAGGTCCGCGACAATCCGGTGATCCTGCAGCACATCGGCAACATCGAAAAAGCCGAACTCGACCTGGGCGCGACCGGCGCCACCGGTGGCGACGAAACCCTGGTGCTGCGCCTGACCGGCACGAAGGGCAACGGACGGCTGACCGCCGAGACGCAGGACGACGGACAGGGCAATCTCGAAGTCGTCGCCGGGAAGCTGCGCCTTGACGATGGACAGACCGTCGTCGACCTGAACATCGGCGGCGAACCAAGTGAACCCGAAACCAGCGCCGGCGATCAGGCTGCTGAGCCGGAAGCACCCGGCGACGGCGGCTGATCATCGTCTGCGGCAACGCCCGCACGACTGCCCGCGGCTCGGCGCACGGTGAGCCGAGCAGGGCGGAAAAAAACACGGCGGGCCGGTGGATCCCGATCCACCGGCCCGCTTCATTGAGTCAGCCGTGCGGGTGGCTCGTGCGACCTGCCGCCACGCCGCGGTCGCCAGAGTCAAACTACGGGCATTCGTAGTCTTTCACCACGCTGGCGCCACAGTCCCATCGGACCAGCGCCGAACCCTGTCCTGACTCCACGTCCGAAAGTCGAATCTTGCCCTTTCCCTTGCCGTTGATGCCGCCGCTGCCCTCGGTGCCGTCCGGCAGCGTCACCGTGAACGTGTCGCCCGGCATGCCGCGGATCAGCTTGACGGTCAGTTCGTTCGCGCCGCGCTTGCGCTTGCACTTCGCCTTTTTGACCGCCTCACGTCCGGTGCATTCCACGCCGCCCTGCGCTTCGCCGAGCAGGCGCCACGCGCCGGGGTTCGGATCCCAGCCCATCGGGTTGACATGGACCCAACCGCCGCGGCTGGCGATGATCTCGGCTCGCGGCGCCTCCAGCCCCGGCATGGTGCTGTGGTGAATGTGCCCCGTAGCCGGGAACTCCCAGACGCGCGTCCCGACCCAGTACGGACGCCCCGCTTCGAGTTCGATCGCATCGCCGGACACATCGAGCACGGTCGGCTCCACTTCACCTCGCTCGGGCGGGAACTGCACGGCCCACGACGCAATCGGCTCGTTGGCGGGCAGGCCGCCGTTATCGTCGTAGAGCACGATGCGGAAGTCGTTCGGTCCGGCGGTGTGCGCGGCCACGAAGTGAATCTCACACAGCCGGAAGTCCCGATCCGGAACGAACTGGATCGTGCCGGTGTGCTCCCCGTCGAACCAGATGTTCACCGGATGAAACGGATCCACCTGGCTGGGTGGAAACACGTCGTTGTAGGACTCATAAACCACCGAGCAGCCTGCGGCCGACGGACTTCCCGCCGGCGTTGTGGAAGCCGCCACCGCCGCCGATTGTGCGACCGCAAACACCGCCATCCAGCAAACGACGCCTGACCTGATGCTATTCACGCCAAAAACCCCTCGTGTCATGAGATGCCGCCGGACAACCGCAACGGGCAGATCTCGGCAAACACCGAACCGGCCCGCCCGGCCGGCGATGCGGTCGGGCCGTTCCCACCTATAACAATAGCCTGACGCCCCCTCTCCGCGTGCGTCAGAAATTGTGGCGTCGATCCGCGGCGCAGATTGTGGCTATTCCTTCGGACCCGGCGGCGGGCCCGACGGGGACTCATTCGTCGCAGGCGGCGGCGGGGCGGTATCGATGTCGATCTTCCTGACCGGCTCCTTGAGCAGCTTTCCGACGTACGCCTCCAGCCCCTCGTCCGGATTGATCGCCCGCAGAATGCCCTGCCGATCCACGACGAAGTAATCCGGCAGTTCGGTCACGCCCAGCATGACGATCACGTCGTTGCCCATCCCTTTGCCGTCGAACACCTGCTGCCAGGGCAGATCCTTCGTGTCCATTGCCTTGGTGAACGCGAGCGGCACCTTGTCCGCGTTGATGCCCAGGAACGCCAGACCCTCGTCCTTGTACTTCGCGTACAACTTCTTGAGCCCGTCCAGTTCCTCCATGGACTTGTCGTGCCACGAGGCCCAGCAGTGGACGACCAGCACCTTGCCGTAGTAGTCGGGCGTGCCGGCGGGATTGCCGTCCCGGTCCACCAGGTCGATCGTCAGCGGCCGCCCGACCGCAATCAGCCGCGACAATTCGCCCATGGCGCGCTTGGTCGCCTCGTGCGTCGGGTATTTCGCATGCAGCCGGGTGATCTGCTGCTGCGCTTCCTCGATCCGGCCCAGCTTGATCGCATTGCGGATCCAGCTCGCCCACATGACCGGCGCATACTCGCTGTCGGGATAGTCTTCGACGAACGCGCGGTAGCGTTCCAGCGCGCCGTAGAGCCGCTGCTGCTCGGGCATGTCTTCCACCCGCGAGGCCACGACGAACGCCTGAATGGAGTAGTAGGCCGTCATCACGGCCAGCTTGCCCTCCGGCTTGGTCGCTTGAATCTCGCGCGTCGTTTGCAGCAGCAGTCCAATCGCATGGTGGTTGACCTGGGAGAGATGGGCGAGCATCTCCATCTTGAGGATCAGCGCTTCGTCGCGATGGGTCGTCCTGGGGAAGCGACGGAGCAGTTCATCCACCGTGGCAATGATCTGCTCCTTGTGGTCGTTCCCGTGCGACGCCAGGTCGCCGGGCAGAAAGTCGGCCCGCGGGTCGTCGCGCATCTTGTCCAGCGCGGCGATGAGCTGCTCCTCGGTCCGGTTCGTGTCCGCACCTGCTGCCGCGGGCGGCGGAGTTTGAGCCGCGGCCAGGCCGGTTGCAGAAAGCACTACCGCCAGAAAACAGGCGTTCAGGATCGCGCCGCACGGCCGCCGGGCGTGGGCATCGGATTGATAAGTCATTGCAATTACACCTCTTGCCAGTATTCGATGACGCCGGGTCTTCCCATTTTTCGGTTGCACAAACTTACCAGTCAAGTGGGAAGAGGCCACGAAGGGGGGAGAAGG
>CAZYLK010000059.1:26128-31175 GCA_964648365.1 uncultured Phycisphaeraceae bacterium
GTGCCTTCCCCTCCCTTGCCCGCCCCGAGCCACCCCTTTAGGATCGCGCTGACTCTGGCGCGAAGCCCGACCGCCTCCTCCGCGGTCATCAAGAACAACTCCACGCAGGAAGGATGAAATGGCGCGCATGAACGCTCTTTTCGCCACGTTGCTGGCCCTGACGGCCGGGTGCGGCCCGTTTGCATCGTCCAGGTCGATCACCACGGTCCCGGCCGCGACGCTCGTCGGACAGGTCGACGCCCCCCGTCCGCCCGACGACAACGTCGATCTGCCGCGCTATCCGTCCATCAGCCCGGACGGCGAATGGGTCGTCTTCACCTGGCGCGGCGACCTGTGGAAGGTCTCGTCGCGCGGCGGGCAGGCGGTTCGCCTCACCACGCATCCGCTGGACGATCTGCGCTCGGCGTGGAGTTGGGACGGCAGCCGGATCGCGTTCGAGTCCGACCGCAACGGCTATCAGAACATCTACCTCATGCGGGCCGACGGCACCGACGTGCGGCAGGTGACCGACATCGACGTGACCTGCTCTCTGGACGGATTCGGCGTCGACGAGGCCGGCAACGAGGTCATCACTTTCGCCTCGACGCTGGAGGGCGATCTCTACCGCTCGGCCCGGCCGTACATGGTTTCCGTCAACGGCGGCGAGATCCACCGCATCCACGACGCCTTCGGGCATGATCCGCGAATCCGCCGCGACGGCCGGTTCGTCGCATTCACCCGCGGCGGGGTCGGCTGGACTCGGCGGGACTACCGCGGCGCGGACCGGCTCAACACGTGGGTCTTCGACCGGCAGGACCGCTCGTTCAGGCAGCTTACGCACTGGGACGGGCAGGACGGGCAGGCGAAATGGGTCGGCGACGGGCTGATCTTCATGTCCGACCGCGAGACCGGCGTCGTCAACCTGTTCCGCATGGGCGTGGAACGCGGCGACCGCAACGCCGCCCGCCTGACGAACTTCACCGACAACAGCGTGACCGCGTTCGACGTGTCCGGCGACGGGACGACCGTTGTGATGACGGTCTGGGACAAGCTCTATCGACTCGATCTGACGCAACGCGACGCCGTGCCCGAGCCGCTCAAGATCAGCGCCAACGAGGACGAGGCGGACAACTACGAAGTCAAGTCGATCAACCGCAGCGTGTCCGAAGCGGCGCTCTCGCCGGACGGCAAGGTGATGGCGTTCGTGGCGTATGGCGACGTGTACGTGCGCAACCTGGAAGAAAAGAGCACGACCGTGCGCGTCACGCGCGATGAATGGCGGGCGCAGGACATTGCCTGGTCGCCGGACGGGTTGAAGCTCTACTTCGTGGACGACCGCGACGGAACGCTCTCCATCCACGCCGCCACCGTCAAGCTGACGCGGGGCGAGATCAAGGAGGAGTTCGAGAAAGCCACCAACCCTCCGAAGGAGGAGGAAGCCAAGGAGGACGAGAAGAAAGAGGAGGAGCCCAAGAGCGAAGGCGAGGCTGACGCGAAGCCGGCCGAGGGCGACGCGGCCAAGGAGGCAGGCGCCGCCGGCGAAGGCGAGGCGAAGGAGGGCGACGAGAAGAAGGAAGAGGGCAAGGACGACGACAAGGACAAGAAAAAGAAAGAGGAGCTTCCCAAGGAGCTTCAGCCGGATCGCTGGCACGATGCCCTCAAGTTTGACATCACGCCGCTCATCGTCACCGAGCACAACGACCGCAGCCCGAGTCCGTCACCCGACGGGAAGATGCTCGCGTTCCGCCGTGGCCGCGGCGACCTGATGGTGCTGGACATCGAGGCCGGCACGACGCGGGCGCTGGTGACAGGCTGGGATACCGGCCTGAACTGGCGCTGGAGCCCCGACAGCCGCCACGTCGCATACGAACAGAACGACATGAACTTCAACGCGGACATCTGGATCGTGCCGGCCGACGGCGCGACCCCCGCGGTCAACGTCACGCGGCACCCCGACAACGACGGCAACCCGAGATGGTCCGCGGACGGGAAGATCCTCAGCTTCGTGTCTGAGCGCGTCAACGAAGAGTTCGACGTGTGGATGGTCTACCTCGACCGCGACATGGAGGCGATGACGCCGAAGGAGCTCGAAAAATACTACAAGGACGCGGAAGACGCGGCGAAGAAGCGCAAACCGCTGGAAGTCAAAAAGCCGGAAGAGAAGAAGGAAGACGACGGAAAGGAAGGCGACAAGCCGCAAGACGCTGACGGCCAGAACGCTGACGCGAAGGAAGGCGACGAGAAGAAAGAGGACGAGAAGGACGCCGACAAGAAGGACGAAGAAAAGGACAAAGCGCCGCCCTTCACGCCGGAAGACCTCAACGACGCCTGGCTGCGGCTGCGCCGGGTCACCAACTGGAACGGCAACGAGTTCAACAACGAGATCACGCCCGGCGGCGACCGCTACATCTTTACCGGCAATTACGGCGAGAACGGCCTCTTTTCGATCAAGTGGGACGGCAGCGACCGCAAGGAGCTGACCGGCTCGGCATCCGTCCAGCACGTCTCGCTGACCGGCGACAAGGTCGTGTTCGTTTCCGGCGGACGGGCCGGCACCGTGCCTCCGGGGGGGGGCAAGGTCGAGTACGTAGACCTGACCGACAGCATCCGCATCGACTTGCAGGCCCAGTCGAGCCAGAAGTTTCTCGACGCCGCCCGCACGCTGGGCGAGATGTTCTACCACCCGACGCTGAAAGACCTCGACTGGTCGGCGCTCACGGCCAGGTACCATGCCCTCGCGCGCAACGCCCGCCGCGCGGACGAGTTCAACTACGTCGCCGGGTTTTTCATCGGCGAACTCGCCGGGTCGCACCTGGGCATCCGCGCCCCGGACAGCGGCAGCCCGAATCGTGAGTCGCAGGGCCGCCTGGGCACGGTTCACCACCGCGTCGGCGACGGCTTCGAGATCACCCGGGTCTACAAGCAGGGACCGGCCGACGTCGGCTCCATGGCGCTGAAGCCGGGCGATGTCGTCACGGCCATCGGTCTGGAACCATTCTCGCCGACCGACACGATCGAGTCGCGCCTGCGCGGGCGGGTCAACGAGGAGACGATCGTCACCATCCGGCGCACGCTCGACAGCGGCGAGGCGGCGGAACTCAACGTGCTGATCACGCCCACCAGCTTCGGCAGCGAGCGCCAACTCAAGTACGAAGACTGGCGGCTGGAGACGGCCGCGAAGGTGGCCGAGTGGTCCGACGGGAAGATCGGCTACATCCACATCCAGGGCATGAGCCAGCCGTCGCTGGACGTATTCGAGCGCGATCTCTATGCGGCCGCGTCGGACAAGCAGGGCCTGATCATCGACGTGCGCAACAACGGCGGCGGTTGGACCACCGACCGGCTGCTGTCGTCGATCATGGTCGAGCCGCACGCCTACACCGTTCCCCGCGGCGCCCCGCACGTGAAGGGTTTTTACCCGCAGGATCGCCTCTTCATTCAACGCTATTCGCTGCCCATCAACCTGATGTGCAACGAAAAGAGCTTCTCCAACGCGGAGATCATCTCGCACGCGTTCAAAGCGCTGAAGCGCGGCACGCTGGTGGGCCAGGAAACGCACGGCTCGGTCATCAGCACCGGCGGCACGTCGCTGATCGACGGCACCTTCGTCCGCCTCCCCTTCCGCGGCTGGTACCTCATGGACGGCACCGACATGGAAAACCACGGCGCCCGCCCGCACATCATCGTGGACCAGACCCCCGAAGCCGAATCCCGCGACGACGACGAGCAGTTGCGCGCCGCGGTGGAGGATCTGTTGAAGAGGTTATAACCGCAGATGAACGCGGATGAACGCGGATAGGAGAAGAGAAGAGAAGAGGAATAGAGAAGAAGAAAAAAGAGAGAGAGAGAGAGAACAGACGAAAAGGGACTTGGCAGGAATCGAGGGCTGCCTATACGATGGGTCGAGGCTACGCGGCTGGCGAGCAGAGCGCTGCTGAGCGCGCGTCCAAGCATTGCGACGGGCGTCGCCCGGATGTGCCTGGATCGATTGTTGCCGCACCCTGTCTTCTCTTGTCTCTTCTGCTCTTTTCTTCTCTTCTCTTCTTATCTGCGTTCATCCGCGTTCATCTGTGGTTCATTCCTCCGGATTCGTGCGACCGGCGTCATGCCGAACGGTATGAGTGCTTATGAGGAGGCCGCGATCCGGACGACTCGGTGGGTACGTGCGCGCGGGCGCCGGGCTCGCCCTGGCCGCGTGGCTGGGATGGTATGTCTACGTCTGCCTCACGTCCAAGCCGGCCGGCGTCGATCTGGCGCCGTGGCTGACGGCCGGACCGACCCCCACGGATGACGCCACCGCGGAGTTTCAGTCACTCTACTTCAAGCTCAGCCCTGGCCGGCACGTCCCGGAGTTCGGCGGTTCGCTGGATCTTGAGGATGCCCTCCGCGGCCCGTGGACGCCGCAGTCCCGGCCGCACCTGCGGGCGCTGATCGAGTTTCTCGAATTGCCCGAAACCGTGGACACGGTTGCCCGGCTTCATGCCATGACCGGCAGGCCGCTGCGTGACGGGCCCTTCTGGCTGAACCCCGACATGCTGCTGATGACCGTCCGGTCAGGCCTGCTGTTGATGCCGGCCCATGCCCGCTATGCGCTGGAACACCGCGGCGACGTTGACGAGTGGCTGCGGTCCATGCAAACGGCGTGCTGGCTCCTGCATGAACTGCGCGGCATCCTGGCCGGAATGGCCGACGACATGCAATGGCCCATCCTTGCGGAGATATCTATCGCCGCCGGGGAGTCATCGCTGCCGCCCGACGTAGCCACCGAGATCATTCACACGCTGAAGGAATTTCCTTCAGCAAGGCAGAAGTGGCAGGAATACGCGCGCGAGGAGCGGCTGACGGATCTGGCCCGGGTGGACTGTTACTACTCGCGCGACGCACGGGGCAACGGCCGGTTGCTGCTGGGCGCCCGCGTGCCGGACGAGACGTCGATGTACCTGCGGATCTTCGAACCGCGCAGCCGCGCGTGGAATCTGGCGTCCTTCGCCTACCACGACCGGCGGACCGTCACCCGAAGGATCAACGCCTACTGGGACAACGCCGAGTCGGCTCTCGATATGCCCTA
>CAZYLK010000060.1:0-1728 GCA_964648365.1 uncultured Phycisphaeraceae bacterium
TCGACGGGCTGGAGCATCTCGACAAGATCATCGACATCGACCAGTCGCCGATCGGTCGCACGCCGCGCTCCAACCCGGCAACGTACATCAAGGTGTTCGACCTGGTTCGCGACCTGTACACGAAAGTGCCGGATGCGAAGGTGCGGGGCTACAAGCCGGGGCGGTTCAGCTTCAACGTGCCGGCCGGCGGGTCCGGGGGGGGGCGGTGCGAGGCGTGCGAGGGGAACGGCTCCACCCGGATGGACATGGATTTTCTGGCCGACGTGTGGGTCACCTGTCCGATCTGCGACGGGCACCGGTTCAATCGCGAGACGTTGCAAATCCTGTTCAAGCACAAGTCCATCGCCGAGGTGCTGGAGATGGACGTGCAGGAGGCGCTGGCGCACTTCGAGGCGGTGCCGAAGATCGCGGCCATGCTTCAGACGCTGCACGACGTAGGGCTGGACTATGTGAAGCTGGGCCAGCCGTCGCCGACGCTGTCCGGCGGGGAGGCGCAGCGGATCAAGCTGGCCCGCGAACTGGTCAAGCGGGCGACCGGGCGGACGCTGTACGTGCTCGACGAGCCGACCACGGGGCTGCACTTCGAGGACATCAAAAAGCTGCTGGAGGTTTTGCAACGACTCGTAGACGCGGGCAACAGCGTGCTGGTCGTCGAGCATAACCTCGACGTCATCAAAACGGCCGACTGGGTGATCGACCTGGGTCCGGAAGGCGGCGTCGGGGGGGGGCGGATCGTGGCCCAGGGGACGCCGGAGAAGATTGCGGCGTCGAAGAAGAGCTACACCGGGGAAGTGCTGCGGCATGCGCTGGGGATGGAGGCGTGGCCGCCAGCGGACGCGCGGCCGGCGGCAGCGCAAGGGAGCGGCGCAGAGGGTGTGAAGAGTGAGAAGGGTGAGAAGGGTCGGACCGGCGTGAAAGGTCGGCCGGGTGCGGCGGGCGCGACGACAGCGGGCGAGGTACTCGGATCGCGCAGCGGGGGTGGCTATGGCATTGCGGCTGCCAGCGGCACCCGGCGGAACGTCGTGCGCGTTGTCGGTGCTCGCCAGCACAACCTGAAGGACATCACCGTCGAGGTGCCGCGCGAGAAGATGACCGTCGTATCGGGAGTCTCCGGTAGCGGCAAGAGCAGCTTCGCCATCGACACGATCTACACCGAGGGGCAGCGGAGGTACGTCGAGTCGCTCAGTGCGTATGCCCGGCAGTTTGTGGGGCAGTTGCAAAAGCCGAACGTCGAGCACATCGAGGGGCTGTCGCCGGCGATCTGCATCGAGCAGAAGGCGGCCGGTCGCTCACCGCGGTCGACGGTCGGCACGGTCACTGAGATTTACGATTACATCCGCGTGCTCTGGGCGCGATTGGGGCAGGCGTATTGCCCGAAGTGCCAGGTGCCGATCGGCACGCAGACCAGCGACGAGATCGTCGAAAAGCTGCTGGAACTCGGCGAGGGCACGCGGGTCGTGCTGATGGCGCCGGCCGTGCGGCTGGGGCAGGAGACATTTGCGGCCATGTTCGCCCGGACCCGAGCCGGCGGATACACCCGCGTCCGCATCGACGGGCAGGTTTACTCGCTCGACGAACTGCCCGACGTTGACCACAAGACCGACCATCGCATCGAATGGGTCATCGATCGCGTCATCATCCGCAAGTCGCAGGCGTCGCGCCTGGCGGACAGCGTCGAGCATGCACTGACGCTCGGCGACGGTGTGATGATCGCGCAGATTGCGGAGG
>CAZYLK010000060.1:1828-3315 GCA_964648365.1 uncultured Phycisphaeraceae bacterium
GGGCTGGGCGTTCAACTCGGCGCGAGTCCGGCGGCGATCGTGGTACATCCGACGCGGTCGATTCTGGGCGGGGCGATCGCAGGATGGGACCAACTCGATCCAGGCAATCCGCTGTATGCGATCGTCACCGCGGTGGCGAATCACATCGGGTGCGACCCTGACGATCCGTGGAACACGCTGAGCGAGTCGCATCGGCAGGCGCTTTTGCATGGCACGGGGGGGGCTTGGATCGACGTGCCGCCGGCTGGGTCTGATGTGTGGCACCGGTTTGTAGCCGGTGAATCCGCCGGCGCTGAAGCGTGGCACGGGCTTCCAGCCCGTGATTCCACCGGCGGGAAGCCGGTGTCACCCAAAAAAAGGGACCAGACTGCGCAAGCCGAAACGGGGTTACCAACCGGCGACTCCGCGCGGGCTGAAGCACGCGGCTCTGGGACTGATGACGTCGTTGACGGCGCGCAGGGTTGTTCTGAAGCCCGCAACTCGCACATCCCCCCCGGCACACGCGTCCGGTGGCGCGGGTTCTATCCGGCGATCAACCGGGCGACGCGGGTGAGCTGGGTGTATCGCAAGAAGCTCGAAGACCTCGTCACCGACGTCCCGTGCGAAACGTGCGCCGGCGGGCGGCTGCGGCCGGACGCGGCGGCGGTGCGGCTGCGCGGCCGGACGATCCGCGATGTCTGCAACATGCCGCTGGGTGAGGCGCTGGCGTGGTTCAATGCGCTCAAGTTCACCGGCCGCGAACGCGACATGGCGGGCGAACTGGTGCGCGAGGTTCAATCGCGGCTGAACTTCCTGGTCGATGTCGGTTTGGACTACGTCGCACTACACCGCTCGGCCCCGACGCTTTCCGGCGGGGAATCGCAGCGTATCCGGCTCGCCTCGCAACTTGGCTCGGGGCTGACCGGCGTGCTGTATGTACTCGACGAGCCGACGATCGGTCTGCACCCGCGCGACAACGGCCGGCTCATCGCCGCGTTGCACAAGCTGCGGCGCCTGGGCAATACGCTGCTGATGGTCGAGCACGACCGGGAGGTGATCGAATCCGCCGATCACGTGCTCGACTTCGGCCCCGCGGCCGGGCGCTTCGGCGGCGAAGTCACCGCGGCGGCGTCGCCGAAGCAGCTTCGCTCGAAACGCGAGTCGCTGACCGGCAAGTACCTTTCCGGGCGTGAGACCATCGCCATCCCCACGAACCGTCGGCCGGTGAGCCCGTACGTTTACGATCTTCGCCGACACGCAGATAACTCTCCCAGCGAGCCGCGGGCTTCAGCCCGCGCGGAGTCTCTTCCTGAGCCGCGGGCTTCAGCCCGCGCGGAGTCAGCGTTTGACGAAGACTCGCAAATAGAGAACGACTACGACGACGTGGATCCGATGTTTGATCCGGATGTTGATGTTGACCCGGACCATAGGTTGGAGCTCGAATCGGATATCCGCGCTGCGCGGAAGGGCGTTTCCAATCGCAAATCCGCGCGGGCTAAAGCCCGCGG
>CAZYLK010000060.1:3325-17469 GCA_964648365.1 uncultured Phycisphaeraceae bacterium
AAGATCGTACGCGGATCTGAGGTCGAGGCGGACGATGGTGGGAATCGCGAGCGTCGTTCCCAGCGCACGGTCGCGCGGGCTGAAGCCCGCGGCTCGGGGAAGACGCGCGGAGCCGGCGGCTGGGGGAATACGCGCGGAGATCGCGGCCCGGTGAGGACGCGCGGTGACGACCGCTCGGGAGATGCGCTCAAATGGCTCGTTATCCACGGCGCCCGCGAGAACAACCTCAAGGAGATCGACGTCGCGTTCCCGCTCGGGCGATTGACGTGCGTCACCGGTGTTTCCGGCAGCGGCAAGAGTTCGCTGGTGACATCCATCCTCTATCCGGCACTGGCCCTGCGCATCCATCGCGCCCGCCTGACGCCCGGCGGGCACGACCGCATTACGGGCATGGAACACATCGACAAGATCATCAACGTCGATCAGTCGCCCATCGGCGCCAGCCCGCACAGCACGCCGGTCACGTATACCGGCGTCTTCGACGCCATTCGTGAGTTGTTCGCCCGCCTGCCCGACGCCCGCGTCCGCGGCTACACGGCCGGGCGGTTCAGCTTCAATTCCCGGGGGGGGCGGTGCGAGCAGTGCGAGGGCATGGGGCGCCGCTGCATCGAGATGCACTTTCTGCCCGACGTGTGGATCGACTGCGAAGCGTGCGGCGGCACGCGGTTCGCTTCCGACACGCTCGACGTGCGCTTTCGCGGCAAGAACATCTCCGACGTGCTGAACATGTCCGTCGGCGAAGCGCGCGAGCTGTTCGAGAGCGTACCCAAGGTTCGCCGCATGTTGGACACGCTCGAAGACGTGGGGCTTGGGTACCTGCCGCTGGGCCAGCCGGCGCCGACGCTCTCCGGTGGGGAGGCGCAGCGGGTCAAGCTGGCCGCGGAACTCGGCCGGCCGCAGACGGGCAAGACGCTGTACGTGCTCGACGAGCCGACCACCGGACTGCACTTCGACGATCTGAAAAAGCTGCTCGCCGTCATTCACCGGCTGGTGGACCTGGGCAACACCTGCGTCTGCATTGAGCACAACCTCGACGTGATCAAGACGGCCGACTGGGTCATCGACCTCGGCCCCGAGGCGGGCGACGCCCGGGGGGGGGGCTGGTGGCGGAGTGTACGCCGGACGATCTGCCGAACGTGCGCGAGTCGCACACGGGCCGTGCCCTGGCGCCGGTGCTGAAGGCGGGTCCGTACGAAGCACGCGAAGTGTACGACCCGCAGCGGCAGGCCCGGGTCGAGGCGGAATTGCGCAAAGCACCCAAGCTCGACAGCGAAGCGCACATGCCGTGGCAGATCGACGGCGTGAAGTGGCACACGGAGGGGCAGCGGGCGCTGTCGGGCGGCAAGGAGCAGTGGGATCCGGCGTTCCTGCTGTGGTTCATCGAGCAAACAGAAAAAGGCGGCGACTTCGCGCCGAGCGACTGGAACGATCAGTCGCGCGTTGAAGTCACGGCGCGCGGGAAGGCCGACACGTGGTTCTGTCACGTTCGCACGCGTTCGAAGGAATGCCTCGACATCTCGCTGCGCGTCCCGAAAGGCACGTACGCCGAGTCGAAGCTGGCCGCGCGGCTGGCGATCCCGACGCTGGACGAACGGAAAGACCTGCCCATCTACGGACAGTGGTCGCGGGTGCGGCTGCGTTCCTCGCGGCACGGCTGGGACGAAATCCGCCTGCACCCGTGCGATTTCAAAGACGTGGACAAGCGCGTCTGGACGGCGTTCCTGAAAGAGGCGGCGGCCGCGTATCTGGCGAAAGTCGGCGAGCAGAAGTCCGGCCGCGAGGGCAAGCCGTGGGAAACCGACGGCCGCAAATGGCACATGTCGCAGGGCGGCGTCAGCGCGAATCAGCCGATTCAATGGACGCCGACAACGCTGGCGTCGCTGGTGGGCAGGCTGAGTGCGCTGGAGCGCGGGCTGGCGGCGAACTGGAATACCAAGGGAGCGGTGCTGATCGGCGTGGCCGACGACGCACCCTCAAAGGGCGCGGGGAAGGGCAAGCGCGGCAAAGCCGACTCTTCGACAGGCGCCCCAAGAGTCGAAGCGTCCACGGCCGCTCCGCCGATCCGAATCGTGACCTACTCCGCCAACGGCCTGCGCGTCGAGATCCGCGCGCCGCGCAACGTCCTGACGCCCGTACACATCGACCGCCTCGGCCGCAGCCCGCGAATCAAGCGGGGTACCGACGGCGACGTGGTTCAGTTCTGGATTCAGAAGATCAAGGACAACGATCCGCAGCAGTTGAAGGACGTCTGGCGGCTCTGCCGGGGTGGATAAGCCTCCATGCCTATCGGTGACGGAGTGAATGCGAGGGGGCACGAGTGACACAATGGCAGGGGCGCGACGAATGCCACGAATGGCACGGCTTGCAGGCGTGGCGGTGGTGGCACGGCCTCGTCTTTGAGGCCGCGGGTGGTTCATCGACGCACCGTCGTCACGAGCCTGCGACTTACGGCAATCCGATCAGCACGGTGCCGTTACTGCTCGGTCCGGGCACAAGCTCGCCAGGTGAGATCGCAACCGGCGCCAAAACGCTGATCCGCGTCGCGACCTCCTCCGCCGTCAACACCATCCGACATCTGTCCGGTGCCCGTTTTGACACAATCGGACAACGTGTGTGATGGCTCCGGTTACTATCTTCAGCGCGGGGTCTTTGCGGGCGCCGGGTTCGTGGTCGTCGCGCGGGGATCGGGACGCCGTTGCGGCGGCTCGCGACTGCGCGGCGCGCGCGGATTGAGATGATCGAGATTGCCTGGCGTTTCCATTTTCATCGCACCCGACCGGAGTCGAACATGACGATCACTGTTCTGGCAGCGCTATGCTGCCTGACCCTCCCGACCGGCTCAGGCCGCGCGGCTGATACGGAGCAACTCGCCCGACGCTACCTGGAGTTGGTTGACCAAGGGAGTGCGGCCGACTTCGAGCGATTCGTGACAAACTCGTATGTCGACGGGACTCCGAGTTCCACGGCGGCGGCGCACTACGGCGTGGCTCGTCAGGCTCGCCCGGTTGAGAACGTCGGGACGGTCGTCGGCACGGGCGATCATGTCTGGCTTCAGTTTCAGGCGAGAGGAATCGACGGGCCGGCGCTCTGCCAGTTTGTGACCACGCCGTCAGGGCCGATCAAGGTGGTCGAGATCAAGTGGCTTGCGCCCGTGGATCCGGGCGGGCTGGGGGCGTACCGGCCGTCGTCGACGCTCGAAGCGCTGACCCGCCAGGTGAGGGCGGATCTCGGGGTTCCCGGACTGGCGGTGGCCGTGGCCTCCGGCGCGGCGCCGATCGAGGTGCAAGTGGCGGGACGTCGCAAGGCCGACGGCCGGACACTGATCGCAGCGTCGGACCGGTTTCACTACGGGTCCATCACCAAGTCGATGACCGCTACGATCATCGCGACGCTGATCGAAGAGGGAAAGCTCTCCTGGGACACGACGATCCAGGACATCCTGGCGTTTGACGAGTTGCGGGCTGAGTACCGCACGGTGACGGTCACACAACTCCTGTCGCATTGCGGCGGGTTGCCGGCGGATACCGGCGATCTGGTGGCGATCGCCGCGCCGTTCGAACGCGACGACGATGATCCGACCGCCGCGCGGGGGCGGTATGCCAGGGCGACGCTCTCCCGGTCGCCCGGTGGTCCGGTCGGCGCGTTTCGCTATTCGAATGCCGGCTACGTCGTGCTCGGACACATGGCTGAAGTTGTGACTGGTCGCTCCTGGGAACAGTTGCTTTCCGATCGCGTGTTCAAACCCGCAGGCATGACACAGGCAGGTGTGGGTTGGCCGCGCACCGACGAACATCCGGATCAGCCGTGGCGGCACGGGCTGGAGGGCGACCGGTTCATCCCCATCGACGACGAGCTGAAGCTCGGACCCGTATTCGGCCCTGCGGGGGATGCGCATGGGTCGATTCTCGACCTGGCTCGATACGGGCTGGCCCATCTTCGATCGCTGGACGGATCGGACGGCGCGCCGTGGCCGCCAGACGCCATTCGCCGGCTTCACCAGCCGCGCGTACCGGCAACGCCCTACGACCACGACTACGCCATGGGTTGGCGCATCGAGAATCGGTTCGGACATCGCCTGCATTGGCATTCCGGCTTCGCCGGTCAGTCCTATGCGGAAGTGTTCGTCGTACCCGAACTCGACCTGGTGATTGCCATCGGCATCAACTCACCCGTACCGCGGGATAAGACCCATTTTCTGCAGATGCTCGAGGCGAGGATCATCGCCAACGCATCGTCGTTGGCGGAGGCGGGACTCGGGTAGCCGGTCAGGAGCGTGTGGGCGAGGCGGGCTTTGGGTGGACGGGCCGTCGCACCGTCGCACCGGTCGGGGCCGCGCAGGGTGACGCCGGGCTCGCGACGGCGGCGGGCCGTCCGAGTGCTCTTGCCTGCGCGGCAGCCGGTCGATCACGCTGCTGGTTCTGATTCGAACAGGATGACCCAGCCTAACACGCTGAAAGTCTCGCCGTCGTCCACAAACGGAAAGGGGGTAGGGGGGCGAGGGGAAGCGGAACAGTCGAACCGTTGGTGTTTCTTCCCTGACTCCCTGATTCCTCTCGTCCCGGCGACGATCGCGGCTCAGTGCGCAACACGCGCGCAACGTGGCAAGAAGTTGCGCCGCCCCCCCTACCTCACCGTCGCCCCCACTGGCAGCAGCAGCCCGTCGCAGTGGACTTCGTTCTCGTCGCGAATCTCCGTCACGCTGCACGTGTAGACGCCGGCCGGCAGCCGCTTGAGGCGGACTTTGGCCCGGCCGCTCGACGGGATACGGACCTGCCGCGACGCGACCTCGCCGTCCAGTTCGCACGCGACCGTCACGTCGCCGGATCGCAGCGACGTAAACACCTTCGAGCGGATGCGGCTGTCCAGGCCCTTGGCGGTGTGGCGTTCGAGCGCGTTGCACGGGCTGTCACCGGTCAGGCTGATGACGGCCAGCTTCCCCGTCGTGGCGGTATAGCTTCGCCCGTTGCGGGCGCTGACGTACGCCTTTTCGGCGTCGGGCAGGTAGTAGAGGCAGGTTGGGTTGCCGCCGGTCTGGAACCGGTCGATGACTTCGCCCTTCTCGACGTCGGTGACCCAGATGCTGCCGATGAAGAACTGCGGGACGATGGCATAGCGGTCGTCCGGCGTAAACACGGTGTATTTCTGCATGAAGCGACCGAGCTGACCATTCTCCATGCCGCCCTGGGGGATGTTGCCAACGATTTCCAGTGAATCGGTGTTGATCACGTCGATGGAGCCGTTGGTCACATAGGCGTTGCGAAAGAACCAGAGTTGCGGAATCTTGTGCGCCAGGTCGATTTCTTCGCCGTAGAGGCCGACCTCGACCTGTTCGATTTCGCGTTCCTGGGTCAGATCAATCACGCTCACGACTTCGGAACTGCCGGCGCTGACATAGAGCAGCGGATCGCCCGGCAGACCGACATCGGAGGTGGCCCGACCGCTGATGATGGAGTTGGCCCAGAACCCGCGCCCGGCCGGGATGATGCTGACGACCTCGAGCTTTTCCGTGTCCACGACCGAAACCAGCACCGGTTCCGGCGACTCGTTGTCGCCGCGGTTGGACGACAGCACGTAGACCTGGTGGCCGGTCTTGCTCTGGACCAGGCCGTTGACGTAGCCCGGGACCGGAATGCGGTGCGACACCTCCAGGGCCAGGGCGTCGACGACGGTCAGTTCGTCACCGGAGAAGTTGGCCACGTACAGCTTCGTGCCGTCGCGCGAGATTTCGATGTCACGGGAACTGTAGCGCGACTGCGGGCGGCCGAAGTGAACGCGGCCGATCAGCTCATCCGTCTCCACGTCGATCGCAATGATGTTGTCCAGCGGCGTCTTGACGTACACGCGGTCGCCGTGAGGCGACATCAAGACCTCGCGGGCGCTGGAGCCGTCCACGCCTTCCTGGCCGATGTCGATGCGGTTGAGAATCTCGTCCGTCCGCGTATCGATCGTAATCACCTGAAAGCGCAGCGGGTTGTCGATCCTGACCGTCACGTAGAGCTTCGCACCGTTGGGCGTGGCCACCAGGCCGTCGAACGCGGCCGACTCGATATCGATCAGCCTCATCAGCCGCGGCCCGTCTCCGGCATAGGCAATGGGCACGCACGCGCCGGCCGTCAGCACGGACAGCGCGACGGAAACGACCCCCTTCAAGCTCGTACGATTCATCGGCTTCTCCTCTGCGAAAGATATGACCTGCTACATGGACGTGCGTCGCCCGCCGGCGCTTCGAGCCGCTCCCGGCGACCGAAGCCCGACGCCCGGACGCGGGCGGAACCGGCGATCAGAACGCACCCGCGACCAGCGCCTTCAGGCTACCCGATCCGCCGGTGAGATTCAATGCCGGACGCAGGGAACGAACCGCAGATGAACGCGGATGGATTCAGACGGCGGCGCCTTTTTGGCTATTGTGCGATCATTTTCCGCGTGGAGTGCGCGCCGCGCAGGGGCAGAGGGAGTGAGGGAGTGAGGGAGTAAGGGAGTAAGGGAAGAAGACAACGCAACTTCTCCGCTCTTCTTTTCTTTTCCTTCTCTTCTCCGCGTCCGCGTTCATCCGCGTTCATCTGCGGTTCACTCGAACTCGATGACCCAGCCTTCGAGGCGGTCGCTTCGCCGTCTGCTACTCGACGGCGCCGCTTTCGCGCAGCTGGTATGCCAGAATTCGCGTATCGTCGCCGACCAGCAACAGTTCCGCGCCCTCGACGTCTGACGGGATCACGACCAGCGAGCCGGGGGCGCTGGCGCTGTTGATCACTTCGTGGTACACGAGCGCGCCTGCGCCGTCGAAGATCTTCAGGATGCAGCGCGTGGCCGTACTCGTGCCGAAACCAGCGAAGCGCAGCGTCGAACGGTAGGAGTAGGACGCCTCGATCCGGTAAGGCTCAGCGCTGGCGTCGAAGCGAACCATGCGCTCGACGCTGTGCGTTTCCTCCTGCATCGGGCATGGCTCAACCTCGAACTCGGCCATCGATGAAACGTCGCTTCCGTCGCACCGATTGCGGTCACCAGGCGCAACGATCGCCACGCGATTCCCCTCAGCGTCATACAGCCCGCAGCCCAGCCGGAGCCGGTCCAGAGCGTCGTCGGGCGTGACGCGAGCGATGTCGCCATACCACCACGACTCGTCCTCGCCGCGTGTGAACGACGCCAGCAGCGTACCGTCCAGCGACCAGGTCCGCGTGGTTCGCTGTCTGAACGTGATCAGCTCCAGTTCGTCGTCGCCGGTGACGTTGCCGAAGGCGATATGCGCGTAGAACTCGTCGCCGATCACGCTCAGGTCATTGCCGTCCGCATCGAAGAGTTGCACGCCGTCGGCCGTCGTGACGGCAAACTCCAGCGTGCCGTCGCCGTCGATGTCGGCCGCGGCCCAGTCGCCTTCGCTGTAGCGCAACAGCACCGTGTGCATGTCGATCGCCCGCTCCCAGCGGCGGGTGCCGTCGTGATGAGTCAGCACGAGATACCGGGATTCCCCGGTGGCGGTAGTGGCGGATTGCCGCAGGTATTCGACGTTGCCGTCCCCGTCGACATCGACGAAGCGCAGCGGGCGCAAAAAGTCCGTCGGGTCCGGGTCGGCGACCGTTGCCAGCAGCGTCGGCTCCGCCGGTTCATTGGCGAGAATGGCGACGCCGTGCTGTCCGTTCAGCAGAACCTCCAGACCGTTGGATGCGTCAAGTTCCGCGCTGCACACGTTCGGCCTGAATTCAAACGGCACCTGCTCGCCCGGCGCGCCGACGCTTTCACGCTCCGCCCACACCCGCTTTTCTATCCGCCCGCTGTCAACCACGACGCCGACCTCGGGCGGCGGGCAGACGCCGTAGTCTTCGTCGCAATCGACGAAGACGAATGGGATGATGCAGGAGGCGGACGGCAGAAGGAGAGTCGTGGCGGCCACGATTGCCGCGTACGTGCGGTAGCTGCGGGAATCTTTCATCGGATGCACCTCACACTGAGCTGATGGGGAATGTACGGACCGATCGACGGTGCTCGACGCTCTACTGCCTGTCGCGGACTTCGCTGCGAAGCTCGTAAGCCAGAATTCGCGTATCATCCGCCACAAGCAGCAGTTCCTGCCCTTCGACATCCGACGGAATGACCGCGATCGAGCCGGGGCCGCTGCCGCTGGCGATGACTTCGTGATAGACGAGCGCGCCGCCGGGATCGTATATCCGCAGCGCGGCTCGCAGCGGGATGCTCAGGATCGCGCCCGCCACCGGCGTCTGGGCTCGCGTCTGGTAGGAGTACGACACCTCAACCCGATAGGGTTCGGCGTCGCTCGTGAACCGGACCTCGCGCACAACCGTATCCGTCGCGTCAGGCTTCTCACATGGGTCGATCAAGCGATCTTCCCAATACGAAACGGTGTTTTGAGCACCGCAGTAACCCCACTCGTTGGGGGTCAGCGACGCGACCACTTGGCCTTCCGCATCAAGATAGTCACAGTCGGCATAGATGCGGTCCGCCACGTCGTCCGGGGAAACGCGGGCGATGATGCCCTTCCAGTCCGCCTCGAACGTCGCGATCCGGGTTCCGTCCATCGCCCACGTGTTGACGGTGCCGGCCGACCGGGTGACCAGTTCCAACCCCTCGTGGCCGTCCAGATTGGCAAAGGCGATCTCCTCAGAAAGTCCGCCACCGACCTGCACCAGGTCCGTGCCGTCCGCCATGAAGATCTCCGCCCCGTCGGAGGTGCTGACCGCGAACTCGAGCACGCCATCGGCGTCTACGTCACCAGCCGTCCATCCGCCGGAGACATAGGTGCCGTCGCTGTCAAGAAACGGAGCGATCGCGCGCCGCCACACAAGCTCCCCGGAATGATTCCAGAGCAGCAGGGAGTCCTGCGGCCGGCCGCCGATCGCGGGGTATTCCGTACTCCGCCGCAGGAACTCGACGTTGCCGTCGCCGTCGACGTCAATGAGCAGCAGGGGCAAGGACCAGACCGCCGCCGGTTGCAGCGGGATTGCGGCGAGCGTCTCCGGCGCTTCGGGATGGTTGGACATGACGGCCAGGCCATCGTGACCATGTAATAGAACTTCCATTCCCTCGGCAGTATCGAGTTCGGCCAGGCACATGTGCGGACGAAGGTCGCCCCTGACCTGCTCGTACGCGGTGCCCACACCCACGTCCTCGATCCAGACGCGTTTCACGAAGCGCCCGTCGTCCAGCACGACCCCGACGTCCGGAAGCGGACAGACGCCGATGCTCGTGTCGCATTGATGGATGACCAGGTCGCATGACGCCAGCAGGAGAAACGCGATCGCCGGGGCGCTCGGGGCAAGCCGCTTGCATCGCTTCATGTCAAGAGTGGTTTTCATAGCGTGTCTCTATCCACTTGGGAATCGCTCTACTCGCCGCCGTCGGTTCCGCTCCGAAGTTCATACGCGAGTATCCGCGTGTCATCCGCGACCAGCAGCAGTTCCTGCCCTTCGATGTCCGACGGAATGACCGCGATCGAGCCGGGGCCGCTCGCGCTGTCGAGAACTTCGTGGTAAACGAGCCGCTCACCTGAATCGTGTATCTGGATGATGGCACGAGTAACCTCAAATGTTGGGCCTACGCCACCCGTCGACCACATACTCCGATAGGAGTAGGAAACCGTTACTGTGAACGACTCCGTTTCCTGATCGAACCGAACCAATCGGACGTTTGTGCGCGTCTGCTCCTGATAGGCGCACGGACTCAGGTAGAAGTCGTCGACGTAGGCGACGTCTTCCCATCCACAATAGCCACGGTCTGGCGAAACGTGGCCGACGATGTTTCCGGAAGGGTCATACAGATCACATTCAAGCCGTATCCTGTCGAGCGGGTCGCTCTCCGATTGCCGCGCGATCAGCGCGTAGGTGCCGAACGGCTCCGGTTCGTAGTCGAACGACCCGAGCTTTGTGCCTTCCAGCGCCCACGTCGTAACCGAGTCACCGGTGGAAACCGCAACCTCCAGCGGAAGCTCGCCGTCCAGATTGCCGAGCAGCACGTATGGGTAAGGGCCGTCGCCGACCGTCGCGATGTCCGTCCCGTCCGCGCGGAAGACCGTCACACCGCTGGCGGTCGAGATGGCGAAGTCGAGCACACCATCGCCGTCGATGTCACCGGGCTTCCAGCCGCCCTCGAACGTCCGCTGCCAGACGACGTCGCCGTTGAGGCGCGTGAGCGTCAGTGTCCGTCGCTTGGCGTCGTCTGCTGCGATAGCCCAGTTGAGGTATTCGGCCGTTCCGTCGCGATCCACGTCCACGAATCCAGTCCAACTCCCGTAGAGGTCGAACTCGGAGTACTCCACCGCCGCCAGCGAGCCGGGCGCTGATGGGTCGATCGAATAGACGGCGTAGCCATCCGGCCCGTAGAGGAGCAATTCCTCTCCGGCGGTGGCGGCATCAAGGTCGGCGCTGCACAGGTTGGGAATCGGCGTGAATACAAGCCCGGGCGCCCCGACGACCGGTGCCTCGGCCCACACCCGTTTCTCGATCACTCCTTCATCGACCACGACACCCACCTCCGGCCGTGGGCAGACGCCGCGGCTGGAGTCGCACTCGGTGACATGGACGATCGGCGGGCACCATGACCCGAGCAGTGAAAACGACGTGACGGCCAGCGCGCAGGCAAAAACCCGCAGCCGGCGACAAGGCGCGTGCGATGACATTCGGCAGATTCCTCCCAACGTCCGATCGGCTCCATTCTACCGCCCCGCCACGTGGCCGGGCGACGCTCTGACCCAATAGTCTCTGCGCCCGCCCCGGCGTAACGCGAGAAAAACGGCGAGCGTCCGCTCGACCTCGCTCGGCGGCCGCGCGCGCGTCGCGCGGCCGTGAACCGGCGGGCCGCGATAGCGACCGCTCTTCTGACGCCATCGCCGGTAACCGCCTTGTGCGGCTAGACTTACCGCCTTGTACGGCTCGACTTACCGCGTTGTGCGGCTCGACTTACCGCCGGCCCGGACGCCGCGCCGTTCGCCGCCGCTATTCGAAGTGCATGAACGGCGCTATCACGCGAACGGTGGCCGGGCCGATGCCGGGAACGTGGTCGAGGTCGGCCGCCTGGCGGAAGGCGGGTTGCGTCGGCGACTGCTCGCGATGGGCGACGATCATCTGCGCCAGGGCGGGGCCGACGCGGGGCACGGCCGCAAGTTCCCACCAGGGCGCCGTGTTCGGGTTGACCGTCGTCCGAATCGCCAGTGGCGCGGTCGGCGGATGCATGGATCGCAGCGCCGCTGGAAGCCCGAACGCACACGTCGCCAGCGCCATGCTCAGCACCAGGAGGACGGTGACGGATTCCCCGGGCGCCGTCGACGCCGCGGCGATGGTTCGCGGGGGCTGAAGGGCGGCGGCGCCCGCTTCGGCATCGTTGCTTAGGGCGCGTCGCAGCCCATCGAGGTGGCTGGGCACACCGGTTGGGTCGAGCGTACCGCGAGTCGCTACATCCCCGGCACCCGCCGCAGCGGCGTTCGTCGCACCCTGTACGCCCGGGGCGGGTAGCCGGGAGGCCGATGGTTCGCGGCCGGTCGTCATGCCGCCCATCGTCGCCGCAAAGCCGACCATGCTCAACCCGAGCCGGCTCCCGCAGGGCCGGGACTTCCATCCATCGGGTTCGTCCGCGCTGCCGATCGGGGCGGCTGAACCCGCGCCGACCAGCCCAGCCGAATGGCATGGTCGGCTAACCGGGAAGGGATGGCGCTGTCCACCTACTGCACGCGGGCTGGGCGTGCCGACGCGAGGCCCGTACGATGCAAATGTCCGCCGCCTGGACCCTGACGACCGCCGGCAAACGCCGAAGCAGACAACGCATGAACAACTGCCTGACCGATAACGACCTGGACGCCATCATCCGCGGGCGCAACGTACCGGCCGTGGACCGTTCCCGCCTGGATGTGCATCTGTCCACCTGCGGAAAATGCCGCGAGGAACTGGCCCGGCGAAGCAGCAGCGCCGTCGGCGTAGACGCCTTTCGCGGCATCCACCGCCCCATCGGCGTCGACGATCCGACCATCGCAACTCAGTCGGCCCAGGCGAGCGCCTACCCCGGCTACGAGATCATCTCGAAGATTGGCGAAGGCGGGCAGGGCATCGTCTACAAAGTCCGGCATCAGGGCTTGGACGTCTTGCGGGCCATGAAAGTACTGGACCGCCCGCTCGGCCCGCAGCGCTACGAAACCGAGGCCCGATTCCGACGCGAGGCCACCGCGGCCGCGCGGCTCGAGCACCCGAACATCGTGCCGGTGTACGACTTCGGCCAGACGGATCGGTCGCTCTACTACGTGATGAAACTCGTGGAAGGCGAGCCGCTCGATGCGCTCATCCGCCGCGTGGAGGCCCCGCAAGTCCGCAACGACACGGCCGCGTTTCGGCAGGTCGTCCCCAATGCGACACAGACGACGTATTACCGCCAGGTCGCCGCCTGGATCGCCGACCTGTGTGACGCGCTGCAACATGCACACGCGGCCGGCGTTCTTCACCGCGACATCAAACCAGCCAACGTCATCATCGACGCCTCCGCGCGGCCCATGCTGACCGACTTTGGCCTGGCAAAGGACCTCGGCGCCGGCGACGACCTGACGCTGCCCGGCAGCCTCTCCGGCACGCCGGCCTACATGAGTCCGGAACAGGCCCGCGGCGACGCACCCGATCTGCGCACCGACGTGTATTCGCTCGGGGCCACGCTGTACACGCTTCTGACGTTGCAGCGACCCTTCAACGCGCCGCACCCGCAACGCGTCATCGACATGGTCAAGACGGAAGCGCCGCCCGCGCCGGCCGCTGTGGCGAAGGACGTGCCGCCGGGGATTGATGCGGTCTGCCGACGCGCGATGGAAAAAGACCCGTCGCACCGTTACGCGTCTGCCGCCGACATGGGAACCGCACTGCGTGCGTGGCTCCACGACGACGCAACCGGCGAGAAGCAGCAGGCGGCAGACCGGGCGAAACCAGAGTCCGCGCCCGGCCAATCGACGGCAACAACAACGGCGCATTCGGATCAAGAACGGAGGCCGTCCAACGCGAAGCGGCTCGCCGTGGCCGCCGTCATCGCAGCGCTGCTGGCGGCAGGAGGCTTCGGCGTGTCGCGGCTGATCCCGCGAAGGGCGCCCGTGGCAGCGCCGAGCCACGTCACCGACGCAAGTTCCAGTGACCAGATGACCCCTGTCCAGCCGGCATCGGACGCCTCCGCGCCGGCAGCAGATTCAACGAGTTCGGCCGTACCCTTGCCGGAAGAACTCACGGCGCCCGCTTTCGATGAGGACGACGCCGATGCCCAGTCGTCGACCGCGCCGGCCGAGCACGGCACGGCGCCGACCGTCGCAATCGCCACGGCCTCAGATGATTCTGACGCAGCAGCCGCAACGGGTGCGCCGGTGACTTCGCTCATCGACGTAGCGCCGGACGCGTCGAGCCATCCGGAAGCGGCCGTGGCAACAGAGGCACCGAACGAGGCGTCGCATCCGTCACAAGACTCCGCGGATGTCGCTGCGGACGAATCGCAAGCCGCTGTCGCCGAGGCGTCGCCATCCACCGCACGCGCCTGGCCCGTCCGGAAGACGCCGGTCGTCGCGGTCATCGTGATGGAGTCGACCGCGCGCGAGCCGGCGTGGAGCATCGACGGGTACTTCCAGGCGGCGCTGAGCGAACGGCTGACCAGGGATGGCTGTGACGTCCGGCCGTTGCAGTTCCGGCTGGAGGGCGAACTCGATCGACTCGCCGCGATCGACGCGCTATTCGAGGCTCAGACGCATGACGTTCTCGTCTGGGTGCAGGTCGAGGCAACGTACGCCGCGCCCATCCGCTCGGGCGCTTTGGCCGGGCTGCACAACTGGCGCGCGAGCGTCCGCCTTCAATACGACCTCGTCCCCGTCCAGGAAGGCCGCCCCGCCCGCGACTTCAGCCCCCAGGGCTTCGTACACTCGTTCAGCGATCGACAACTCGAGCCAAACCGCCTCGACGATGCCATCACGGCAGCCGGAAAGGATCTCTGCAAGACGATTCACCAAGACTGGATCCAGGTCTACGCCGCCCTGGCGCAGGAGGATCGGAACGAAGCGCCGCAGGAAGCGTCGCCGCAGACCTCACGCGAGGCGCCGTAGGTGACATCGCACGAGGCGCCGCAGGTGACATCGCGCGAGGCGCCGTAGGTGACATCGCACGAGGCGCCGCAGGTGACATCGCGCGAGG
>CAZYLK010000060.1:17569-29942 GCA_964648365.1 uncultured Phycisphaeraceae bacterium
CATCGCACGAGGCGCCGCAGGTGACATCGCGCGAGGCGCCGTAGGTGACATCGCAGGAGGCGCCAGAGAAGGATCTTGGGGGGGGCGCAGGAGGTATTCCGAGAAGTAATATGCGGAACTGCGACCAGCATCCGCGCGCCGGCAACCCCTGTTGGGTGACAAGGCCAACTGGGCGATGCAGGGCTCGAACCTGCGACCTCCTGCTTGTAAGGCAGGCGCTCTGGCCAACTGAGCTAATCGCCCGAGTGGATCGGGATCGGCAAGGGCCGGGCAGGTTTGAGTGTAGCATCGGCGGGAAGTGGATGCCACGGCTGGAAACGGACACGCCTGAGACGGCGTGAAACGGTGTGGACAGTCATGAAGCGGCCTGGAACCGTCACGGGGCGACCTGAACCGTCATAGACCGGCCAAGGACCAGCAGAGCCAACTAGAACCAGCATGAAACGGCCAGGGGCCAGCAGAGCCCAACTAGAACCAGCATGAGCCGGCTTGAGCCGATCTGAACCGATTGCGCGACGAACGCGGCTGAACTGAGCACGCGCCCCGCCAGGCATGTGACGGTGGGATCCCGCCGGTTGTGGGGCGAAGCCACGACTGGTCCGGCTTTCCAGGCCCCGCCCCTCGGGTGGAAGCACGTCGTTGAAGCGGCGGCCCGCCCGGAGGCCGCGGCGGCGAACCGGATCGCGCCCCCGGCGGAGCGAGGCGTCTACGGAGCAGGCGCGTCCCGCTCGGGCGAGACCCTGAGCCGGTGCCGCATGGTACCGCATTGAACGGCGGGTCGCCGGAAGCGTCCTGCACTCGCCTGAACCAGAGCCTGCGACAGTTGAACCGCGGACGATTTCGATCGGTGGTAGGCCCGCCCGGCTCGGGACGATAGCATCACCGTCGGCCCGGCCGGACGCGGCGTCAGAATTCCAGCATTCGCTACCGCCGGCACCGAGCGACGTCCGTCTCATTAGGTAACGACGCGCCTCGCGGGGACAGGGAAGCGCTGAGGATCGAGGTGGCAGCGGGAGTTAAGACGGCGTGTCGGATGATCACCGGGGGCCTCAGTGGGATCTGATTCCGTTCGCGGTGTCGTGTCCTCGCTGCGCGCTGGATCTGCGCGGTGCGAAGGGCGCAACCTGTCCGATCTGTTCGCTGCAGCTTGACTGGGACGCGCTGGCGCCGATCGAGCACCTGCGATGCCCGGAGTGTGACTACCGGCTGGCAGGACTGTCGTCTCGGCGGTGTCCGGAATGCGGGAACGGCTTTTCGTGGGCGGCGCTGATTGAGCAGCACCATCAGCAGCGGATGGGGCTGCTCGAGTGCCAGCCCTCCGGCCGGGGCGTGGCGGCCGCCGCCCGGGCCTGGCGAGCGGCCATGTTGCCGTCACGGCTGTGGCGACGGTTGGATCTTCACACGGTCCCGTCGATTCGAAGCCTGCTGGGCGTTGCGCTGGCGACGGCCTGCCTCTTTGCCTTGCTCACGCCGCTGTGCCTGGCGCTGACGGCCGGAATCCTGCCGCACGTCGCTCGCCCGGATCGCGACGGCCGGGTCTACTGGCAGGCGGCCGGCAACCCGCTGCACCGCATGACCGCGGCCGCGGGCGATCCGCTGGCCAGCGCCGTGGTGATCGGGGGGGGGCTGTGGATGGCCGGCAGCCTGGCGGCGCTGCTGGTCTTCGCGCACTCCATGCGGCGTTACCGCGTGCGCGCGGCGCAGGTCGTGCGCGTGTGGTTCTACGCCTGCGTCGCCATGCTGCCCATCCTGCCGCCGCTTTTTGCGTTCTGCTGCATCGCGGACGCAGCGGCCGGGTTTCCACTACGCTTCAACCTGATCTTCACCATTGCGGCCGTCGCGATCGTCGCACGGGCCGCCTGGTCCATCCACCTCGCCTACCGGCACTACCTGAGGATGGACCGCAGCCCGGCCGTCGCCGTCTGCGCCCAGCTCGTCGCCGTTCTGGCTGCGGCCGCGGCGGGCGATCTGATCGTGCCGTCGTACGTCGTCGCCGCGATGTACGCGCTGACGGACTTCCAGGCGGGGTGGTGATTGCGTAGCGGCTCTTGATCGGAATTCGAGGTGTGTCAGCGCCGCGTCGCTCAACAACCCGCTTCCAGCGCGCAAACGCGGACAATGTGTTCGCCCGCCGCCTGCGCCGTGTACTTCACCCGCGCCTTGCCGCCTTCGTTGGCGATGACTTCGATCGGATCGCGACTGTCAATCGTAAACGTCACTTCCGCGCCCGGCGTGGCACGTTTCAAGTGTGCGACGACACGCTTGCCTTCCTTGCGGCACTTTGCCGAGAGGCGAACGTCGGCGCCGCAGTCGAGTTCGCCTTGAAAGGGGTTGCCGGCCAGCACGGAGGTGGCGTCGTCGCGCGTGTAGGACAGAAGCGTTCCGTCCGGCGAGAATTTTACGGACCGAACCTTTTCATGCGTCTCGTCTTTGTAGGCCTTCAAGAGCGCCCCGTCTGAAACCCGCCAGAGCTTGACGCCGCCGTCCTGCCCACCCGCACCGGACACGAGTGCGCGTCCGTCCGGCGAGAACGCCACGGACGGGATGCCGCCCGAGTGCGCCACCCAGCTTCGCACCGGCTCACCGTTTGACGCCCGCCACAGGGTGATCGTCCGGTTGCCGCCGCCCGCCAGCATCTGCCCGTCGGGCGACCATGCAATCGACTGCAGCACGCTGCCGTCTCCAACGATGGTCCGAATCAGCGTGCCGTCGGAAACGCGCCACAGCCAGATCTGTTCCGGGCTGGCGCCGGCCGTCGCCAGGATTTCGCCGCCCGGCGAAAAAGCGGCAGCGAGCATCTCGTAGTACTCCCACACCGCCAGCGTCTGTAGGCGGCGGCCGTCCGACACGCGCCAAAGCCCGGCCGTGTTTCCGCCGGCCGCCGCGATCAGGTTTCCGTCGGGCGAAAAAGTGACGCCGATGCTGCGCTCGTCGGCCTGAATCGTCAGCAGGCGCTCGCCGTCGTCGATGCGCCAGATCGCGATGTTGCCCTGGCCGTCACTGGCCGCGAGCGTTGCGTCGTCGGGGGCGATGTCTATCGAATACGGGTAGTGGCCGTCCGTGTTCAACGTGCGGATCAGCCGGCCATCATCAACCCGGCGCAGTTCGATCGCGCGCGTGTAGCCGGCATTGGCGACGAAGTGCCCGTCCGACGAGAACGCGGTGTCAAAGACGACGCCGGTGTGCGCGGCCGTCAGAGCTTGAAGCGGATGCCGTCCCGTCGACCGCCAGAGCAAAACCGTTGCATCGTCGCTGCCCGAGACCAGCCTTGTGCCGTCCGGGGAGAACGCGACGGCGTTGACCGGTCCCCGGTGACCTTTGAGCACGCGCAGCGGCGTGCCATCCGACACGCGCCACATCTCGATCCAGTTGTGGAACCCGGCGGCGGCAAGTGTCGTTCCATCCGGCGAAAAGGCGACGGAGTGGATGAAGTCGACCCGGCCGGTCATGCTCCGGATCAGTTCACCGTCCTCGACCCGCCACAGCTTGATGGCCGCGTCGTAGCCGCCTCCTGAGGCGAGCATCCGCCCGTCCGGCGAAAAAGCGACCGATCGGACGTTGAACGAATGCCCGGGTAGCGTACGCAGCAACCGGCCATCCGATACCTGCCAGAGCTTGATGCCGTGGTCATAGCTGCCGGATGCGAGCGTCTGCCCGTCCGGCGAGAACGCAACGGAGTAGACGGTTCGGGCGTGACCCTCAAGCGTGCGGATCGGCGTACCGTCCACCAGACGCCAGAGCACAATGGTCGCATCTTCGCTGCCCGACGCCAGAATCTGTCCATCTGGCGAAAAAGCCAACGAATGGACGGAGTCACCGTGCCGGCGCAGCGTCCTGAGCAACGCTCCGTCCGACGCGCGCCACAGTTTGACGGAATTGTCGGTCTGGCTGCCGGAGGCCACGACCTGTCCATCTGGAGAGAACCCCACGCAACTGATGTAGCCCACCGGATCCATCAGCGTTCGTTCCAGCGATCCGTCTGAACTCCGCCACAGTTTGATCGTTTTGTCGCCGCTGGTGGACGCGATCCACTCTCCGTCCGGCGAGTACGCAACCGAACTGACGGACTTTGCATGCCCCCCCGCCATCCAGACGATGTCCGGACGTTCTCCGGCTGTGGCGACTGAGGCGACCAACGCGACCACGGCCGCAGCCGCCGTCATTCTCCGATCAACCGTTCTGGATGTGTTCATTCGGTGCTCCAACGTGAGCTGTGACCCTGTCCGTTCGTCTCCAGGCGCAGCCCCGGACGGCCATTCTCTCGCGCGTTCGCCAGGCCGCGCGAGCCCGCGCCGCTCAGCACGGCGACTCCAGCGCACACACACGCACCGTGTGGGATACCGCTTCCTGGCGGGTGTACGTCACCTTTGCCTTCCCGCGTTCGTTGGCGATCTGGTCGATCGCCTGCCGGCTGTCGAGGGTGAAGGTCAAGGCCGCGCCGGCCTTGGCGCCTTTGAGGCGGGCGATGACTCGAGCTCCGCCGTTCTTGCATCGGGTGCTCAAGTTCGCACGCCGGCCGCACTCCGTTTCTCCCTGAAACGGGTTGGCGGCGACGACCACCGTCCCATCTTCGCGCGAGTAGCCGAAGGTCCGTCCGTCAGGTGAGAATCGAATCGAACTGACGCTGCCCGCTTCCCGATCGTACGTCTGCAGCAGCGACCAGTCTGACACGCGCCACAGCCTGATGGTCCTGTCCCCGATGCCGCCGGCCGACAGCATGGTTCGCCCGTCCGGCGAAAAGGCCAGCGATTGCACGGCGTCGGTGTGAACCCGAAGCGCCTTCAGCCGCTTGCGATTGGAGACTTTCCAGATGCGAATCACGCCATCGTAGTCTCCGGCCGCAAGGATCGCTCCGTCCGGCGAGAGGGCCAGCGAATTGAGCGGGGCGCCGGGGCTGACGATTCGCCCGATCTTCTCGCCGTCGGAGACGCGCCAAAAGTTGATGACCTGGTCGTCATGGCCGCCGCCGTCAATCAGCGTCTGCCCGTCGGGCGTGAACAGCATGGGACACGCGATGTAATGGTCACCGCTGTGAACCGTCCGCAGCAGTTCCCCATCGGGCACGCTCCAGAAGCTGGTCTTGTTGTTGACGTCGGTCCACGCCAGCGTCTGACCGTCCGGCGAAAAGGCCATGGACCTGATTCGTCGCGTCGCGATGGTGCGCAGCCGCTTACCGCTGGCCGGATCCCAGAGTTCAACGCCATAGTCGTGTCCGACGGCGAGTATCCGACCGTCAGGGGATAGCTCGCTGGCCCCGACGCAACAATGCGCGCCGGTGAAGATCGTCCGAAGCGGCAAACCGTCAGAAGCACGCCAGATCTTCGCGGTCCCTTGCTCTTCGCAGGTCGCGATCGTCTGCCCGTCCGGCCAGTAGGAGAACCCCACCAGGGAGGAGCTGTGACTCAGAAATGTCCGCACAGGTTTCCAGGCGGCCGGATGCCACGTGATGATCTGCTCATAGTGGCTGGAAGTGAGTGCCCCGCTCTTAGGTGAGAAGGTCAGGGATAGGACGCGCCCTCCGGATGCCTCGATCGATGCTTCGAGAGAGCCATTCGACGCCCGCCAGACACTGATCGAACTGCCATCGCCTGCGGTCGCAACCCAGTTTCCGTCGGGTGAGAATGCCAGCGCGGAATTGAACGTCGGGCCGCTTACGAGTGTGTGGAGGAGTTCGCCGTCGGCAAGCCGCCACAATCGCGCCGTGCCATCATTAGCGCGTGACGCCAGGGTTCGACCATCCGGACTGAACGCGAGCCGCCTCACCTGGTCGGTGTGCCCTTCGAGCGTCGTGATCCGCTCCCCGTCGTAGACGCGCCAGAGGCTGACACCGCCGTCGCTCAGACCGGCCGCCAGCATCCGACCATCCCGAGAGATGGCCACGCTAAGGACTCGGTCGCGATCCTCAACTGTGCGTACCAGCAGCCCGTCCGCCACTCGCCAGTACCGCACGGTTCCGTCGCGATGTCCCGTGATAAGGAACTGCCCCCCGGGCTCGAACACCACGGCGTTGAAATCCGCTACCCGTGGCGCCGGGATCCAGAGAATTACTTCACCGTCCGCCACACGCCGCAACTCGACGCCGTCACCCCCGAGCGCGACAGCCAGAAGCTGACCGTCCGGAGAGAACGCGATGCCCTCCGGGCCGTAATCGGGGATAAAGAGCGTCCGCAACAGCCGACCGTCGGAAGACTGCCACAACTTCACCGTGTAATCGTCGCCGGACGTCGCGAGCATCTGGCCGTCGGGCGAGTACGCAACGTAGACGCCCCTGTTGTGCCCGCCCGCCCACCACTCGATCTCTGGCGGGGCTTGAGCCAAGCTCGTCGGCGCCTGCACAAACCCGAGCGCCCACACGTACATAGCTGAACCGACCAAACGGAAACCTGACACCCTGAACCCTCTCGACATCGCAAATCTCCCAATTGCCCGCCCGTGACGACCATCCCGCGCCAGGTCACGCCCTGCACGACTTGCTCGATCCTGCCAACTTCACGACCACCACTGCGCGGCCGTGACAATCCACGTGCCACGCCACGCCCATGCACCGCGTATCGCCGGGCGGCGACGAAAGTCACACGGCTCGCCGTTCCGCCTCGGTCTCCATCGCCGGGACCGGCGCGGGATCCTCAAATAACCAGACGCTGGAGTAGGGCCGACGGCGGTGTATTATTTGAATTCCGCCGCGCCGCCCGGTTCGACCCGCCTTTCGGGGCCGGGTTTCGCGGGAGGTGTCAGCCCCCGACCGGGAGGGAGGCTTGGGTAAGAGGCCACCCCGCATGACTGCGGGAGCCCCGATAGGTGCCGCCCCCGAATCGGCAAGGCGGCGCCCGTACGCGAAACACCCGTGAACAAAGACACCGACATCGGAGGCTCGCGCGATGCGTTTCCCGTCACTCGCCGGACGGCCGTGGTTGAGGCGGGCAGCACGGACCCGCAGGTTCGAACGCGCGCGTTCGAGACGCTGGTGGCCAGCTACTGGAAGCCGGTCTACAAGTACATCCGCATCAAGTGGAAGGCGTCGAACGAATCGGCGAAGGACTCGACGCAGGCGTTTTTCGCCCGGGCGATGGAGAAGGGGTTCTTCGACCGGTACGACCCGTCCAAAGCGCTCTTTCGTACCTATCTGCGGACGTGTCTGGACGGGTTCCTGGCCAACGAGCGCCTCGCGGCCGGTCGGCAGAAGCGCGGCGGCGGGCAGACAATCCAGTCGCTCGACTTCGCCGGCGCCGAAGACGAAATGCGGCGCGAGCCGGCCGCGGCGGACGTCGACCCGGACGACTACTTCCACAAGGAATGGGTGCGAAGCCTGTTTGCGATCGCGGTTGCGGCGCTGCGCGAGGATCTGATCGCGGCCGACAAGCCGGTTCACCTGGCGCTGTTCCAGCAGTATGACCTGATGGACCCGGAGGGCGAACATCCGCTGAGCTATCAGGATATGGCCGAGCGGCACGGCATCACCGTGACGCAGGTGACGAACTACCTCGCGCTGGCCCGGCGCAAGTTTCGCGAGATCGTGCTCGCCAATCTCGAAGCCATGACCGGCAGCGAAGCGGAGTTCAAGACCGAGGCCCGTCAGTTGCTTGGCGTGGAGTTGTAGTTTGAGCCCAGTGCGCGATCATGCAGAACCAGCGAGCCGCTGGCTTTAGCCTGCGCGAACGCGCCGGCTCACGAGCGGTGACAAATCGTGCAGCCCCGTTGGAACGCCCTGGCGCTGAGGATGAGCGCGCTCAAACGGCGCCTCCGCGCGGGCTGAAGCCGCGCGGCTCGCTCAGACAGGCACCGTGACCTTCGCTCGAAAACGCACTTCGAATTCGATGGAATGGATCTCTGACAACGCCATCCGCCGCCTTCAGCACGCGGCCGACCTGCCCGACCTGTCCGGCACGAAGTACGCCATCCGCGAGACGCTGGGCCGGGGGGGGATGGGCGTCGTCTATCTCGCTGAGGATACGGAACTGCAACGCGAAGTCGCGCTGAAGGTGCTGCGCGGGCCGACGCTCGATGCGGACGCGACGCGGCGGATGCTGCGCGAAGCACGGATCATCGCCCGGCTTGAACACCCCGGCATCGTGCCCATCCATGACGCCGGGACGCTTCCCGACGGGCGGCCGTTCTACGTGATGAAACTCGTCCGCGGCCGGCGGCTGGATGAGCCGCGCAACGGCGAAGCCGCCGAACTCGCCGAGCGGCTGCGACTGTTCGAACGCATCTGCGAAACCGTTGCCTTCGCCCACGCCCACGGCGTCGTGCATCGCGATCTCAAACCGCAGAACGTCATGGTCGGCGCGTTCGGAGAGGTGCTCGTGCTCGACTGGGGCGTGGCGAAACTGCTGCAATCGGCCCCCTCCGAAACCGAGCCGCGGGCTTCAGCCCGCGCGAATCCTCCTGCCGCGCACGACGCCCCAGCCCTCCCCGAATGCGAGCCGCGGGCTTCAGCCCGCGCGGACGCTGCGTCACAACGCAGGCCCCATGTCCTGCGAGACCAGGCCGTATCTTCCGAGAACCCGGCAGGGATGGGTTCCGGCGAGGATGCGCTCCCGACGGCCGCACTGAGCCCGCCCGGACACGACATTGAACCCGCTGGCTCCGCGCGGGCCCAAGCCCGCGGCTCGCAAGCGGACATCGACGGCGACGCGACGCTCACCCGCCGAACCCTCCGCGGAACGGTCATCGGCACGCCTGCTTACATGCCTCCCGAACAGGCCCGCGGCGACGTCGATGCCGTCGATCAACGCAGCGACGTCTACGCCCTCGGCGCGATCCTCTACTATCTGTTGACCGATCAACCGCCCAGTCCCGCCGTGACGGCCGCAAACGTCCACGCGCTGCCGGCGTCCGGTATTCTCGCGCCCCGATCGCTCAACCCTGCGACGCCCCGGCCGCTCGACGCCGTCTGCCGCAAGGCGATGCACGCGGATCCGGCGGAGCGATACGCGAGCGCCGACGCACTGGCGGCCGAGGTTGGGCGGTTTCTCGCCGGCCGGCGCGTCGCGGCCTACCCCGAGAACATCCTGGGGCGGATCGGCCGCGTGTTGTGGAAGTACCGGACGTTTGTTGCGCTGATTCTTGCCTATTTGGTCATGCGGATCCTGCTGATATTCTTCGGATCGCTGTAAGTTAAAGACGCGACGGCGGAGCGCTTAACAGAAGCTCCGTGGTGGTTCAGCGCAGGCCGGGCATCGGTCAGATGACCACCGTGCGGACGGCGCCGCTGTGGCGCGGGAGAATGAAGGAATGAGTAAACCGATACTTGGGCTTATCCTGGGCGGCGTGCTGGGGATCTTCGACGGGCTCTCCGCGCTGGTCTCGGCGGGAAACGATCCGGCTATTCGCGAAGGCATCGTCGGGATCGTGCTCGGTTCGACGTTCAAGGGCCTGATCGCCGGCATCGCGATCGGCTTCTTCTCCCGCCGCTTCCGCTCGCTGCCGCTTGGGATCATCTTCGGCCTGGCCGTGGGCGCCTTCCTGGCGTGGCTCGTCGCGCTGGGACAGGGCGGCTACTACCTCGAGATCATCCTGCCCGGCAGCATCCTGGGGATCATCGTCGGCTACGCCACGCAGCAGTACGGGCGACAGCCGCGCGCTCAGACATGACCCCTCCGGCGTGGCACCGGTTTTCAACCGGTGATCCGTGTACCGCCGGTTTCCAACCGGCGATCCGCGTGTGGCACCGGTTTTCAACCGGTGATCCGTCTGTGGCACCGGCTTTCAACCGGTGATCGAACAACGGCCCGGTGCCACTGCTCTTGAGCAGTGCTTTTCCGCCGGACCAAACTTCCCGCGTCTCGCTCCGCCGCCGGAGCAGCGCCTCGGAAATCTACCATGACACTGACACTTTCGAACCTGAACTACCTTGCCGTACTGGCCGCGGCGGTCGGCGTCTTCCTCGTCGGCGGCCTGTGGTACACGGCCCTATTCGGCAACGCACGCACGAGGCTGCTCGGCTGGACGCCCGAAGACGTCGCGCGGATGCAGCAGCGCCGCCCGCCGCCGGTCTTCTTCGGCGGGCTGCTGGTCAGCTACGTCGTCCTGGCGTTCGCCGTCGCCGTGATCGTGACCAGCTTCGGCATCAGCACCGCGGGCGGCGGCGCGGCCGCGGGACTTGTTCTATGGCTCGCCATCGCGGCTGTCGGCATGACGCAGCATCTGCCCACCGAGAACGCAGCCGGCGTCTACCTGATCGACACCGCGTTTCAGTTCGTCGCGCTGCTGGGGATGGGAGCGCTGCTGGGGGGATGGCAGTAGAAGAAATAGCGAATGTCGAATAGCGAATAATGAATGATGGACGGCCAGCGCCGATCGCTGACGGACCTCGGCGCCGCGGATCTCTTCAATTCGTTATTCGCTATTCATTATTCGCCATTCCGACTGCTATCCGCATTCGTACGGTCGCGACGCCTTCGCGCCGCAGCCCCACGTCACGGCGACGTCGCCCGCGCCGGAGACGCGCTTGAACGCGGCCTTGCCCTTGCCGTCGCCGTCGAGCGTGCCCTCCTGCGTGTCGCCGCTGGAGAGTTCCGCCACGAACGAGTCGCTCGGCGCGCCGCCGGCCAGCTTGATCTTGAGCTTGCCGCGCCGATTGCACGTGGCCCGCTTGATCTTCTCCTTGCCGCCGCACTCGCCGCCGGAACCGGTCGTGATCTCCACGCCGCTTCCCTCGATCACACGGCCGCGGAAGTTCTCCGCAGGCGTCTCGCCGCCGTAGCGCCGCGCGACCACGATGCCGTTGAACTCGTCGGTCTCCAGTTCATAGCGAAACTTGCCCGAGCCCGACCAGCCCAGGTCGCTGCCGCGCAGGACGATGACGTTGGTGTTGCCCTCGTGCGGCTCGACGGGGATGAGCAGATCGGTAAAGAAATCCGCCGCGTCCGAGCCGTCGAACGCCTCGATCTCGAGGATGATCCGCGCCGACGTCACTTCCTGCCCGACAATCGGGTCGTTCTGGAAGATGGCCGCGGAGTAGGATTGTCCGACGGGCGCGAAATGGAACAGCCGCTCCTCCGCTCCGGCTGCACGAGACAGCGAGACCGCCATCAACGCGGCCAGCAGTGAAACTCGACAAACAGCATGCATGGCTTCTTATCTCTCCGCGCCGCCACGGATGTGCGCGACGACCCCTCTCCAAACGCCCGCCGGCGGCAGGCAAGTCCGTCGATTATACCGCCGTCGCCGCCCGTCCGGTCGCCGTGCGGGTCGATTCTCGTAAGAAGTTGCGGAACGCCGCGGCGCGGTCGGGCAACTCCCGTGCCGGCGGGACGCGAACGCGAGCCGATCTTGGCACTCCACGGCACGCCGCTTGAAGCCTCCGCGGACGCCGTTTAGCGTGCAGGGTCAGCCGCGGTACGCCACGGAGCGCTGCCGGCCTCTCAAGGATCTGTCGATGAACCGCCAGCAGGCATGGGACGTGTTGAACGAGTACACGAAGAACCCGGCGCTGATCCGCCACGGACAATGCGTCGAGGCGTCCATGCGGCACTATGCCCGCCTCGGCGGGCATGACGAAGAGATCTGGGGCATGGCCGGCCTGCTGCACGACTTCGACTACGAGCGTTTCCCCGAGCCGCCGGCACACACGCGCGAAGGCGCGGCCATCCTCCGCAAACTCGGCGCCGATGAAGAGGTGGTCGGGGCCGTGCTCGCCCACGTCGACTGGAACCTCGACGAGTACCCGCGCGATCGACCGATTCGCAAGACCATCTTCGCCGTCGACGAACTGAGCGGATTCATCTACGCCGCCGCGCTGGTGCGGCCGGATCGGATGAACGGCATGACCGCCGGCAGCATCAAGAAAAAGCTCAAGCAGAAGGCCTTCGCCGCGGCCGTATCGCGCGAAGACATCCATGCCGGGGCGGCACTGCTGGACATCCCGCTGGAAGAGCACATCCAGAACTGCATCGCCGCCATCAGCGGCATCGCAACGGAGTTGGGCCTGGAAGACCGGCCGGCTGGATAGCCGAACGCTTGCGCCCGCGCGTTGCCGCGGGTGCGCGTCCGCAGGTTTCGCAGACCTCATGGCGCGGGCAACGCCCGCGCTATGAAATCTGCGGATCGAATTCGGAGCGTAATGGATGGTGGATACACACACACTGCACGTCGAAACGCGCGGCAACACGCACGTCATCAACCTGACCGACTCGGTTCGCTCCGTGCTCGCCGAAGGCCGCATCCGTGACGGCGTCGTGACCATCTTCGTCGTCGGCTCCACGGCCGGCATCACCACCACCGAGTTCGAGCCGGGCCTGGTCAACCGCGACCTGAAAGCGGCGTTCGAAGGTATCGCCCCCGAGAACGGCACTTACCTGCACGAGCAGACCTGGCACGACGACAACGGCCACTCCCACGTCCGCGCGTCGCTGCTCGGCCCGTCGATCAC
>CAZYLK010000061.1:0-29895 GCA_964648365.1 uncultured Phycisphaeraceae bacterium
GAACCGACGGGTGAGATTCCCGGCTGCGTTGTCCGAGGCGTCGATGATCTGGCTGGTCAGATTCCCCGCCGCGTCGTGGGCGACGGTGTAGCCGCCCACGGTGAGGTACTCGTTCGCCTCGTTGGCGGTGTAGAGCGTCGTGACCGAGTTGCGCTCGTCCTGGTACGTCACGCGGTTGCCGTACCTCCGCACGGGAAGCGCTTCTACGTCCACCGGAAACCCGTCCCGCCGGATGGTTTCCGCCAATATCATATCGTCGGCGGCACTCAGTTTCCACGATCGGCCCGTCATCGCTCGGTCAACCTTATCACGGCGGTCCCTCGCCGCGCGCTCCCGAAACCCTCAACCCCCCTCCACCGCAAATCGACAGGCACGCTCAACCAGTTCCAGCGGTACGTCGTCGCGGACGGTCGGCTTTCCGACGCCCTCCAGCAACACGAACCGTAGCGAGCCGTCCGCGGCCTTCTTGTCCCGCGAGCAGAACTCCATCAGAACGGCCGCGCTGATCGGGCCGCGCTGGTCGGACGGGTGGACCGAGGCGAATGCACGGACCGCGGCCAGCGACGTGGGAAATCCGAACCGCGTCAGCGTCGCATCGACGCGGACGACGAGCGCCTCGTCACACAATGACATCCATGCCGAGATCCGCGCGGCCGCGGCCAGCCCGATGGCGACGCATTCGCCGTGGCGGAGCCGGTAGTCGCACGCCGCCTCCACCGCGTGACCGATCGTGTGGCCCAGGTTGAGCAACATGCGCTCGCCGGTCCGCTCGTACGGGTCGCGCTCGACGATTCGCGCCTTGAGGGTCAGGTTGCGACGGACCAGCTCCTCCAGCGTGTCGGCGTCGCCGGCCAGGATCCGGGCCGCGTTCGCCTGGTGCCAGTTCAGGAACTCCTCGCCATCGAGCAGCGCGTGTTTGATCGACTCGGCCATGCCCGCACGCATCTCCCGCTCAGGCAGCGTTCCCAGGCAGGCGACGTCGATGAGCACGGTTGAGGCGGGGTGAAAGGCCCCCACCAGGTTCTTGCCCGCGCGCAGGTTGACGGCCGTCTTGCCGCCCAGGCAGGCGTCGATGCAGGCTTCCAGCGTCGTCGGGATGAGCACGAGTTCGACGCCGCGCATCCACGTCGCGGCCGCCATCCCCGCCAGGTCACACACCATGCCGCCGCCCAGCCCGACGATGACCCCCTGCCGCCCGAACCGATGCTCCGCCAGCCACGCCCACGCTTCCAGCAGGCGATCCGTCGACTTGGACGCATCCCCCGGCGGCACGACGAGCGTGCAGTGCGGCTGAAGCCCCAATCGGTTCAGGTAAAGCCCGGCGACCGTCGCGTCCGTCACGATGCCCATCTGGCTGCCCGATCCGACCCGCCCGGCCATCGCTTGCGCCCGCCCGTCAAACAGGCCACGGCCTATCAGGACGTTCGTCCGGCGTGCCTCGGCCGCGGACCAGAATCGGCAAGTTATCGGGCTTTCTGGTGTTGCTGCGGAACTCATGGGGTCAAAAATCTGGGGTACATGCAGTACGTTGTGGCGGCCCAGCCGCCGCCCATCACGCGGCGCAGGAGTGGATGTAAATTACTGTAAATAATGATTATGTGTGTACTTGGCGACGTAGCGCGGCCGGTCCGAGGCCCCCCTCGCGTTGACGGTTTTGTGACGTTCTGCTAAGATGCCCTCATGGCAAGGTCAGCTATCGCGGCACCGCGTCGTGCTTCCAATGGCACCGCCACGCGACCGAAAAAGGCCATTCGGGATTTCCCCTCCGCAGTCGAGTACATCGACTCGCTGGTCAACTACGAGAAACAGGTTCGAGTTGATTATAAACGGAAGAAATTCAGTCTGGCAAGAATGTCGCGCCTCCTGAGTGCCCTCGGGAACCCGCAGAAGAAGTTCAAATCGGTCCACATTGCGGGGACGAAGGGCAAGGGGAGCACCTGCGCCATGCTGGGGGCGATGGTCGCGAACTGCGGCTACACCGTCGGCGTGTACGGTTCGCCCCACGTGCGCACCGTCCGGGAGCGCATCCAGGTCAACGGCCAGCTTATATCGGACGAGGATTTCGCCACCGCGATTGGCGCCGTGGCGGCCGCAGCCCGCAAGCCGCGGGTCGGGGCGCCGACCTATTTCGAGGCCGTCACCGCGGCCGCGTTCTACCACTTCGCCGAGGTTGGGGCCGACCTGGCGGTGGTCGAGGTTGGGATGGGAGGCCGGCTCGATGCGACGAACACCATCCAGCCGGAGGTCGTCGGGTTCACGAGCATCTCGTACGACCATCAAGAGCAGCTTGGCAACACGCTGGCGCTGATCGCGGGCGAGAAGGCGGGCATCATGAAGCGCGGCGTGCTGGCCTTCAGCGCGCCCCAGGCGGACGAAGTGCGAACGGTCCTGAAGCAGGCCGCGGACGAGTTGGAAATCCCGCTCAAGTTCACGGGCGAGGACGTGGAGTTCAGCCTGCGGTTCGAGGCGTCGCGCGGCATCGGGCGGCACACGCGTTTGTGCCTGACCACGCCGCACAGCAAGTTCGAGCATCTGCACGTGCCGCTGCTGGGCGAGCACCAGGCGATCAACTGCGGCCTGGCGCTGTCCATCGTCGACGCGCTCAAGAGCCGCGGCTTCGCGATGGAAGATCAGCGCATCATGGACGGCCTGGCCCATGTGAAGGTGCCCGGCCGGATGGAGATTATCCGGGAAAAGCCGCGGATTCTCGTCGATGTCGCCCACAACGCGGACAGCGTCAACGCCCTGATGCGCGCGATCGGCCAGAACGTCATCGCGGACTCCATGGTGGTGATCTTCGGCTGCCAGAAGCACAAAGACATTCCGGGCATGATCCGCGGCATCCAGCTCGGCGCCGACAAGATCATCTTCACCCGCACGAACTCGTCGCGCTCGGCCGACCCGATCGACCTGGCCGCCGAGTACCTGGAGCAGTGCGGTCGCGTCGGGCAGGTGACCGAGAGCCTCGACGAGGCGATGGAGATCGCCCTCAGCGCCGTCTCGCGCGAGGATCTGATCTGCATCACCGGCTCGTTCTACCTCATCGCAGAAGCGGTGCGCAAGTACAGCGATCCGCAGCCCGTCGCCGTCTGACGCACGCGATACCACGCGGCGTGTCTGCGCTGCGCGGGGCGTTCTTACCCGCGCGCAACCTCACTTTTGGATTCACCCGCCCCGGCCGGTAGTCTGGGTTGGATCAGGGTGCCGGCGACTTGCCCAGCCTCCGCGTGCAAGCGTCGGGAGGTTGGGGTGTCTGGGTCAAGAGCCGCTCGCTGCGCGCTGTTTCGTGGCGGCAACATCTCAGCAGTGCGAGGTGGCGGATGCGGTCGCGATCGACATAGCCGTTAAACTTAACCCAGCTTATCCACTTCGCCGCAACTGTGGCATAAGGTGTTTATTGACAAATAGTTACGGGCAGGCTATTGTCTGTGTGGAGGGACGATAACGGGGAGGCATTCACTTTGCCCCTGCTGCCTGCATATGGTTGTGCAAGTGGCCGGCGCCTCGGAGCAGCGGCCCGATCAGGGGTGCGACAGAGGGGGGATGTGAAGCCTTATGAACGAAGAGGCCTTTCAGCGCAAGTTGTCAGAACTGGTGAAGGAAATCGAGACACTGCCGGAGGGTGAGCGATCGCGGCTCCACGAGTTGGCGGAGCAGACGCGCGAGCGTCATCGGCAACTCAAGGAGACGGTCAGCAGCCTGCAGGAGAGCATCGACTTTCTGCGGCTGAGCATCAAGTACCTGTTGTTCGACCTGGAGGCGACGCGGCGCGAGAACACGCAGCTTCGCCGGATGCTGGACGAGGAACAGGACAAGGGTGGCGAGTAGGCCCGCCACGGCGAGGGTTGTGCGGAGGCCGCGGCGCCCCTCCTACCAGAATTGAGTGAGTTTCGACCGGGGGGGAGAGAGAGAGGGTCGACCCACCGGTCGACGACGCGGACGAGCCGTGCTGCGGCTCGTCCGTTCTTATGCGCGAATTGCCAGAAGCAGCCGCTTTTCCCAGCGCCGGATCATCGCATCGTGCATCGGCCGCCGCCTGAGGCATGGCCACGCGGCGGCGGGTTCGGCTTCGCTGACGGGTGATCAGTCCTTCGTCCCCATGTCCTGCGTGAATACGAACATGATGAGCATGTTTTCGTCCTTGTCGTGGTGCGCGATGTAGGAAAGCAGATCGTTAATCCGGTTGCAGCAGTCGCGGACGAGCAGCCGGTCGGCGCTGCGCAGGACGGCGAGTTCACGATGAATGCCGTCGAGGAGCTTGCCGAACTCCTGGTGTTCGTGCTGCAACCGCTCGACCTCGGTTGCCAGCGTCGGGCGTTTTTCAACGACCGGCGCCAGATAGCCGTCGCGTTCCTCGAGCGCCATGTGCTTAAGCATGTGCGCGCGGAACGAGTCGAAATGGGCGCGTAGCTCGGGGATCCAGTTCTCCAGGTGATAGGTGGGTACGCCGGCGACGCGCTCGCGGAGCGACCGCATTAGCTCGTCCACGCGGTGGTGCTCGTCGAGCATCCAGTGAAGCGTTTCGTCTCGAGTCATGGGTGGCATCTCCATCGAAAGCGGGTGTCTCAAAGATTGTAGGGTCCGTCGGCGCCCGGAGTCGCGCGCCGTTGCGCGCCCAGTGGCCGGCGTCTGTCACGGCCGCTGACGCTCAGGCAGAACGCCGGCCGCACCGTCCAATCGGATGGCGTGCAAGAACCGTTCCCGCCGGACGGGGTGGCCGGTCGCCCCATTGCCCGGGCATCGGGCGGGCGCGGCACCCGGCCGGCAGCTTGCTTTCCGGACTGTTATCGGGCAATCTGCCGCTCGGCCGGGCCTGAACTCGACAGCCATGGCGCGACCCCGGTCGCGCCTGAACATACGCCAACGTCGGTTCGCTCACTCGTTCGCGCGAACGCCTCATCCTGTTGCGCCGAGGCCGTCCATGATCCAGCTTGCCCTTCCCGGCGTACAACGCCTGCTGGTCACCGCGATGCTGCTGGGGCTGGTCCTGCTGCGCGACGGCTGTGAGGGCGAAGAGGCCGCAGAGCAGGCCGATCGCCCGGCGCCGGTGGTGATCATCGACCCGGGTCACGGTGGTCACGATCCGGGCACGCTCGGCGGCGACACGCCGACGGCGCCGGAGAAGGATATCACGCTGGCCATTGGCACGGTGGTCGTCGCGCGGCTCGAAGCGCAGGGCGTACGGGTCATCGCAACGCGGACGACGGACGAGTTCCTGGAACTCGACGAGCGGGGCGCCCTCGCGGATCGTCACCGCGCGAGCCTGTTCGTGTCCATCCATGCCGATGCGGCAGACAGCCCGAGCGCATCCGGGGCGACGTTCTACATTCGTCCCGCGGGCGACGCGCCGAGTCGGCGAGCGGCGGCAGCGATCGCCGCGAAATTCCGCAGCGCCGCGATCAAGAGCCGCGGCACGGCCCGGGCAGAGTTCCGCGTATTGGTCAGCCATTCGCGTCCGGCCGTCCTGGTGGAGTGCGGGTATCTGACCAACGCCGACGACGCCCGCAAGCTCAACGACCGGGAGTACCAGCAGGCGGTTGCGCGGGCGATTGCGGGCGGTATCCTCGATTTTCTTTCGGAGTAGTGGCCGTGCTCGGGCGGCGGATCAGTCTCGCTGCGATGCCGGCCCGTCGATGCGGAATGACAGGCGCGCCCACGCGGGTCGCTTGAAGTCGAAGTCCTGCCGGGCCGTCTCCAGCATGGTGACCAGTCGTCGCTCGACAAGCCCGTCGTAGCGGAGAATGCCGTTGCAGTTCACCACGATCGGCCGGCTGAAGTCGATCATGCCCTCACGCAGGCAGACGTTGACGCGTTTGCATCGGTGTGCGGTGATCGTGATGGTCTGGCCTTCGATCCGCCCAGCGAGATGGGCGAGGCGACCCTCCAGCACACCACGGACGAATTCGTCGCGCGCGTCGGTTTGGGCGGTGACGACCGTCAGTTGCTGCGACGTCCAGATCGGTTCCTCGATGACGGCGGCTTCCAGCCAGCCGACGCGGCCATGCGGAGGGAAGCGGATCCAGCCGCCGGCAGCGCGCTGATCCGGCTGGGCGGGCGGTTGAGCCAGCCATCCCGTCATCGTGGTGGACACGCGATCCCAGGCGGCGCTTTCGTCTTCGACCTCGGCGCCGTCGAACTTCGGAAGGCAGGTCTCGGCCAGTTCGCGCAGAGCGCGGTTGTGGGCTGCGACGAACAGGTCTCGCCGGGACAGTTCAGCCACGGCCTGCGGATCGTCGAGGTCGGCGAGCCACCAGGCCGATACGATCGAGAGCGGCGCCAGATTCTCGACCACCATCGGGTACGCATATTCAGGGAGCGGCATGCGCGCATACCCGTCGATGACGCCAACACCGGTGAACAGGTGCGGGTAGGCGAGCGCGAGGCTCATCGCGAGATCGGCGCCGGCGCTGCTGCCGACCAGGAAGACCCGGTCGGGATCGATCCGGAATCGCCGCTGAACCTCGCTGAGGATCGATGTGAACTTCCCCACGCCGCCCTCGGCGGCCGGGAACATCCCGTCGTCGAGTCCGCTGACTGCCAGCGCGATGAAGCCCCCCCCACCCGGGTCCGCGAGCGCCTTGCTGACCTCGTCAAGGAACGCTACCGGCGTCGCGTCGGGCGGCGGGAGGCAGATCACCAGCGGCGTGCTCGCGGCCGACGGGTCGTACGGATCATGAATGCGGTAGAGCACGCGGACACCGGCGTCCGGCACGGCGATCTCGCCCCGCTGTGCGTCACCAGGTTCCCAGATGGCGACGGCGGGCAGAAGCCGCGCGGCCCGATCGAGGTCCAGCCCGACGGCGCGCGCGATCTGCCCCTGACGTGCCGACCGGCCGGCGTCATCGGACTCGGTGAGGTAGGCCGCCAGCAGGGCGACGACGTCTTCGTCCGATTGTGACGGTTGAGACGTTTCGGATATTTGGGTAGATTCAGGCGGCGATTCGGGCAGGCCTGCCGGTGGGCTGACGAGGATCAGAGCGAAGGCGAGCTGAAGTATTGCTGTCATTTTTCGCCTGAAAATTCAAGTTCGGTATGATCGCTATCATCGGTCCGGCGATCGTCCGATATTGTACACATCCCGTCCGGCCGTGGTGCAGCATCGGCCGGGATGTCAGTCGCCGCTGCATCGACGGCCCATGCCGACCGGGGGACGGCGGTCGATCGTCGCGATTGACACCCTTGGTGTTGGATTTATAATGATCCGTGGCCTGTGATTTTGTCTCGGTGGGCTTCATGCTCCACTTGGCGGATTGGCCGCCTCGGACAGTTATGGGCCGGTGAGAACTCTCGTCGAGCGTGAGTGCGATGGCAAGAAGCGGCGTCGGACATTGCGGAGTCGAAACCTGTGCGGCCTAGCGGGTTCATGCACGGGTTAGGCGCGCCGTGCGCGTCGATCGGCTTTTTTGCGGAGACAGCCGCCATGCGATAGGCCAGGGCCATCCTGGGATCGTTCGCCTCTCGTTCGGTGGGTTCGCGGTTTCGCGCCCACTTTTTTTTGTGCCCCGAGTCAGCGGTGGCGCGGGGCGACGGAGCCACGAGGCGCCGCCGGTGGGAAGCGGAGGCGCGCGGCGAACGGGCCGGTGGCGGCCGCGCAGGAACCGAACGAATGAACTCAGAACTGATACGCATCGTCGACGCGATCAGCCGCGACAAGAACATCGAGAAGGAGAACATCTTCCAGGATCTGGAAGCTGCGATGGTCTCAGCCGCGCGGAAGACCTTCGCCGAGGCGGCCGTCATCGAGATCACGATCGACCGCCTCACCGGCAAGATCGAGGCGACGGCGGACGGGTTTCCCATTGACATGACGGATCTGGGCCGGATCGCGGCTCAGACGGCCAAGCAGGTGATGATTCAGCGGCTGCGCGAGGACGAGCGCAGTTCGATTTTTGAAGAGTACTCACAGAAGGTCGGAACTGTGGTGACGGGTACGGTCACACGCTACGACGGCGGGCTGGCGATCGTTAACTTAGGTCGCAGCGAGGGGGTTCTGCCCCGCAGCGAGCAGCTTCCGGGAGAGTCCTACCACCCGGGCGACCGCGTCCGGGCCATGATCCTCGACGTGCGGGAGGCGCAGAGCCAGGTTCGGATCGTGCTGACGCGATCGCATCCGGACTACATCCGCAAACTGTTCGAACTGGAGGTGCCCGAGGTCGGGGAGCGGATCATCGAGATCCGGGCGCTGGCGCGAGAGCCGGGCTATCGCACGAAAGTCGCGGTCTCGTCGATCGACACGAAGGTCGATGCGGTGGGCGCGTGCGTCGGCGTGCGGGGAAGCCGGATTCGCAACATCGTCGAGGAACTGAACAACGAGAAGATCGACATCGTCCGCTGGAACGAGTCATCGCAGATTCTGATCACCAACGCGTTGAAGCCGGCGGAGATCAAGGAAGTTTTTCTGTCCTTTGAGCTTGGGCGGGCGACGGTGGTGGTGGCGGACGACCAGCTTTCGCTGGCGATCGGAAAGCGGGGTCAGAACGTCCGCCTGGCGGCTCGGCTGACGGGCTGGGAGATCGACATCCGCACGCCGGCCGCCTACGACCAGGGCGTCGACGACATGCAGAAGGCGCTCAAGCCGATCGAGGGCGTGGACGACGTGCTGCTCGAGAAGATGCTGGCCATCGGCATCATCTGCCTGGCTGACCTGCCGGCCGTGGGCGCCGAGCCGCTGGTCACGGAACTGGAGGTTCCCGCTGCCCTGGCGGCTACGATTATCGAGGTGGCCGAGCGCGAGGCGGCGCGGCTGGCGGAGGAGGAGGCCGCCCGCAGGGTCGCGGCGGCTGCTGCTGCCGCGGCGGAAGCGGCGGAAGCTGCCTCGTCCGTCGCGGAAGAGGGCGTCGATGCGGGTGATGGCGGCGAGGAATCCGGAGAGGCGGTGCCGCCCGGCTATCTGAACGCGGGTGCAGACGACGGCGTCGAACCCGGCGTGCTGACGGCGATCGAGGACGACACGCTGACGGTGACGAGCCTGGAGGATGCGGCGGAGTCGGAGGCGGAAGTCGGCGGCGACGTGTCCAGCGAGACCGAGGAAGTGAAAGAGTCGGCGGAGACGTAGGCTTTCTTACATCAGCGCGGCGCGGCTCGTCGGGGCGTGCCGCCAGGATCGAGCGAGCGGACCGTTTCGCTCAGTGCCCGGAGGCGTTTGGAGATTGGCTTTGGCGGATAAGATGCGTGTTCACATCCTGGCGAAGGAGCTGAACGTCACCAGCAAGATCGTTCTCGAGAAATGCCGCGCTGAGGGGCTGGGTGACGTGGTGAAGAACCACATGTCCGCGCTTGGAGCAGGTCTGGAAGCGACCATCCGGGAGTGGTTCAGCGAGGGTTCTCACACGACGGCGGTGGAGACGGCCGAGCGCATCGACCTGGACAAAGTCCGCGTGGCCCGCGCTGACATGGAGTCGGCGATGGCGTCGGACGAAGTGACCGGGCACGACGCCACTGTGTCCACGGCGCTAATGGATGAGCCGGAGGTCGAAGAGACGGCGCCGGTGGAGGACGTCGTCGAAGTTCCGGCGTCTGAAGAAGTTGCCGAAGCCGTCCCTGAGGTCGTAGTGGAGCCGATCGCGCCGGCGGAGCCGGAACCGGTGTTGCCCATCGCCGCCGAGCCGGACGAAACGGTGCCCGACGTCCAGGTGGTTGCGGAGGAGGCGCCTGCCCCTGCCGCTCCCGAGGCTGCTCCGGCCGAAGAGCCGCCCGCGGCGGCGGCCGTTGCGGCCGAGGCGCCCGCGGAAGCGCCGCCTCCGGTGGCGGAACCGATCAAGCCCGCCGGTCCGCAGAACGTACCGGTTCCCGCACAAATATCCGGTCCGCGCGTGGTTCGCTACGAGGCGCCGGATTATGACGCCGCGCGTCTGCGTCCGCGCGGCCCCCGGCCTCCGGTGGGCTCGTCGCCGGGTCCGGACACGGGCGACGTGCGCCGCGACGTGGCCAAGAAGCCGGGTCGCGACGACGCCAACAAGCGTCCGCGCGGGCGGCGGACGGTGATGCACGACACGGAAACGACTGAGAAGCTGATGGAGTGGCGCGACCAGGACATGGCGGAACGCCGTGCCCGGCTGCGCGGTGCGACGGGTCGGCGCATCCATCGCCGCCGCAGCGACGGCGGCGGCGCCTCGACGCCCGCCGCGCCGAAGACGAAGGCGACGATGAGCGAACCCATCACCATCCGCGAGTTCTGCAACGCGACGGGCATCAACCAGATTCGCGTGTATGCGTCGCTGCGCCGCGAGCACGACATGCTCGCCAATATCAACACGACGCTCGCTCCGGAAGTCGCCCAACTGATCGCCCTCGAGTTCGGGATCGAACTGGAGGTCGTGCCGGCGCGGACGGCGCTGGATCTGGTGGAAGACGAGTTCGCCAACCGCGAGCGCAACCATCTGGAGGCGCGTCCGCCGATCGTGACCATGATGGGCCACGTCGACCACGGCAAGACCAGCCTGCTGGATTACATCCGCAAGACTCGGGTAGTCTCGGGTGAGGACGGCGGCATCACGCAGCACATCAGTTCGTATCATTACAAGCGGGGCGACGTTGCGGTGACGTTTCTGGATACGCCGGGTCACGAGGCGTTTACGGCGATGCGCGCCCGCGGGGCGCACCTGACGGACATCGTCGTCCTTGTCGTGGCCGCCGACGACGGCGTGATGCCGCAGACGATCGAGGCGTTGAACCACGCGAAGGCGGCCAAGTCGCCGATCGTGGTGGCGCTGAACAAGATCGACCTGGGCCGCGACAACGAAATGAAGATCTACGGGCAGCTTTCCGAGCACGACCTCGCGCCGGCGTCGTGGGGCGGTCAGACGGAAGTCATCGCCACGTCGGCGACCACGGGCGAAGGCGTCGATTCGCTGCTGGAGACGCTGACGACGCTGAGCGAACTGCTGGAACTGAAGGCGGACCCGACGGTAGCGGCGAAGGGCATCGTGATCGAGGCGGAGACGAAACAGGGCGTCGGGTCGGTCGCCAGCGCGATTGTGCAGGAAGGGACGCTGCGCGTCGGCGACATGGTGGTCTGCGGCAATGCATGCGGCAAAGTGCGCGCGCTGCTGGACGACCGGGGCAAGCGGATCAAGTCGGCGGGTCCGGCCATGCCGGTGGAAATCTGGGGGCTTAACGACGTGCCCCAGGCGGGCGACCGCTTCTATCAGGTGGACAGCCTGCAGCGCGCCAGCCTGATCGCCGGAGAGGTGAAGGCGACGCGCCTGACGGAATCCCGCAGCGGCACGCAGAAGATCATGTCGCTGGAAGAGATGCTCAAGCATCGCGATGCCGGCGAGATTCCGGAGTTGAACTGCATCATCAAAGCCGACGTGCAGGGCAGCGTGGATGCGTTGCGTCACATGCTGGACGAACTGCCGTCCGACCAGGTTCGCCTGGTGATCCGCCACGCGGGCGTCGGCGCGGTGACGGACAGCGACGTGCTGCTGGCCGCGGCCTCGCGGGCCATCGTGATCGGCTTCCGCGTGCAGGTGAGCACGGGCAGCCGGCGGGTGGCGGAAGAGCACGGCGTCGACGTGCGCAACTACCTGGTCGTCTACGACGTCGTCAACGACATCCGCAAGGCGCTGGAGGGTCTGCTGGCGCCGGAAGAGCGGATCGAGGCGCGCGGCGCGGCGGAAGTGCGCGAGGTGTTCAAGGTGTCCAAGGTGGGCAAGGTGGCCGGGTGTTTCGTCAAAGACGGCCCGATCCACCGCAGCCATTTTGCCAAGGTGCTGCGTGACGGCGTTGTGGTTCGCAGCCGCACGCCGATCGCGTCACTGCGGCACTTCAAGGACGACGTGAAGGAGGTCCGTGCCGGGTTTGAGTGCGGCATCATGCTGGCTGACTTTACGGACGTTCACGTGGGAGACGTGATTGAGACGTTTGAGGTCGTGAAGGTGGCGCGGACGCTCGACTAGCCGGCGGCGGCGTGACGGGCGGACGTGCGGCGTCCCGTGGATCGCGGGCACAATGGGATTCTGACGAAGCACGAGCCATGATTGAGTTCAAAGCAGACTGCGGGCATACCGTTCGGGCGCGGGACGAGGATGCGGGCAAGAAGGTGAAGTGTTCGTACTGCGGAGTGGACACTCCGGTGCCGGGCCAGAGCCCGGACGATCTGGACTTTCTGTTCAACGAGATTGACGAGAGCGGCCCGCCGGCGGCGGCGGTGCCGCGTCGGCGGCGCGGGCGGAGGGCGGCGCCGTTCAGCCAGGTGGCCCGCGGCGATACGCCGATGGGCCTGGCGGCGAAGTTCGTTTATGCCGTGGTTCTGCTGGGCATCATCTTCGTCGTTTTCAAGCAGTTCGCGTGGCCGGCGCTGAGTTCCTGGAGCAGCGCTCCGGCGAAGCGTCTGACGCCGGAGACCAGCGAATCGGCCGAGCCGGAACCTCGCCATCGCACGGCGCGGACGACGACGAACGGGCTGATCGGTCTGGACGTGGGCCGGGGGGGGCTGTACCTGGCGTCCTTCCCGCCGGCCGCCACGGCCTACTACGTCAATGCCCAGTCGATGGACAAGCCGGGGCGGGTCGCCGACGTGCGCGGCTGCCAGCGCGTGCTGACGGACGCCCAGGTGAACACGGCCGAGGATACGTACACGGTGGAGGTCGCGTTCGCCTGGAACTCTCCCAATCTGACGCACTATGACGGGTATTCGGAGTTCCGGCGCCAGCTTGAGAACGCCCCCCCCGCGTCCGCCCGCTCGACCGACGGCGCCAAGTCGCGCGATGACCTGGCCAACGAGTGGTTCCTCAAGGACGGCGCGGACCGCGTCATGGTCGTCGAGACCGACGACCAGATGTACATCGTTCGCCAGTTCCACAACGTGCGCGTGCGGCAGGATCGGTGGACGGCGGTGCGGGTTCTGTTCATTCCGGCCGACATCACCGCCCAGGCGCTGACGACGAAGGTCGTGCAGATTCCCACGCAGTACAGCTTCGACGAGGAATACGTGCGCGGCGAACTTCAGTACTACGCCGTCCCGGCCGCCGACCGGATGTACGTTCTCGATCTGCTGAAGCGCATCGGCGTGATGCCCTATCGTACGAAAGATCCGCTGACCAACGTGGCGCGGACGCGACTGTTCAAGATCGGCCTCGAGGACGGCATGTTCGCGGCCCCGGTCATTGAGGAATAGCGCTACCGATGCGACCGTTTCGTCCCGAGAAAGTGGCCAGCGCGATCCGCGAGATTCTCTCGGAGGCGATCACGCGCGGCCTCAACGACCCGCGCATCGCGCCGCTGACGACGGTGACGCGGGTGAGCATGAGTTCCGATCTCCAGGTTGCGACCGTGTTCATCAGCGTCCACGGCCCGGAGACGACGGAGCGCCGGACCTTGCGGGCGCTGCTGCACGCGCGGGGGCACTTGCAGCGACTCGTGGGGCGGAACGTGCGGCTGCGACATACGCCGGAGTTGCGGATCGAGATTGACGAGCGCGTGCGCGGCGTTCGGCAGACGCTTGAACTGATCGAGCGGAACCAGGGCGAAAGCCCGGCCGCACTGGACGACGAGGCGCCCGGACCCGACCGGCCGACCGTCGATGACGAGCCTCGGTGGGATCGTGTGGACGATTCGGCGCCATGAAAAACGGTACGCACTACACCAAGCGGCTCAAGAAGCACTTTTCCAAGCTGCTCGCGCCGCCGCCGGCGGCGGCGCCCGGTGATCCGCTCGACACGCTGGCGGCGTCGATCCTCGGGCGCGACTGCGGCTACTCCGCGGGTCGGCGCAGCCTGGAGCACCTGCTGGCGACCTTCGTGGACTACAACGAGGCGCGGGTCTGCTCGCCGGAAGATCTGGCGGTGATGATCGGCAGCCGGCTGCCGCGGGCGGAAGAGCGGTGCGGCCAGTTGCGGCTGGCGCTGAATGACATTTTTGAGCGGGAAAACCGCATGAGCCTGGAGCGCGTGCGGTCGATGAAGCTGCGGGACGCGCGCCAGTTCCTGGCGACGATCAGCGGCGTGGACGAGTACAGCGTGGCGTCGGTGGTGCTGCGCAGCCTCGGTGGTCACGCCATTCCCGTCGATGACGCCGCGTGGACGCTGCTGAAGTCCAAAGATCTGGTCGACCCGCAGGCGACGCGGGGCGAGGTTCAGGGGTTTCTGGAACGGGCGGTTTCGGCGGCGGACGCGCACGCCTTCTGCCATACCCTCGAGAGTGCGGCGGGGGCCGGCGAAAAGGTCGGCGCTGCGCGGAAAGCGACCTCCCGGGGGAAAGCGGTATCGACCGCCTCAGCGACGTCCTCCGCCACCGGCCGCCGCGGCGCCGCGACCACACCTCGCAAGAAGCCGGCCAGGACGTCGCGGAAGACCGCGGGGGCCACCAAGGCGACCAAGACCACGCGGCGCAAATCCCGGAGTTCATGACCGGCGCCGGCAACGGCGCGCGGGACGACTATCCGCGTGCAGGCCGGCGGGCAGGGAGTGCCATGGTTCCTATCAGACGCATCACCGGATCCACGCTGGCCGTCGCGCTGTCGATCCTCTCCAGTGCGGGAGGGTGCCAGGCGCCGACTGCGGCGCCGGCTTCCAACCGACCCTCGCAGTCCGCGGCCGAGGCGGTTCCGCTTCCGCCGCAGGCGCGGGTGGCTCTGGGCGATCTGGAGCCGTCCATTCGTCAGCCCGAGGCCGCGCCGCCGCGCGAGCTGTCGGACCGGGGAGGTCGCCAGCTCGAACAAGGCTCGGACCTTGCCCGGCAGCAGCGCTATACGGAAGCTGCGATCGAGCTGGAGCGCGGCCTGCGCTACGATCCCAATCACCCCGCCCTGCTGGATGCGCTGGCGCGCGTGTACTGGGCGTCGGACAACCGACGCCGGGCGCAGACTTCGGCGGAGTCGGCGATTGCCGCGAACGCGGACTCCGCGTCGGCTCACTACGTCCTTGGCCGCATAGCCGCCGCAGACGGGCGGATCGAAGACGCGGTGACGTCGCTGCGGACGGCCGCGGCGTGTTCCTCGTTCGAGGCTGATCCTGAGCTGGCGGCGCTGTGCTATTTTCACCTCGGCGCCGCGCTGGAGCAGCAGGAGTATCTGACCGCGGCCGCGGAGGCGTACGGCCGCTTTGAGCAACGCGCGGCGCGAGTGGACGCGGGGACGGCCTCCACCGAGTTCACGACGCTGAGTCAACTCCACGGCGGCATCGCGGCCGAGCCGCGCGCCCGGATTTTCGAGCGGCTGGGAGACTTCGGCCGGGCTGCATCAGAGGTGGCGCGCCTCATCGCGCGCCGCGGATCGAGCGACGCGCTGGCGCTCTGGCAGGCGCGGCTGCTGCTCAACGCGGGTCAACCGGGCGAGGCGCTGACGGCGTTTCGGGGCGTTGAATCGTTGACGCCGGAGGCGCTCGACGTGCTGCGCAACGCTTACGCGCAGCTCGACCGGCCGGACGATTATGTAGCGGAGTTGGAGCGGCGCCTGCGGGCATCGCCGGATGACGCGGCGATCGTGGGCTACCTGGCGGACGCGCTGGAGCAACGAGGCCGCGCGGATGAGGCGCGGCGCGTGCTGGAGGCGTTCACCCGCGCGCATCCGCGGGCGGCGGCCGTGCGGAAGCGCCTGATCGAACACTACACCTCGCGGGGTGAATGGTCGCGCGCGCTGGACGAGGCCGGCGCGGCGATCGAGGCGGATCCGGCGGATTACCCGACGTACGTGTCGCTGTTCGCGTCGTCGGCGGACGCGAAACCGGCGCTGACGGCCGGGATTGCGCGGCCGGTCGACGGAACGGGATACGGACTGGCGTATCTGCTCGGACTGGCGGCGATGGACCGCTCCGACTGGGATGCGGGGCAGCGCTGGCTGAGTCACGCCATGACGGTCAATGCCGGGTTCGCCCCGGCGCGGGCGTCGCTGGGTCGCGTGTATCTTCGCCAGCGCCGCTGGGACGACGCCATTCGCGTCGCCGCCCGCGCCGAGCCTAATACGGCCGAGGACGCTCGGCTCGAAGTGATCATGGCGAAAGCGTTCGAGGGCCTGGATCAGGACGAGATCGCCGAGTTGCATTACCGCGCCGCGACGCAACTCAACCGGGCCGATTCCGAAGCGATGTTCGATCTGGCGCAGCTCTATCGGCGGACCGGTCGGTCGCTGCAATATGAGCGCCAGCTTCTGGCCGTTCTGGCGGAGGATCCGTTGCACGAGCCGGCCCGCGAGGCCGTCATCCGTCGCTACATCGAGACGGGTAACTTCGAGGAGGCCGGCCGGGCCATTGACGAGTTACGCCGTCTGTCCGCCAGCGCCGCACTGGTCGGTCGGTGCGCCGCGATGCTGCGGCTGGCGCAGACGCACGATACCGGCGCCTATCAAAGCGCGCTGCAGGCGCTGGTGAAGGAACACGGCGACGATCCGGTGACGCTCTCCGCGCTCGGCGATTCGTACTTGAAGTCGCGGCAGTACGACGAGGCGCTTCAGTGCTACGAGACCGCGCGGCGGCTGGAACCCGACGATCCGGACACGGCGATGAACCTCGTGCGCGTGTTCTACGCGACGCTGGAGTTCGAGCGGGCCGTGGAGACGCTCAGAGGGCTGATTCCGGATTATCCCAACCGCCACCGCTGGCGGCTGGCGCTGCTCGAACTGCTGCTGGTCGTGCAGGATTTCGACGCCGCGGCCGCACTGGCGGATGAGCAGCAGCGCCGGGATGACCTCAAACCGCGCGAGCGCGACGAGTATCGCACCATGCTGATTGCCACGATGCGGCTTCAGCATCGCGATGCGGAATCGTTGAGCCGGCTGGAAACGTGGGCGCGTGCCGAGGATCCGCCCGACACGTGGACGACCTCGCTGATCGACGCGTACCTTCAGGAGGAGCGTGCCGACGCCGCCCTGGCGGAGATTCGCCGTGCGTATGGCGAGTCGATGGAGTCTCCGACGGCGCGCTCGCTGGTGACGGCCGCACTCAGTACCGGCGGTCGGCACGTGCAGGCGGCTCAGCTCATTCTCGGCTGGCTGGCGGACGATCCGAACGATCCGGTGACCACCCGGCGGCTGATCCGCTCACTGGCAGCCGGTGATCGCATTGATGACGCGCTGGAACTGGTTCGCAATCAGATGGCGGATCCGACGCTGCGTGACGGCTACGTGCCCGAGTACGCCAGCCTGCTGGATGAGGCGGGCCGTCACGCGGAGTGTGCCCGGTTTCTCGACGACTATGCGCGGGAGACGGATCCGTCCACGGCGGTCCGGATGTTTCTGGTCGCGGCGGAGCAGTGGGTCCGGGCGGGCGAGTATGCCCAGGCGGAACGCCGCCTGACTGAGATGCTGGACTCGTTGCGCGACAAGTCGAGCGTCGCAGACTGCGCCCAGCTTCTGGCGCTGTGCTACCAGGAGCAGGGCTTCCCCGAGCAGGCGGCGCAGATGTACGAGCGGGCGCTGTCGCTGCGACCCAACGATGCGCTGCTGAACAACAACCTGGGCTACATGTGGGTGGATCGCGGGGAGCACCTCGACAAGGCGGAGCGGATGATCCGTCTGGCGGTATCGGAATCGCCGCGGCAGACGAGCTATCTCGACAGTCTGGGGTGGGTGTTGTACAAGAGAGGGGACTTCACAGGGGCTTATAAGTGGCTGCTGCGCGCCGCCCGGGCGGAGCGCGACGCTGACGCCGTGGTGCTGGATCATCTGGCCGATGCGGCCTGGCGGACCGGGGCGCGAGAGGAGGCCATAAGCTGGTGGACCGCCTCGGTCGCGGCGGCCGAGGACGTCCTGTCGGACGATCCGGACAACGCGGAGATCCGGCAGACCCTGGAAGCGACGAAGGTCAAACTGGAGCGCGCGAGGGCCGGGGAGGAACCGCAGACGGCGCCGGCGGGCGGTTCAACCGAGGCGCAGAAGCCGGCGGACCCTCCCTCCGCGGACCCGAGCGAATCGGGGGCGTGAATCCGCCTTCCTGGTGGCGGCGCGGGGCGATGTGGGGAGCGTGTTTCGAGCACCGGACCGCGGATCATTGTATCGGGGCCATCGCCAGAGCGAAGCAGGACGCACATAACCCGGCGGACACCGCCGTCAGAAGGTCAACAAGCTAAAGCAGAAGGAGCGACACCGTGTCCGGCCATTCAAAATGGTCCACTATCAAGCATAAGAAGGCCGCCCTGGACGCCAAGCGCGGCAAGGCGTGGAGCAAGCTGGCCCGCGCCATCACGATGGCCGCCAAGAACGGCGGCAAGCCGGAGGACAACCCGCGCCTGCGTCTGGCGATCGACAAGGCCCGCGCCGGCAACATGCCCAAAGACACCATCGAAAAGGCGATCAAGAAGGGCACCGGCGAACTCGAAGGCGAGAGCTACGAAGAAATCACCTACGAAGGCTACGGGCCGGAAGGCGTCGCGGTGATGTGCAAAGTGCTCACCGACAACCGCAACCGCACGGCGCCCGAAATCAAGAAGGTCTTCGAGCGCAGTGGCGGGAACCTGGGGACGCCGAACTGCGTGGCGTGGATGTTCCAGTCCAAGGGCGTGATCACGGTCGCTTCCGACGCCGTGGCCGAGGATCGGATCATGGAGCTGGCCCTGGAGGCGGGGGCGGAGGACGTGGAGTCGTCCGAAATGGTTCACCAGGTCACGACCACCGTGGACGCCTTCGAGGACGTCCGCGACGCGATCCGCGCGGCCGGTGTCGAGGTGCAGTCGGCCGACGTGGAGATGGTCGCCGCCAATCAGATATCGCTGGGTCTGGAGGCCGCGCAGAAAGTGATGAGACTGATCGAAGCACTCGAAGAGCACGACGACGTCGAGAGCGTGTCATCCAATTTCGACGTGCCGGACGAGGTGATGCGGGAACTGGCGAAGGGGTAGGGGGGAATGGCGAATGTCGAATAGCGAATAACGAATTAAGAGAACACGGACGCTGCGTCCTCCTCATTCGTTAATCACTGTTCGACATTCTCGGGGTTTACTTCCTTGCGTGAGCGCTTTCAAACACCTTTTCCGATCCTGTTCGCCCAGTATCATCTGCTGGGGTCGACGCGGCGTTTTGTCAGCATCGCGGCCGCGTACACCGGGCTGCTGGTGTTGGGCATCATGGTGTACCGGCGGACGCAGCCGCGGGTCGACTGGTCGGTGGTGGCGTCTTACGTGATGTACGTCCTGCCGGTGATTCAATCGGGCATTCTTGTGCTGGGCAGTCTGGGGGCGATGCACAAGGCGCTGATGCGGGATCATCAGTCCGCCATGATCGAGTCGCACCGGCTGACGCCGATGTCGAACGTGGCCATCGCGATGGGCTACCTGCTGGGCCCGACGCTGCAAGTGAACATGCTGTTCTGCATCAACCTGGTGATCGGCTCGCTGCTGTTCCTGGTTGCGGGGCAGCCGCTGTGGCAGTGGGTCTGCGGCAATCTGATTCTGCTCAGCGGCGTGCTGACCATGTGGTCGATGATGGTGTTTCTCGGCGTGGGGATGCGCAAGCCGACGTCTTCGGTCGGCATCTTCGTCGCGGTGGGCATGTTCTTCAATCTGTTCGTGATGCTGCTGCCCGGCGCGGGGCTGATGCTGGGCCTGCATGCGGTGCTGTGCGGCGTACTGCTGACCTATGGCGCGTCGGCCATCACGGGACTTGGCGTTTTCCTCTTCGTTCCGCCGGCCGTGAGCCTGATGCTGACGGCGTTCTGGTTGCTGGCCGCCGCGTCTCGATACCGCCGGCCTGACCTGCCGGCGCTTAACGCCGCGCGGGGGATCGTGCTGCTGCTGTTGTGGCTGGTGATGACCGGCGTGGGGATGGTGGTCTATCAGACTGCGCTCGAAAACGGCGTCCGATTGCCGGACGCGAAGGGTTATTACCAGTGGCCGGCGGGACTGATCTCGTCGCTGCTGGTCGGGCTGGTGCCGCTGGCCGGCGCCGTCTACTGCCGGCAGAAGATTCTCGAAGGCGCGTCGCCCCGCGGCTGGACGGATCGGGTTCCCGATGGGCTGGTTGCGGCGGTCGTTCCGCTGCTGATGTGCGCCGTCCTCGCCGTGATCGGGTTTCACGTGTGGGGCGGTCTGGACGGACCGCTTCCACCGCCGGATTCGGACCGCGCGTCGCGAGCGTGGGGCACTGCGTCACGGACCGAGTTGATCCGCCTCTGGGGGACGACTGCGGCGGCGAGCGTGCTGTTCACCGTGACGCTGCTTGGCCTGCTGCGGGGCGCTGCCGCGGTGCGCGGGCTTCGCGTCGTTGTTATTGTGCTGGCGATTCTGGGCCTGGCCGGTCCGCCGCTGATTGACGGGATTCTGACCGCGTTGCAGCACGACTATGGGTACACGCCGGCTCCGAGCTGGGTGTTCGGCTGCTCGCCGGCGGGTACGATGATCGCCGCGTGGATGTTGATGAACACGCCGCTATTGCCCGGACTTGGTGTGCAGGCGGCCGTGGCGGTGACGGCGCTTGCTGCGGCGCATCTGTTGCGGCGTCGGCGAGAGGAACTTCGCGCGGGCAGCCCGGTCGTGCCCGCCGCCTGAGTGCGCCGTGCGTTTTCGCACCTGGGATGACCCCCATGCCGATCGCCCGCGAGGGACTGCGTGAGATTCTGATTTCGACCCTGCTGCTGGGCGGGGCCGGGTATGCATCGGCCTGGTGGCTGGGCTGGCCGGCGGCGCTGCCCTTCGCGGCGGTGTGGGTGTGGGTGATTTCGTTCTTTCGCGATCCGCCGCGCCGGGGGACGTTCGCGGCCGGCGATCTGTGCTCGGCGTGCGACGGTACGGTGACGGAGATCACGCGGCTGGATCATCACGAAGAGGTGGGCGGGCCGGCGGTGCTGATCGGCGCGTTCTTGAGCCTGTTCAATGTTCACGTGAATCGAGCTCCCTGTGCGGGCCGCATCCGGTCTATTTCGTATCAGCCCGGCGAGTTTCTGGATGCCCGCCATCCGGAGTCCGGGAAGCGGAACGAGTCGAACACGCTGGTGATCGAGCCCGATCCGCCCATGCCAGGCCCGGTGGTGGTGCGGCAGGTGGCGGGCAAGGTGGCCCGCCGGATCATCTGTCACCCCAGGGTGAACGATCACATGGACAAGGGGTTTCGCTTCGGCCTGATCAAGTTCGGATCGCGCACCGAAGTCATCATCCCGGACGTTCCGGGGATGCGCGTACAGGTTCAGGTCGGCCAGAAGGTGCGCGGCGGGTTGACGGTGATTGCGACGCAGGGGGAAATGGCGAATGTCGAATAGCGAATAACGAATTAAGACTGACGAGGCAAGTTGTGCTCAGATGGAACTTTGAATGACGGTCGTCGGACAGGGCGCGATGGTGGAACGACCATTCCGGCCCGACTAAGATATGCATTGCGTGCTCTCCGTAATTCGTTATTCGCCATTCGTTATTCGCTATTCAAAGGATACTCCGATGCCCATCATCGCCCGATCGCCCGTGCCTTCGCCGCGTCGTCGTCGTCGGCTGAAGTCGATGCGGTTTCTGCCGTCGCTGCTGACGCTGGGGAATCTCATCTGCGGGTTCGCGGCCGTGTACTTCAGCCAGCGGGCGATGTTTCCGCTGGGGCCAGGCGATGAGATTCCGATGAAGTTTCCGTCGATCCTGTCGTTTGCGGCCGGGCTGGTGTTTCTGGGCATGTTCTTCGACATGCTGGACGGCCTGGCGGCGCGGGTGACGCGGAGCACGACGGACTTCGGCGGGCAGCTCGACTCGCTGGCGGACATGGTAACGTGCGGGCTGGCTCCGGCCGCGCTGATGATTGCGTTGATGCTGCATCATTTTCAGGGTGCGGCGGGCCCATCGCCGATCAGTGAGAATCCTTTCGGGCGGCTCTCGTGGGCGTGCGCTGCGGCGTATGTCGCACTGGCGGCGGTGCGGCTTGCCCGATACAACGTGGAGCACGCGCAAGCGGACTTCGACTATCGCACGTTTCGCGGCCTGCCCAGCCCCGGCGCGGCCGGGCTGATGTGCATGTTCATCATCCTCTATGACCAGCTTCCGCGCATCCTGACGAATCAGGAAACGGCCGCGATGCTGCAGGAGGCGCTCGTCTATGCCATACCCGGCGTCTCGCTGGCGGCCGGGTGCCTGATGGTCAGTTCGCTCCGCTATCGCCGGTTTCATTCGTATCTTCAGGGGCGCAGGCCCTTCTGGCAGCTTGTGACCGTCATCATCCTGTTCGCCACGTTCTGGGCTTATAAGGCCCCCACCGTGTTCGCCCTCAGTTTCTGTTACGCCCTGAGCGGCCCGGCGGGGCACGTGGTCCGCATGTTCCGGCCGTCAGCAAGACAGAAGGATGTACGCGCGAAGGACGCGGCCGGAAGCGGCGAATGGCGAATAGCGAATAACAAATGAAAGAGGAATGTCGAATGGCGAATGACGAATGTCGAATGTCGGAGGGGAGAGAACGCCCACATGCCTGGCGCCACGCCGCCAGCACGTCTCCAAGACGCGTAAATGCGGCCTTTCATCCGCTGTTGTTCGGTGATCGACATTTGCCGGCCTGATTTCGTCATTCGACATTCGTCATTCGACATTCGACATTTCTTACTGATATGACCACAACCTCCCCCATCCGTGTCCGCTTCGCTCCCTCGCCCACCGGCTACCTCCACATCGGCGGCGCCCGGACGGTGTTGTTCAACTGGCTGCTGGCCCGCAAGCAGGGCGGCACGTTTATTCTGCGCATCGAGGACACGGACCGCTCGCGGCACGTGGACGACTCGGTGCAGAAGATCCTGGCCGACCTGCGCTGGCTGGGGCTGAACTGGGACGAAGGTCCGGAGGTGGGCGGCGATCGCGGGCCGTACTTCCAGAGCGCGTGCCTGCCGCACTACGACGCGGCGCTGCAGAAGCTGCTGCACGCGGGCGACGCCTACTACGCGCTGGAGTCTCCGGAAGACTTGGCCGCCATGCGCGAGCGGATGAAGGATCAGCCCGGCGGCTTCAAGTATCCGCGGCCCGACCCGCTGCCGACCATCGAGCAGGGCCTGGCCGCCCGTGCCGCGGGTCGCCCCGTCGTGGTGCGCTTCAAGATGCCCGGTACGGACATTCGCGTCAACGACGACATCCTCGGCCGCGTGGTGATGCCGGCCGCGGAGTTGGAGGACTTCGTCATCCAGAAAGGTGACGGCTGGCCCACGTATCACTTCGCCTGCGTCGTGGACGACGAGCGCATGCGCATCACCCACGTCCTGCGCGGGCAGGAACACCTGATGAACACGCCCAAGCACATCGCCATGCAGAAGGCGCTGGGCTTCCCGACGCCGTTCTATGCCCATCTGCCCGTCATTTTCAACATGAGCGGCTCCAAGATGAGCAAGCGCGACAAGGAGAGAGCGATCAAGAAGGGCGAGGCCCCGCCCGAGATCGACGTGCATGACTTCCGCGCGGCCGGATACCTGCCGGAGGCGGTGCTGAACTTTATTGCGCTGCTCGGGTGGAACCCGGGCGACGAGCGGGAGCGGTTTACGCTGGAGGAACTGACGCAGGCGTTCAGCGTCGAACGGATCGGCAAGACCAATGCCCGCTTCGACCGCGAGAAGCTGCTGTCATTCAACATGGACTGGTGCGGGCGTCTTGGCGAGGACCGGCTGCTGGCGGCGTTGAAGGACTACCTTTCGGTCAACGCTTCAGCCGACGCCGACACTGCGGATGCCGGACCCGCCGGCGGCGGGCACACGGCGTCAGCGGCGCGCGTGCGACGCCTCTCCGCGCGGGCGCTGGCGAGCGACGACGTGACGCTGTCACGCCTGCTGCACGTCTGCGCCGGCTTCAAGACGTTCGCGCAATGGCTCGACAAAGTCGCGTTCCTCTTCACCGACGACGGCGAGATCGAGTTTGACGACAAGTCAGCTCGCAAAGTGCTGGGCAAGGGCGACGGCGCCGGGTTTGCAACCCTGGAGGCCGTCGCGGCGCGACTGGAATCGCTCGATGCGTGGTCGCTCGGCTCTTTGCAGGGTGCGATCGAGCGCTACGTCGGCGAGACGGGCGCCAAGCTCGGCGACGTGGCCCAGCCGCTGCGCGTCGCGATTACCGGCAGCACGGTCAGCCCGCCGATCTTTGACAGCCTGGAACTGCTCGGCCGCGACGCGACGCTCGCCCGCATCCGTCGCTGCCTGGCGGCTCGACCCGGACGCTGACGGGCGGCCGCTTCACTTTTGGCAGGAACTCCCGGCGCTTTCGTGCGTCCAAATCAGGCGGCAGGTCGCCTCGGGCGCATCCGTTCGGATCGCGCCGGCGGTCCGCCTTCTTGCACTTCGGGGAGTTTGCCGTGAGACCACTTCTGCTGATGCTTCTGGTGGCGTTGGGGTGTCTGCTGCTCGCCTGCATCGGCCGGCTGCGCGCGTCCGGACCCGATCGCCCGGTCGTCGACGAGCCGCCGCAGCCAGGTTCGGATATGCGAACGCTGGGCGAAAGGGAGCTTCCGGGCGAGCCGCCGCCGGTGTCGCCGGAGTTTGACCTCACGTTCGAAGTGCCGGCGGGGGTCGGCGGCAACGCCCTGATCATCTACGTCAGCGAGCGTCACGGATACTACGTCGAGACGTTTCAGATTCTGATCAACAAGAAGGGGTTCCCGTTCGCGCTGGAGTTGTACTACGACCGGTTTCTGCGGGCGAACGACGTTCTGGTGATCCGCGAGAACATCGTGCCTGCGGAATTGCCGCACTTCGGCGGCGACATGGGCACGGGCGATGACTGGGAGGGCGTCGCGACCCGTCACGGGCGCTACCGGGCCGAAGACCCCGATCCGTTGCCGGTTCTCCCGCCGTTGCCGGGCGGGTAGGCCGGCGGACAACCGGGATCGTCACCCGTCGTTCGTCCCGCGGCGCGGATCCCCGTGCATCGCCCGCGTGGCCCGCATCGGCTTGGTTGTTCCAGGGCGGGGGCGGGCTACAATGGGCCGCTTGGCGCGACCGCCACAGGTCGGGCGCGAACGAGGCGCCGGGAAGCGGCCACCGGATCGGGTGGTTCTCTCCCGCGAAAGGATGTACTCACATGAGACCGCTTCTGCTGATATTGCTCGTACTGCTGGCCGCGGCCGTGATCTACAAGCTCACGGCCACCCCGGCCGCGACAACGACCGAGGTCGACGAGGGCCCCACGCGCGAAGGCCCCACGCACTCCACGCTGATGCTGCGCGAGCGTCCGCTGCCGGGAGAGGAACCGCCGGTGGCGCCGCAGTTCGACCTCCAGTTCGAGGTGCCGCAGGGCGTCGGGGGCAACCAGATTATCATCCACATCAGCGAGCGGCACGGCTACTACGTGGAGACCTTTCAGCTTCTGATCAGGAAGAAGGGCGTCTCGTTCCCGCTGGAGCTGTTTTACGACCGCTATCTGAAGGCCAACGACGTACTCACCATTACAGAGAACATCGTTCCGGCGGAACTGCCGAACTTCGGCGGCGACATGGGGACCGGCGACGACTGGGAAGGCGAGGTCACCAACTACGGCCGCGCCCGGGTGGAGAACCCCGACCCGCTGCCGGAAGTGGTGGCCCAACCGACGGCCGCGCCCTGACCGGTGTCGGGCCGCTCGGCCATCCAGAAACCCCATCCCGGCCCGTTCGGCGCCGGACCGGCGAGGCGGTCGCGCGACCGGCGGGCAGCGCATCGGGCGGGGGGTACGGAGAAATAGGCATGGTGGAACTATCTACAGGCCGATACAATCCTGTAGATACTTGTAAGTGCGGCAGCCATGCCCGATCCGATCGATACTGACATCGAAGCGATGGCGGAGGAAGTGTTCGAGTTGTCGAACGCCTCCTCGATTGCCCGTGCGCGCGGGGCGGGCTCCACGGAGCTGTCTGAGTCCGAGTACAGCGCGCTGGACGTGCTGCTGAAGGACCAGCCGCTGACGGTGGGCGAGATCCAGAAGCGGATCGCCGTGCAGCCGGCGCAGATGTCGCGCATCCTCCGCTCGCTGGAAAACAGGCCGAAAAGCTACGTCGAATGCCGGATCAACGCGCAGGATCGGCGCTGCGTGGACGTGACGGTTACGGCCGCGGGCAAGGCCGCCCATCGGCAGTTCCGCAAGATCCGCCTGGGCTTTACGGCGCAGATCCTGGCTAACCTCCCTCCCGACGACCGGGTCCAGTTCATGCGGATCATGCGGAAGATTCGCGAGGGCATCCACGCGCAGCTCGCCGCGGCGATGTCCGACGCTGAAGAAAAATGACGCCGGTCGATTTGCTTTCTTGACGTAAACAAATTGCTGGTGTATACTATCTGCGAGCTGGAACCAAGCCGCCCGGCTTGGCCGCGCGCACGCGGTTCGACTCGGCGCGAGTCGGATGGCCGCGGGGTCAGTCGACGCGGCGGCGACAGGAGTTGATCCTCATGCAACACAGAATTCCCGGATACGCCATGCTGATGCTGGGCGCAGGATGCGTGGCCGCGGTCTTGGCGACGCCGGCTCAGGCCGGCGGCTCGGTGACCTACGTTCGGTACAGTTCGTCCGGCTGCGGGCCGGCGCGTCCGGTTAGCTATGGCTACGGCGGGGGGTATACGTATACGCGGGGTTATGCCGCGCCGTACGTCGCCTGCCAGCCGGTCGTCGCTCCGGTTCCGGTCTGCCGGACGGTCGCGACGCCGTACGTCAGATGTGCCACGCCGGTCGTGACCCGGACGTACGCCTATGGGCCGACCTATCGCAGCTACGGCACGCGGAGCGGTTACGTCGGGCGCGGCTCCGTCGCGCATTACGGCGGCTATGGTTATCGCGGCTACGGCTACCGCTCGGGTTCGAGCGGCCGCGGCTGGTCGGTCGGGTTCGGAGGTTCGCGGTGCGGCTCGTCCGCCGGCGTGAGCTTCCGCTATTACAAACGCTAAGCAGTTCGCGCGGACGCGGGCGGGCCGCCGCCGGGCCGATCGTTCGCCCGGGGCGGATAGAGGCTGTCGCCCCCCCCCGCCGCATCGGCGCGGACTGAGCAACAGATGGTAGACGGTTCAAGTCTACGCGGCTGGGGCCGGGTGCGTTGCCCGGCCCTTTTTGCTGCGCGGCGCGGCGGGCCGGACCGGCGCGTGGCGCGCTTCAGGACACAGCCAACCGCTAACGCCACATTAACGCCCCGATAAAATCGCGCATATCAGTGCTGATATTGCATTTGCACCCTTGACCTGCCCCGCCCCGAGTTGGTACAGTCCGATAGCTCGACCGCGACGGGGTTGGTTGGGAGCCGCCCGGCGGTTTGGCGCGCCCTCTTTCCGGAGATACGGGTATGAGGCAGGGAATCGCGAAAACGCTGCAATTCTGTGTGTGTGTGTGTGTGTGACGCTGCCGGCGGCTGCGCAGACTACGTACTATGTGGACGACGACTCGTCATGCACGTCGAGTTGCGGTTCGAGTTGGGCGACGGCCTACCCGGACTTGCAGGAGGCGCTCGCGGCCGCGTCCGACGGCGACACGATCCGCGTGGCCGAGGGGACGTACAAACCGACTGCCGGCACCGATCGGTGCGAGAGCTTTGAAATGGTCAACGGCGTCGTGCTGGAGGGCGGGTACGCCGCGGACTACGTGGAGCCGGACCTTCGCGACCCTGCCATGTACGAGACGATCCTCAGCGGCAACATCGGCAGTTCGTACAGCGGAGACAACAGCTACCACGTTGTGACGGCCGACGCCTCAGTCATCGACTTGGACACGACGCTTGACGGCTTTATTATCAAGCTGGGGTACGCGGACGGGAGCTATCCTGACAACGCCGGCGGCGGCATTTACATTGGTGGATTCCTGGAAGGGGAGGGCGAAGAGGAGGATACGGCCAGCGGTAAGCTGACCGTGCAGAATTGCACGATCACGGCGAATTTTGCCAGTCTGTACGGCGGCGGCGTCTACGTCAACGAGCTAGGCCAGATCAGGATGCTCGGTTGCACGATGTCCAACAACACCGCCACATCCTACGGAGGTGGCTACGCCGATGGAAGGGCCAGCGCCGCCTTTGAGGACTGCGCCTTCATCGACAACGAAACCACGAACACGTATGAAGGAGGGGGCGGCGGCGCGTGGGTCGGTCCGCTCGGGACGACCCGCACCTTTCTGCGCTGCCGGTTCACTGGCAACGAGGTTCCTCTGAAGGGGGGCGCCGTGGGCGTCTCGGACGGTACGAGCCAGCAACCTCAGTTTACGAATTGTCTGTTCTACCGCAACCACACAACGGACACGACGAGCATTGGCGGAGCAATCTGGACGAACGACGTCATCCACCTGACCAACTGCACGTTTGCCAAGAACACGTGCGGACTGGACGAGGGTGGCGCCGCGATCTACGTTGCGGGAGACTACGAGCCATTGAACACGATCAAGAACAGTATTCTATGGGATAATGATGCCTCAGGTGCGCACGACGACGAGGCGGACGGCATTAAGGTATTATATGGTGCCGACGAAGTCACCATGGCCAATACGTGCCTGCAGAACCTGTCCAGCGCCGAGTGGATCGGCGGCGGCAACAACAACGACAATCCGCTGTTCCGCAACGTGTCGGCAGACAACTACGAATTGAATCCAATCAACTGCGGCGGTGGAGATTGCGATTCTCAGTCTATTGATCGCGGTGAGGACGACAACTGCGGCGGCACCTGCAACTCCGGTGGCGACATTCTGGCTCAAACCAGAAAGGTGAACTTGGACGATCTCGACGACGACGTCGACATGGGCTCCCAAGAAACGCAAGAGCTGGATGAGTGACGGCGGCCAAAATGGTGCCTCGTCAGCCCGTTGCTTGATGGGCACAGTCGAACGCGGCACGGGCTTGGAGGACACCGAGCGGTTCGGAACAGAGTGGTCCTCCAACCGTGTCGTATGCACACGCAGTCTCCCTGCGCAGGCGTATCCAATACGCCAGGCAACTTCTTCGGATTTCGGCAATGAAAGTCTCCCGTCTCGTCCTTATCATGCTGTTTGGGTTTGGCACCGTTGCGCAATCAGAGGTGATTTACGTGAATCGCCACGCCTCTGGTGCGGATACCGGACAAAGCTGGGATGATGCCTACACGGACCTGCAGCGAGCGCTTGCCAGGGCGGGCGACGGCGACCAAGTATGGGTCGCGGCAGGGACATACTTCCCGACACGCGCCTTGGATCGGGGTGCGACATTTGCGCTGCGCGGCGGCGTCAGGCTACTCGGTGGTTTTGCCGGCACAGAGAGCAACGAGGAGTCGAGAGATTGGCTCCGACATCGAACCGTCCTCTCTGGCGACATCGGAGCACGTTCGTTCGCCCCTGATAATTCATATCGAGTTGTGACTGCGTTGGAGACTGAGAGACCATGCACGCTCGACGGCGTGCAAGTCGTGTCCGCCTACAATGATCAGCCTGAAGAGCTGGGCCGTGGAGGTGGTCTCTATGCTGTTCGTGCGACTGTAAATCTCAAGTATTGCATATTCTCTAACAACGTTGCGCTCGGTGGTGGAGCCGTGTGGATCGAGCGAGGAACATGTATTATTGGTTCCTGCGAGTTCCAGCTTAACCAGCGACAAGCGGTTCTAAACTACGGAGGCAGGGTAATCATTCGCGGATCGTCGTTTGTCGATAATTATGGTGGCAATGGCGGCACAATCAATAATCAACAATCAGGTCACATCGATGTTATGAGTTCCCGATTCGTTCGAGGCACATCGGAGTTCGATGGTGGTGCTTACTTTGGCAGGGGTACTGTTACATTCACAGACTGCCTGTTCCAAGCTAATCGCTGTGGAAACTATGGTGGAGCGGCTTTCATCTTGACTGGGTCAGCGACGTTCAGAAACTGTACAATAACCGAGAACAATGCGGGACTAGATGGAGGAGGCATTGTTTCCAGCAGAGATGGCAATGTCGTAGAGGTTTGCAACAGCGTGGTGTGGGGCAACCGCGGGTTTCCGGGGCGCATTGAAGCGAACCAGTTAGGTGGCGACGGTACGCTGCTCGTTTCCCACACATGCCTTGAGGGCTGGTCCGGCCGCTACGGCGGCGAGGGCAATCACGGCCTCGACCCGCAGTTCGTCGATTTCGACGGTGGGGACTATCGCC
>CAZYLK010000062.1:0-5189 GCA_964648365.1 uncultured Phycisphaeraceae bacterium
GCTACGGCGCTACGGCGCTACGGCGCTACGGCGCTGCCGCGCGCGCAGCCGATCGCCCCCTGAAACGCCAGCCATCAGACACAGGTCTTGCCTGTGAACCCGTCGATCCGCGAGCTGCGCGATCCCGTCGCGCAGGCTAGCCGGTTCAACGGACCCTCCCCGCCGGGGCGCCATGCTCGGCGCGGGGTAAACGGCTCGGCCTGCCGAAGCGCGTGCGTCCGGTAAGCGTGCGGACGCACGGATCGCTTGGGCGAGGCTGCGGGCCGCCGTGGTATACTCACCAAAACAGGAAAGGATTCGATACGCAATGAGAAGGAAAACGATCAAAAAGTGCGCGACGTCCCTGCTGGTCGGCGGGGGTGCGGCGATGGGCGCTACCTATGACTGGACCGGCGGAGGCACCACCGATGGCTGGGACATCTACCAGAACTGGGACTGCGGTGCATTCTGCGATCCGACGAGCTACCCCAGCACGACGGACGACGACGTAATTATCGAGTGGAACTCCGATCCCGGTCCCCCACTCGCGGATCTGATCGATATCCCCGCCAACGAGACGATCGACTCGATTTCGATCGCGAACGGCGGGAGCCAGGGCGGCCCGATTTTCAGAGGCGTGGGAGGCACGACCACGACGACGATTACCGGATCGAGCGTGATCATCAGCGGCGCCAACTCGGCGCGGACGCGGGTCACTGTCATGGATCTGGCGCGAATCAAGACCAACTGACGCTGCGGGGCGCGTCAAGCGCCCGCCACGTGGCAGCAGTTCAGGCGCTCGGGGAAGTGCTGTCGCACCCTCGGCGTCCATTTGCAGTTAACGGAGCGTTCTGAAATCGCAACGGGCCGCGGCGGGCGTCTCTTGCGCTCGTCGCGCCCGAAAAGTCGCACAGGCCACGTCGGCCGTCGGGCCGGCGTCCTTATCAGCAGCAGGAAAACCGTTTTGACTACGAGAATGACACCACGCGTAACTTTCCTTGTCGCCATTTGCTTCGCCTCGACAGGACCAGCCCTCGCGCAGGTCAACTTGCCTCCGGGCTTTGAGATCGTCGAGTTCGGTTTCTCGCCATACCTGACGGATGTCCCGCGAATCAACAATTGCGGGCAAATCGTGTTCGGCAAGAAACTCGACGACCGCAGCCCAGGCTGGGCGCTCTACCTGTACGATAACGGACGGATCCGTGAAATCGCACGGGAGAACAAGGGCCATGTGCCGGCGCCGGACATCAACGACAATGGCACGATCGTCTACATGACCGGCATCGACAATGACTTCGAGTCGGAGCGCCTGATGCTGTTGGAGAACCGACGCACCACCAAACTGGGGCGGGGTGCCTACCCGTCCATCAACAACAACGGCGTGGTGGCGGCGACGGTTTTTCAACGGATGGGATGCGCGGAGCAGTCGAACATCTTCCTATTCCACGATGGCGGGCGCACCCGCCTGACACGCGGCGTTTTCTATGATCAGGAAGCTCGGCTCAACGACAGCAATCAAGTGACTTGGAGTCAGTTCGACTTCTGCCGGAACCCCTGGGCGAGTGAAATTCCACTGTACTCGAATGGCGAGATTACGCTGCTGCCGAGCAAGGGAAGCCAGCGACAACACTCGGACGTCAGTAATCTGGGCCAGGTTGTGTGGTTCACCGAACAGGGAATCGAATCTTGGCAGAACGGTGAGACGTCCGTGATCACCAATGAGCTTGATCGTGGTTGCAGTGTAAACGATCGTGGCGATATAGTATTTGGTCGATGGCATCTCGAAACCGAGACTTGGGACTGGTGGTTGTATAGACCACTGCAGGGCCAACCGATCTTCTACCGTCTCACGAACGATCCGATCCGAGATACGCATGGCGACATCAATAACTGGACAGAAGCGGTGGTTCGAACCACTGCCTGGAACGGCCCCCTCGGCGGAGGAGTGCGTTTCCTTCGCCGTGTGCGCACCGGTGATTCGGAGTTTGACGGCGACGTAGACGGCGTTGACTACAGATCACTAGCTGACTGTATCACCGGTCCCGGCCGCGTCGATGGCCTGTGCAACTGCCGTTTCCTGGACATTGACCACGACGGCGACGTGGACCTGGGCGACTTTGCGCGATTTCAGAACGTCTTTACGGGCGGGTAGTTTCCCGCCGCGATGATGGGCCGGGGCCGCCAGCGGCGCCCGGTTTGATTGCTGACAAAACAACTTGCGGTCCCGCGGGACCGCGCAAAGAACAAGGATGTATCGAATGAAAGCCAGATGGTATCACACTGTTCCGGTGGTCACCGTGACGGCGCTGGCGGCTCAGCCCACAGCCGGTCAGACGACGTTCATCAGCAACACGCCGAACGCATCGTGGCATACTCCAGGCCACTGGGACCAGGGCGTGCCGGACGCGAACATTCAGGCCATTATCCCCAGCGGCAAGTCGTGCAAGATCTACAATGGTCAAGCTGCTGCTGCGGCCGACTCGCTCGACGTGGACGGCACGCTGACGGTCGATGACGAGCAAACGCTCACGATCGACACCGACTCCGAGATCAACGGCACTGTCGTCCTGGCCTACCGATCAATGAACCCGGCGAGCGGGGCCAAGCTGTTCATTACCGACGACCTGACGATCACCGGGTACGGAGGCACGATCGAGATGGAGGGCTGGCTCAACGAAATCGACGGAGACGACGACGACCACGGATTGGAACTGACGCTCGAAAGCAACTGCACCGGGACGCTGTCGGTCGATTGCGGATTGACCATCCTGGGAGCCGGCAGGATCGACAGCGGGCTGGTCAACAACGGATTCGTCATCGCCGACTACGGCTGCGGCCGAGACCCGGACATCGACTGCCCCCTGAGTCTGAACTACTACCCGAAGTCCGGAGACGGAAACTGGCAGGCGCAGAACAACGGCGGGCTGCAAGTCAACACCGAGATCACCGGACCGGGAACCTGGCGCATCCGGCACACCGACGGCAATCATAACGCGGTGATCGAAATCAACCAGTGCCACGACGGGCTCACCGGTGACGTCATCATCGAAAACGGCCTGCTGCGGATCAACCAGAACTTCTGCACGACGGGCGACCTGACCCTGGCCTCCGTATTTCTGGCGACCAATTCCTTTACGGCGCCGGTCATCGACGTGGACGCAGGCGTGCTGGTGACGTTCAGCACAGGCGGATGCCTCTCCTGCCCATAGCGATCGCCGCACCAAAGCCCAGCCATTGACGTCCCATGCCCGCCACGGCGGACGTGGGGCGTTTTCGGTTATCGCCCGTCGTGAATCGCCGCGCCGGAGGACGTCCCGTCCGCCCGGTCGCCCTTCCCGACGGACGATCTCTCCCTTCTACGGTTGCTCCGCAGGGCAGCTATCGGCGCACCGGCGTTCCGGCGGCAGGACCGAGAACACCAGGCGCTGACGCGCAGCCCGTTGAGCGGCCCCCCCGCCCTCGTTACTATCGGCGTCCGGGGAGTCGCCGGGGGCATGTCGTTGCGGGTCGAAATCGCCGCCCGGCGGAGGAATAATCACCCGCCGTGGCAGCGCGGCCGCCGGCCGCGTCCGCCCCCGGCTTCGAGGAGGAATACCCGTGCGAATCGCCCTCTCGCTCGCCCTTACGTTCATCGCCGCCACCTCGGCCTTCGGCCAGCCGCAGAACGATTTCTGCGCCGACGCGATCCCGGTCGGTCTGGGCGGCGTCGATTTCGATTCGACCGGCGCCATTACCGACGGACCCTTCGAGCCGACCTGCGGCTTCTGCTGCGGCGACGAGCAGCTCAACCATGACGTCTGGTTTGAGCACGTGGCCGACGAGAACGGGCCGCTGGAGATCAGCCTCTGCGGATCCTCGTTCGACACTAAGCTGGCGGTGTACGAGGGCGCCTGCCCGGTCGCGCCGGGCGAACTGATCGCGTGCAACGACGACGACCCGGCGTGCGAGCTGAACTCCAAGGTCCGGATCGACGCGCGGCGGGGCAGAACCTACCTGATCCGCATCGGCGGCTTCCGCGACTTGCAGGGGCCGGGGGTTCTGCTGATAGCCCCGCCACCCCAGCCGCCGATTCACGACGAATGCCAGGCGGCCATCGTGATCGAGACCGGGGAAACGTACCGCAGCACGACGGTCGGCGCGACCGGTGAGGACGTGACGAGTTGCACCGCCGGGGACACGATCGACGTGTGGCACGACTGGACCGCGGACTGCACCGGCCTTGCGACCGCCTCCCTGTGCAACGAAAGCGACTTCGATACGTCCGTGGCGGTGTTCGACCGCTGTAACGGCGCGGAACTGGCCTGCGACGACGACGGCTGCGAGCGGGCCTCGCGCGTCGACTTCGAGGTAACCGAGGGCGAGTCCTACCTCGTCCGCGTCTCCGGCTACAGCGGTCTGACCGGCAACTACGGGCTGACGATGACCTGCGCCGACGGCGACATGGGGGCCTGCTGCGAGCCGGACGGGTCGTGCTCGTTCGGCACGCAGGAGCAGTGCGACGGCCGCAACGGGGTGTATCACCCCGCCCGCCCGTGCGAGAACATCGTCTGCGCCCCGCCCAACGACGACTGCGCCGACGCGACGGACATCTTCGACGGCGTGACGGACTTTACGACGCTCGGCGCCAGCACCGACGGCCCGGCGCATGCCGACTGCGATTTCGCCCAGTTTGATCAGATCGACTTCGACATCTGGTATCGCTACCGATCGACCGTCAACGGCGAGGTCACGGTCAGCCTGTGCAACACGGCCGATTACGACTCCAAGATCGCCGTCTACGCTGATGTCGCCTGCCCGACCAACGACGACCGGCTGCTGGGCTGCAACGACGACGCCGAGGGCTGCGAGCTGACGTCGGAGTTAACCTTCGAGGCTCAGTGCGGCCGCGAATACCTGATCCGCGTCGGCGGCTTCGCCGACTCAGCCGGCAGCGGGTCGATCACCATCGTCCCCGAGGGCGACTGCGTCGAGTGCGACGCGATCAAGAAGTTCAAGGTGGCCTGCCAGCGCGGCAAGCTCAAGGCGAAGGTCAAAAGCAGCCTGGCCGAGGGCGTGATCCTGACCATCGACAACAGCGGCCAGGAGGGCTTCATGCGGATCAACAATCGCGGCAAGGGGAAGGTGATCTTCCGCGGTCAGTCCGGCCCGCACGACGTGTCGATCGTGGAATGCCCGGAGCGGCGCGAGTCGGTGGATTGTGGGTGATGGGG
>CAZYLK010000062.1:5289-23511 GCA_964648365.1 uncultured Phycisphaeraceae bacterium
AGCCACGAAGGGGGAAGAAGGGACGGATTATTCAGAGCCCCGGCCCGCCGCGGGCGGATCTGCGACTCTCAAGCCGGGCGTTCGGTCGTTCGCTTGTGCACAGGGGGCATCGACTACGCGGACGGAACTGATCGCGCGTGCCGGGCTGCGACGTTCCATCTGAGAGTCTTGACTTGGCAGGCGTAACCGAGCTTTTTGGCCGCGAACCGCTGGTTGAGGCGCGATTGGGAGAGCCATCTCGAGCGTTCGCTGTTCGACTGTTCGCGGCGCTGCCGCAGCTTCGGCCCGGTGCTCAGATGATCGTCGACGCGACGGGCGGTCCATGCCGACTCTACGTCGAGGCGCCCTCACCGACCGGCGATGCGCACCGCCGGATGGGCGTCTGGGTGGATGAGTCAGACGAGCCCGGCGTTGGCTTCGGTCCTACGCATACCCATGCCAGCGTCTGGGCGGTCGAGCACAAGCGAGACCCCGCCGACGGGATCATTGATCTCGCGAAGGCGATCCTGACCGATCGCGTGGTGCTGCTGGTCGAAGCCGCCGGCCCCTGGCGCGGTCACGCGGAGTGGATCGACCTCGGCCGCAGGGACGCCTTGCTCACTGCCCTGACGGACCGGTATGCCTCCGGGCGTGCCGCTATCCTGTCGTGGTCGGGCGCTGCCGACCGCGACGTGTCGCTCGATGACCTGAGCTTCTGACAAAACCTCACGCACCCGCTCCTCGCCTCGCCGCGGCGGGCGCGTGACGCAGCAGGCGCGCCGCGCCGTTCTTTATGCTCCCCGCCGATCTTGTTACGCACCTCGCGGCGGCCGCGGCATGCGCGTCGGCTTGACACCGTGGGGGTGGACGATGATGATCGCGGGCCTGTGAAATTTCGACGTCGTGAGCGTTCGATCGGGTCGACCTCGTCGGTACCTCGGACGAGGCCCATCGGTCCGACGCGGCCCGGCCAGCGACGACGAATCGGCGCCGTCGCCGGCCCGTGCGGCGGCGGCCGACCTGTGCGACGGATCGCATAACGCTGAAGTCTTCGGCAGCCCAGCGAGCCGTCCCGCCGCCCGCCGCGCCGCCCGGGGCACCCGAGTGTCAGATCGCACGAATCCATCCCTTCCACCCCTTCGCGAACGGCTCAGCGGACAGCACGTCCTCATCACCGGTGCGACGGGGTTCCTGGCGAAGGTGTTCGTGGAGAAGATCCTGCGCTGCGTCGACTCGATCGCGGGGCTGCACCTGATCATCCGCCCCCGCTCCGACGGCCGGTCGCCTCGCCAGCGGCTCATGCAGGACGTGCTCGGCTCCAGCGCGTTTGACCGCCTGCGGGCGATGTACGGCGACAAGTTTGAACAACTCTGCACGCAGAAGCTGCACGTCGTCGGTGCGGACCTGACGCGCGAGCGGCTCGGGTTGACGCCGGAGGCCTACCGCGAGTTAGCCGACACGATCACCCTCGTGGTCAACAGCGCGGCCACCGTGACCTTTGACGAGCGGCTCGACCTGGCGATCGACCTGAACACGTTCGGTCCCCGCCGCCTGATGCAACTCGCGCAGGACGCCGGCAACGTGCCGATGATGCACGTCTCGACCTGCTACGTGGCCGGGACGCGCGTGGGCCGGATTCCGGAAGGCTTCAACGCGCCGGAGGAGGCGGAGAAGAAGCTCCCGCGCCTGCCGGACGGCGATTTCGACCTGGACGCCATCGTGGCCGACATGCGCGGTCGCTGCGCGGCCGTCAGCGCCCGGCACGACGGTGAGAGCGAACGTCTCCGCCGTGACCTGATCGAGGCCGGCATGAGCGCCGCCCGCGAGTTCGGCTGGAACGATACATATACGCTTACCAAGTGGCTGGGCGAACGGATCGTGCGCCGCGACCGCGGCGCCGTGCCGCTGACGATCTTCCGGCCGGCCATTATCGAAAGCGCCTACGAAGACCCGGCGCCCGGCTGGATCGACGGGCTGCGCATGGCCGACCCGATGATCGTCGCCTACGGCCGCGGCAAGCTGCTGGAGTTCGCCGCCTCCGACGGACAGGTCATGGACCTCATCCCGGTCGACTTCGTCGCCAATGCCATGCTGGCGGCGCTGCCGATCGGCATGGACGGGACGGACGGCGACGGGCGATCCGGCGCGGACGTGCCGGTTTATCACTGCGCGTCCAGCGCGTCGCATCCGCTGTCGTTCTCCGAACTGACGGCCCGCCTGCGCGAGGCCTTCGTCCGGCGTCCGATGATCGACGAGGACGGCGAGCCGATCGTGCCGAAGCCGCTGCAAGTCATCCCCTCGGACGATTTTCTGGCCCGCTGGCAAGGCCGGCTGGCCCGCGTCGAACGGTTGAAGAAACTGTGCAGCACGCTGGGGATCACGGGTGCCACGGCGCGAAAGCTCTCCGCGTCGCGGCGCAGCATCGAGCAGTTGCTCTACTTCGCCAAGATCTACCTGCCTTATACCCACCTGAACTTTCAGTTCGAGGATGGGCGGATGCGCGGGCTGCTCGATCGGCTGCACCCCGACGACCGCCAGGCGCTCGATTTCGACGTCAAGCGCATCGACTGGGCGGACTACGTCACCGAACGGCACGTGCCCGGCTTGCGCTCGTTCGTGCTGGGGACCGGCGCTGAACCCAGCACCCGGCTGATGGAAGCGGGCTACGGTCCGCTGACCGAGTCCGAGTGCGGCGCGGCGTTGCACGGGCGGACGCTGTTCGAGGTTTTCAAGCTCGCGGTGGACGCTTTCGGTGAGCGGCCTGCGCTGCAGATTCTGCGCAACGGCAAGTGGATGCGCTATACGTTCAATGAGGCGTATCGAGCTACCGGAACCATCATGCGCCGCTTCGTCGAGCGCGGGCTCAAGCCCGGCGACCGGGCGGCGCTGTCGGCCGAGAACGGGCCGGAGTGGGGACTGACCTATCTGGCCATGATGCGGGCGGGTCTGACGGCCGTCCCGCTCGATCCGCAGCTTCCGCCCGAGGATGCCTGGGCGGCCGCGCGCTTCGCTCACTGCAAGCTGCTCTGCGCCGGCCAGGCGACCTGCGATGCCCTGCTCGCCCAGCGCAAAGCCGACGACGTCGAACTGGTCCGCCTGGGCGAATCGTTCATCCCTCCCCCGGCGGCCAGCCGCGAACCCGGCCCCGAGCCGGCCGCCGTCACCGCGGGGGAACTCGCATCCATCCTGTTCACCAGCGGCACCACGGTCGCGCCCAAGGCGGTCAAGCTGACGCATCGCAACCTGATCGCCAACGCCCGCGCGATGATCGAGCGGCATCCGGTCCGTCCCGGCGACCAACTGCTGTCGGTCCTGCCGCTCTATCACGTGTTCGAGTTCACCGGCGGGTTCCTCGCGCCGCTCGCCTGCGGCGCCACGATCACGTACGTCGGCCAGCTCAAAAGCCCCGACATCCTCGCCGCGCTGAAGGCGACCGGCACCACCATCATGCTGGTCGTGCCGCGCATGTTGCGCATGTTCCACGACGGTATCACCCGCGGCGTCGAGTCCGGCGGCGTGCTGAAACGCACGGCCTTCCGCCTGCTGAGCCGGGTGAGCGCCTCGTTCGGCGGGCGCTACGGGCGGGCCTTGTTCGGACCGGTCCACAAGCAGTTCGGCGGCCGCCTGCGAATGTTCGTTTCAGGCGGCTCCGCGCTGGATCCGGAGTTGTGCCTCTCCTTCGGCCGCCTGGGGTTCAAGGTCTGTGAAGGCTACGGCCTGACCGAGACGTCACCGGTCATCGCCGTCACACCCGCGGACGACGTGCGCCCCGGCTCGGTCGGCCCGCCGCTGTCCAATGTCGACGTCGAAATTCGCAACCAGAACCTGGAGGGCATCGGCGAACTGTGGGTCCGCGGCCCCAGCGTCACTTCCGGATATCTCTACAACCAGGAAGCAACGGAAGAGATCCTCGTCGACGGCTGGCTGCGCACCGGCGACCTCGGCAAGCAGGACGGCGACGGCTACCTGTACCTGACCGGCCGCGCAAAAGACCTGATCGTCACGTCCGCCGGCAAGAACGTTTATCCCGACGAGGTCGAATATCGCTATCGCGACCTGCCGCACGTCAAGGAACTGTGCGTGCTCGCCATGCCGGCGACGGACGGCCTGGGCGACGACGTCCATGCCGTCGTCGTCATCGACCCATCGGCCGAGCCGGAACTGGATCGATCCTACCTCGAGCGGGAGGTGCGTCTGGCCGCCGGAGAAATTGCCGAAACGCTGCCGTCGCACCAGCGCATCAGCACGTTTCACTTCTGGGAGCGGGAACTGCCGAAGACGTCCACGCTGAAGGCCAAGCGCGGCATCATCCGCAACATGCTCCTTTCCCGCGGCGAGGCGGCGCCGGCGGGCAAGCCCGGCACGCGGGCGGCGTCTACGGAGGCGGTCAAGAACGCGGCTGCGTTCAAGTGCATCCGGTCCATCCTCTCGCGCATCTCGCGGCACCCGGTGGACGCCATCGCGCCGTCGATGCACCTGCTGCTCGATCTCGGCGTGGACAGCATCGCCCGGCTGGAGGTGATCAGCGATCTGGAGGCGCATTTCAGACTGCGCATCAACGAGAAAACAGCGGCGGAACTGGTCCGCGTCAGCGACCTGATCGCGCTCGTGGGGGACCGCAAGCCGATCGCCAACGCCAAGCGCGACCGGGCACTCATGCGCCAGACGATCCTGACCAACGGCCGCCCGGAAGCGACGAACGGACACCTGCCCGCGCCGCTGAAGCCGGTGCGGTGGGCGGTGCGCGGCGGGGCGGCGCTGCTGATGAAGACCTACGTGCGCGTGGACGTCCACGGCCGCCAGAACATTCCCAAGACGGGCGCCTTCATCCTCGCGCCGAATCACTCGTCTCACCTTGATTCGCCTGCCGTCGTCGAAGCGGTCGGCGGACGCCGGCGCGTGTGGATCGCCGCGGCCGAGGATTATTTCTTCGACTCGGCGCTCAAGCGATTCCTCTACGGCAAGGTCTTCGACTCGATCCCGTTTGACCGTCACGCCGACGGCGTACAGGGGCTTCGCCGCTGCGCCGAGGCGCTGCGCCGCGGCGACGGCCTGCTGATCTTCCCCGAGGGCACACGCTCGATCAGCGGCAAGATGCAGCCGTTCAAGATCGGCACGGCCGTCCTCGCCGCCGAAGCCGGCGTGCCCATCGTGCCCGTTCACATCGCGAGGGCGTGGGAACTGTTCCCGAAGGGGCATCGCATTCCCAGGCCCGGCAGCGTCGCCGTGCGCTTCGCCGAGCCGGTCCCCCCCCCGGATCTATCCGACCCGGACGTGGATCGCTATGCGGCCTATTGTGCTTTCATGGACCGGGTTGAACAGGCCGTGCGCGGGCTGGAAGCCCAGAGTTGCGGCGCATGAGCGAGCGGGCGGCCGGCGGCAGACGGGCGGCGTTCTTTGACGTCGACGGGACCATCGTTCACACGACCATCGTGCACTACTACGCCTATTTCCGCCTGCAGAACCGTTCGCCCCTGTCGGCGGCCGCGTGGAAGGCGGCGTTCCTGTGCCGCTGCATCGGCTACCTGCTGCTCGACAAGATCGACCGGAGCAAGTTCAACGTCTACTTCTATCGCAACTACCGCGGAATGCCGGCCGATCAGGTTCGCGCCCGGGCCGGCGACTGCTTCACCGGCGTGATGCGCCCGCGGCTCTACGCCGACGCTGCCGAGCGCGTGCGTCGCCATGCCGCGGACGGCGTGACCGTTGTCCTGGTCACGGGCTCGATCGACTTTCTGATCGCCCCATTGGCGCAGCGGCTGGGGGTCGAGCACGTCATTGCGCCGGGCCTGGTCGAACGCGACGGGCGATTCACCGGCGACCTCGACGGCCCGCCGATCGGCAACGGCGAGAAGGCCGCCCGGGTGAGGGCCTTTGCCGCTGCGCACGACATCGACCTGGCCGCGTCGTTCGCCTACGGCGACAGCATCGCCGACCTGCCCATGCTCGAGTGCGTGGGCCGACCGGTGGCCGTCAATCCGGACCGTTTGCTGCGGGCGGTGGCGATGCAACGCGGGTGGCCGGTCGAGCGGTGGACGTCCGTCGACGGGGCGGGGGGGGGGTCGGCATGAAGGCGATCGTCTTCCGCCGCAGCATCCCGAAGTTCGCCGCGCTCAAGCTGGTCGCGCCCTGGTGGCGCGGGTTGTACGACCGGCGCGCGGCCTGGCCGATCGCCCTGGAAGACATCCCCGAACCGAAGCTGCCCGCCCCGTCGTGGGTGCGGGTCGCGCCGACGCTGACGGGCGTGTGCGGGTCGGACCTGAGCACCATCTTTGCCAAGGGCAGCCCCTACCTGGCCCCGGTCACGTCGATGCCGTTCGTGCTCGGGCATGAAGTCGTCGGCACGGTGACGCAGATCGGTGCTGATGCGGAAGGCGTGGCCGTCGGCGATCGCGTCGTGCTGCATCCGGCGCTGGGATGCGTCGTTCGCGGGATCGACCCGCCCTGCCGCGGCTGCCGGGCGGGCCGCGACGCCCAGTGCGTCAACGTGATGAAGGGCGTCATCTCGAGCGGAATCCAGACGGGTTACTGCCGCGATACGGGGGGGGGCTGGAGCGGTTCGTTCGTTGCCCACCCGTCGCAGCTTCACCGCGTGCCCGACGGCCTGTCCGACCGTGCGGCCGTGCTGATCGAGCCTTTCACCTGCGCCATGCACGGCGCGCTCAAGGCCCGTCCGCGGCCCGACGAGGTCGTCCTGGTCATCGGTTGCGGCTCGATCGGGCTGCTCACGATCGCGGCGCTTCGGGCCACGGGCTGTCGTGCGACGATCATCGCCGTCGCCCGCTACGAGCATCAGGGCGCGCTCGCGATCGGCCTGGGCGCGGATCGGATTCTGCCGGGCCGGGCCGGCGTGGCGGCCCGCTATCGGCAATGGGCCGAGGCGCTGGGGGCCGAGGTGCTCAAGCCGGAACTGGGCAAACCCACCGTCATCGGCGGCGCGGACATCATCTATGACTGCGTCGCCACGTCCGAATCCATCGACGACGCCATCCGCTTTACCCGCGGGGGGGGGCAGCTCGTGCTGGTCGGCATGCCCGGCATCCCGCGGCACGTGGACTGGACCCCGCTGTGGCACAAGGAGTTGACGCTGCACGCGGCTTATGCCTACGGCCCGGAGCGCATCGCCGCGCCCGATGGCCACGAGCCGGTGGACGGCGCCGCTCAGCCGCCTGGCGCCGGTCAACCAGGTGGCGCCGGTCAGCCATGTGGCACCGGTTTTCAACCGGTGTCCTGCGACGACGACGCGTCAGCCGCCGGATGCCGTGAAGTGTCCACGTTTGAACTGGCGATCGAGAAGATGGCCGAGTGGGCGCCCCGGCTCGAAGGGCTGGTCGGCGAGCCGTTCCCTCTGGAGCGTTTCCCGGAGGCCCTCCGTTGCGCGCTGCATACCGGCCGCAGCCGCGTCATCAAGACGGCCTTCCGGCTGAACTGAAGTACCGGCGCAGCAAGAAACCCCGCGCCGGCCGATCGTGGCACATGGCGCGGGGTCTTTAAGAACACAACATCAAGCCTCGGCCATCAGCCGCAGGCGTTACGCTTGCCTTTCAGCTTGCAGGTGCCGTTGCCGCCGTCCGGGCAGGCCACGGTCGTAGCGATCTTCTTTTCGCAGTCCTTCTTGTTTTCACACTCGGTGAAGGTGCGATAGTCATCGCCCTTCGCCGGGCAGGCGCCGCAGCCGCCCTTCGCCTTGCTCTTCTTGAGCGTGTAGATGCAACTGTCGCCGCCGGTCAGGGTGAACTCCGTGACCATGCCGTCGTCGCCGTTGGAACTGCCGGTCTGGGCATCGGGGTTGGTCGCCCACAGGCGGTCCGTCCAGTCGGTGTCGCCGCGACCCAGCCCGGTGCCGGCCGCGTCGAACTGCGTCGTGCTGGCGCCGCCGCGGACGATGATCTCCATGATGAAGTTGTCCACGCCGTTGTAGACGAAGACGTCCTCCACGTCGACGACGATGTCGAACGCGCCGCTGCCGTCGCTGGAGAGCGTGAGCGGGCCGTCGAACACCAGCGTCTTGTCGTTGCCCATGTTGTCGTCGAACGTCAGGCTCATCCCGCGCGGCGCGACCTGCGTGTGGGCGAACCAGATCTGCGTCTGGATCGGCGCGCTGCTGAACGGATCACCCGACGACTCGTCGACGCGGTAGGCAAAGCTCTGCACGATGCCGCGCAGGTCGCCGAACTGGTCCGCGGCGAAGACCTGCTGATAGCGCATGTTTCCGCTGTTGAACGGGAACGCCTGGTTGGACGGTCCCGGCGTCGACTCGTTGACGTTCGGAATGACAACCGTCTCCTGGCCTGCGGCCGACAGCGTAATCGCGACCGCCACGGCGGCGCTGCACAAACCTCGTTTGATCATCTCCATCCTCCTGTTCGGGTGTGACGTGACGCGGGGTTTGACCGTCCCCGACATTCGTCCCCATTATCCGAAACGGACCTGCCAGAGTCAATCGAATTGCAGACAGGACGGGTGTGCAGTTATCGACGCGGTACTTGACAGGTTGCGGATGAGCGTTTAGGATGGACCGCCGAGGGACTGATCCTGTCTCGCCGTGCGGGCCGAGGCGTTCCTCGAATGACCGGGCGCCGCGGCACGCCAGTCCATCCTGGATGGAGACTCGATTCTTGAGCCAGGCACCGGGAGCCAATTCGAAAGGGCCGGTTCGTGTCTATCGCCTCCCCGAGAACGTTCTCTCTGATCTGGGGAAACCAGACAGCCAGGTGTTCTTGGGATTTGGCGTACGTGAAACAATGCCGGACAATGCCGATGTGCGCAACGATACGATACGAGACTTCCACGTACGGTCGGAATCAGGAGCGCTTGCAATCGTTGTTTCCAGGTGTACCGACGGAACCTGGCGATTCACTATGTGGATCGGCGAGGACGAAGCAAGCTTCCGCGTCGCGAGAATCGTGGACGGCAGGCTCGCCGCACTCGGAGCACAGCTCGTGGGGGGGACGGCGATTCCCTGAAGCTGGGGGCGATTGCCAGATCGCCCAGCTTTGCTCACTCGGCCCCCCGCCCCTTGCCGCCGGAATTGAACGCGTTCATCAGCGCCCCCAGGTCGAAGTCGCGCGTCTGCGGCGTGCGCTGCCGTTCGGCATCCAGCAAGGCGGGGTCGAGATGCCCGTCGAGCAGGCGGACGGCGATGGACCCGTTATTACTGCCAAAACCCTCCACAGCGACCGACTGGACCCGCTCCGCGACCGTGTCGTAGCGGATCAGCATCTCGGCGCGGCTCAGGTCGATGCCCTCTTCGCTGAGGTTCACGTCGACGCCGCGCCCGCCGGCGCCCGGGCCGGGCGGCGATGCCGTGTTGTGCGCGTCGCCGCGTTCGATCGTCGTCACGACCTTCTCGATCAACGCGCCGACGGCCTCGTCGTCTCCGAGCGGCAGGGAAAGCTCGATCGTGCGCCCGTCGAGGCGGCGCAGCGTCGCGCCCACGTCGCGGTGGGACTCGATGATCGCCGCCATCGCCTCGCGCACCTGGGCCGACTGCAATTGTTCCAGTGCCGTGCGGAACCCGGTCTGAAACTCGGCGAAGTCGTCGAGTTCTTCCACCGGCAGTCGGACCAGCGTATGCGTACCCGCCGGCAGCAGGAACGCCAGGATCGGCGCCACGTCGGGCGAATCGACGCCCAGTTCGCGAATCATCACCCAGCCCTGATCCGGCGTCAGCGCCAGCGACAGATCGGCCCGGACCGCGTGACCGGCCGTCTCCTCGCTGACTGCGAATCGGATGTCTCCTGCGACGCCGTCGTCGCAGAGCTGGATCAGCCCGGACGCCGTCACGCCCTCAATGGCCACGTCGCGCAGTTCGATCTCCAGCAGCGAAACGTCCTGAATCTGTGTGTTGAGCCGTTCCAGAATCACGGCCGCCTCGACCGTGCGGCCGCCGCCGAACCAGCTCATCGCGGACAGAATGATCGCGACGGACGCGGCGATCCCCAGGGTCGATGCAACAGCGGGTTTTCTCAACATGTGAACGATCCTTTTGATTCGAGTAGGTGAAGGGTCTTGAAAACATGCCAGCGCCCGGGCGCGAGCGTCCTCCGACAGACGCGGACCGTCGGTCCGACGCCCCAGTTCCCGCAGCGCTTCATGCAACGCCTGGTCAGGATCACGGCCGCAGCTCATGATCCACCGTTCCTTTCCATGCGTGCCAGACGCTCTCTGAGCCGATGCCGCACGCGGTACAGGCGGGACTCGACGCTCTTGGCCGTGCCGCCCGACGTCCGGGCGATCTCGACCTGCGTGCGTCCCTCGAAGTAGAAGGCGAAGATCAGCGCCTGGTCCGCCGCCGGCAGCGCCGTGACCGCCAGCATGAGCTGGTCGCGCACTTCGCGACGCTCCAGTTCGGCCGTCGAGAGCGTGCCGTGTTCGATGCCGGTCGACAGTTCCGCCGCAATGGACGGGTCGCCGATCGCGAACTCCGCACCGCGCCGCTTCAGCATCCGCCAGCGCCGGCGGATGAGATTACGGGCGATGCCGAAGAGCCACGCCTCGCAATCCGCATCCGAAGTCGGCGCCCGCCGGACGCCGGCAACCGCCTCGCAACATGCCTGCTGGAGCAGATCCTCGGCGGCATGGTCGTCACCGACGCGCAGCGCGATGAACCGATACAGCGCGTCGGCCGCGGACTCGAAGACCCGGCGCACACGTGCCCGCGGCGATTCGATCGCCTCATCATCACGCACCTGTTCGAGGCCGGTCGCGGCCGGAGCAAGTTCCACCGGGGGGCACCTCACCAATGGCGTTCGCCTGCAACACGATTATGCCGGAGGCGGCCGCCATCCCTCGCGCGGCGACAGGATTCGACACCGACGCGACGGGGTCGTCGCGCCGGTCCTCGTGGCACGGTCCTTCCAGGCCGTGGACAAATCCGTGCGACGGACGATCACGGGCTGGATGTCCGTGCCGCGAGAGAGACCATCGCGGGGAGGATGCCCATGCCAGGCCCGCCGCCCGGCTCCCCTTGCTCCCCGCCGGTCGTGTCTCGCACCCGCTTCGGGGCGAGCCGACGAGCCGGCGCGCTCCCGTTTTCGACGCGGCCCGTTCGCGGTATGATGTGCAGACTTGATTCCATACCCTACGAATCCGCCGACCACGCTGGATGAACGGCCCACGCGACGCCACCCGACCGGAAGATGCAACGATGAGTGAACGCCGAATTGATCGCGCCGGCAGCGTGCCGGCCGCGCCGCAGACACCCGCAGCCGAACGTCCCGCCAGAAAGCCCGCACCGCTGCGCCGCCAGCCACCGGCAGCCGTGCTCGCCGCTTTGGCGTTTCTATCGGGCCTGCCCGCCTGCACGTTCGACGAAGAGGGCGGACGCCGGATGGACGTTGGCGTCGAACCGACGGTGGTGGACGCGTCCCGATCGTACAGCTACCGCGACACGATCGGCGCCGAGGCCTTCTACGAGGGGCTGCGATCCATGCGGGTGACGGGTTACGGGCTGGTCGTCGGCCTGGGCCGCAACGGCGCGTCCGACTGTCCGAAGGACATCTTCGACCGTGTCGTCCGCGACATTGAGAAGCAGATGCGCACCGGCCCGTCCCTGCTGGGGGCCTCCAGGTCGGTGACGCCCGAGATGCTCGTACGCGACCCGGACACCGCCGTCGTGCTCGTTTATGGAGACATCCCTCCCGCGGCCTGCGCGGGAGACCGTTTTGACGTGGCCGTGGCGGCGCTGCCCGGTACGGACACCAAGTCCCTCCGCGGCGGGCGGCTCTACCCGTGTGAGCTGGAATACTCGGTGGCCGAGTCTCCCACGGCGGTGCAGCGATCCGGCCGCACGCTCGGGATGGCGGAAGGACCGCTGTTTCTGAACCCCTTCGTCGACGAGGACGCGGCGACCGAGACGACGGACCTGGAGGCCTATGTGCTCGGCGGCGGGCGCGCCACCGATGATCGCCGGCTTCAACTGGCGCTGGCGGAGCCGTCGCACAGCGCCGCCCGGCGCATCGAGCGGACCATCAACGCCCAGTTCCCCGGCTACCGCAAGGTGGCCGACGCCGTCTCGCCCGCGTTCGTCCGGCTCGACGTACCGGAGCGCTTCCGCGGCGACACGGAGCACTTCCTCGGTCTGGTCCGGGCGTACTTCACGCCGGTCACGCCGGGCTTCATCCCGCAGCGATGCAAGGAGCTGGCCAACGAAATGGTCCGGCCGGACGCCCCCCATGGGGCCATCGCGCTGTGCTTCGAGGGAATAGGCCAGCCCGCCATGGCGACCCTGACCGAACTCTATACCCATCCGCGCGACTACGTCTCGTTTCACGCCGCAGCCGCCGGGCTGCGGCTCGAAGACCACGTGGCCGTCGACGTCATGGCCGCCCACGCCGCCAATCCGGAAAGCGAGTTCCGCTATCAGGCCATCCGCGCGCTCGGCGGCGCCTCCCTGGCCACGGCGGCCACGCCGCTGCGCCGGCTGATGACCGATGAGGATCCGCGCGTGCGTGTAGCGGCCTATGAAGAGCTGTCCGCCCGCCACGACGTTTCCATCCGGTCCGAACGCGTCGGCGGCGACCAGTTTCGCCTGGAGACGATTCAGTCTCCGCGCCGGCCGATCATCTATGCCCGCCGCACCGAGGAGCGCCGCATCGGCCTGATCGGCAACGGGCTGCGCTGTATGCCGCCGCTGTTCTACGCCTCTCCCGGCGGAGCGCTGACGGTCAGCGCCATGGAAGCGACGGACGACGAGCTGATCCTCGTCCGCCGCACCCCGTCCGGTGCGACGTCGCCGCCCATCCCGTGCAAGCTCGAGGTGATCGAACTGCTCCGGCTGGCCGGCAACGATCCGTCCGAAATCAAGGATCTCGTCACCGGCCTGGCGATGGACTACACGTCGCTCGTTCACATGCTTCACACGCTCTGCGCCAGCGGCTCCATCAACGCGGACTTCATCCTGGAGGAAGAAAACGTCGCCGAACTCTTCGGCCCGACGCAACGCAAGCGCCGGCCGGATTCGGAGTTGTGAGGCGCAGCCGTATCCCGTCGCGTCGGGGGCGCTCGGGGGTGCCGGGTTGCGGCGCGACCGGGTTGACGTACCATCCGTACGCATGAGGAATCCTGCCAACGCCATCGTGATCCCTGCCGCCGTGATCCTGGCCCTATGCGTGCATGCATCCTGCACCAGCCCGGGTCGCACGGCGGCGCCGGCTCAGGCTGAGCCGGCCCCGGCCGTTGCGACGATTCCGCCGCCGTCGACGGGGGATCCGACGCCCCGCGATTACCCGGGTATTCACAACGCCGTCGCTTATCACGACGGCTTCATCTCCGGCAGCGCTCCGGAGGGCGAGCAGGGCTTCGAGACGCTGGCCGCGATGGGCGTCAGAACCATTATCAGTGTGGACGGCGCCGAGCCGGACGTTGCAGCCGCGGCCGCGCACGGCATCCGGTACGTCCACCTGCCGATCGGCTACAACGGCTTTGACGAGGAGCGCAAGCTGCAACTCGTCCGCGCCACGCGCGACGCCATCAGGGACTCGCCCGTGTACATGCACTGCCATCATGGCAAGCACCGCAGCGCCGGCGCGGCCGCGGCGGTGGCGGTGAGCCTCGGCTGGCTGACGCCCGACAGCAGCGTCGCCCGGATGCACGTTTCGGGTACGGCGCCGAATTACAAGGGTCTCTACAGTTGTGCGACCCACTCCGTCGTGCTGGCGTCGCACGTCATCGACGCGGTTGACGACGATTTTCCGGCCGTCTGGAAACCCACCGGCTTCGTCAGGAACATGGTGGAAACGGACGAGGTGTATGAGCATCTCAAGGCCATTCAGAAGGCCGACTGGGCAGCACCCGCCGACCACCCGGACTTGGTGCCGGTGGCGGAGGCAGGCCGGCTGGCGGACCTCTTCCGGTTGGCCATTGAAACGGAGTACGTGAAGCGTCGCCCGGCCGACTTCACCGAAATGCTGCGGAGTTCCCAGGATGCAGCGCAATCGCTCGAGGATCTGCTGGCCACGGCACAGCCGGACGCCGTGAAGCTCGAGGAGCACTTCAAACTCATCACCGCATCCTGCAAAGATTGCCACGTGAAGTACCGGGACTGAAAAAGGGAGTCAGGGAGTAAGGGAGCAAGGGAAGCGGGACGACGCGAACATGTGGACGTCCGCAAGTTTGATGGAAATGCAGAGACGGATAGATGATATGCCCTGACGTTGCCCAAGAGTGAGCGAATGACCGGGCGTGGTCTTCTTCTTGCTTCCCTGCCTCCCTGACTCCCTCACTCCCTTCTTCCCGGTGGAGTGCCTCGACGATGAAACGTATCGGCGTCTTGACCGGCGGGGGCGATTGTCCCGGACTCAACGCGGTCATCCGCGCGGTGACCAAGACCGCCATCCACGAACACGGTCTTGAGGTCATGGGCATCGAGGACGGGTTTCTCGGGCTGATCGAGGGGCGCGTCCGGCCGCTGCACTTCGCCGATGTCTCCAACATCCTTGCGCATGGCGGCACCATCCTGGGAACCAGCAACAAGGCCAACCCGTCGCGCTACTGCACCGGGCATGACGAACGCGGCAAGCCGATCTTTCAGGACGTGTCCGATCGCGTCATGGCGAGCATCGAACGGTTCCGGCTCGATGCCCTCGTCTGCATCGGCGGGGACGGCACCATGTCAACCGCTGCGCCGTTCATCAACCGCGGCGTCAAGGTGATGGGTGTTCCGAAGACGATCGACAATGACGTTATGCACACGGAGCTGACCTTCGGCTTCGACACGGCCGTCAGCACGGCCACCGAGGCGCTCGACCGCATCCGCACGACCGCGGCCAGTCATCATCGCGTCATGCTGGTCGAGATGATGGGCCGCAACGCCGGCTGGCTCACCCTGACCGCCGGACTGGCGGGCGGGGCGGACGTGATTCTGATTCCGGAGGTTCCCTTCGATCTGGCAGCGGTCTGTGAAGCGTGCGACCACCGCCGCGTTGAGGGCAAGTCGTTCACGCTGGTGGCCGTCTCGGAAGGATGCAAGCCGCTGGGCGGCGACGTGGTTATCGACCGCGTGGTTCACGAATCCTTCGACGCCATCCGGCTCGGCGGCGTCAGCGAAGTGCTGTGCGAGCAGATCGCGGAACGGACGCACCTTGAATGCCGGGCGACGATCCTGGGCCACGTGCAGCGCGGCGGCACGCCGACGGCGTTCGATCGGGTGCTGGCGACGCGTTTCGGCGTGCGGGCGGTGGACATGCTGATGAACGAACAATTCAATCGCATGGTGACATATATCGACGGGCGGCTCTCCAGCGTCCGCATCGAGGACGTGGCCGACCAGCAGCGGCTCGTCCCGCCCGATGACCCGCTGGTCCACGCCGCCCGCGCGGTGGGTGCGTCGTTCTGCGGGAGCGCGTAGCGCCGGTTTGTAACCGGTGGTCTTCTGATGTGGCACCGGTTTTCAACCGGTGATCTTGAAGTGGAGCGCCGGCTTCCAGTCGGCGGAATCCCTGTAACGGCAGCCACTCAAGAACCAAGCCTGACTGGGGATCCGCCGCGAACGCAGCGATCGGCGAGGCTATCATGGCCGCTGCGGCGCTCGACGCGCCCGATACGCATCCAGCCGCTCGCGGATCTGCGACGCCAGCGTACCCTGCCCTGCTTCGACGGCTGCGGCAATCGCCAACTCCGCGGTACGAACCGCACGGTCAAAATCACCCCCGGCCGCCGCAGCCGCGGCCAGCACGTCAAGCGCCGCCGGGTTGGCGCCGCCGGAAAGTTCGTTCGCCCGCTCGGCCAGCATCAGCGCCGTCGCCGCGTCGCGCAGCCCAGGCTCATTCGACGTCGCCATGATCCAGGCCGCCCCGCGCATGGCGTCGGCGTCCGTCGCGTCGGTCTGCAGCGCGGCACGGTAGTGCTCAATGGCCTCGCTCGGTGCGCCGCGCATGGCCAGCAGATCGGCCAGGTTGCGATGGGCCGCGCCGAAGCCGGGTCGAAGGGCCACGGCCGCACGGTAGTGTTCGAGCGCCTCGTCGCTGCGACCCACCGCGACGAGCGCGGCCGCGAGATTGTTGTGCGCCTCGGCGAATCCGGAATCGACGGCCACAGCAGCGCGATAAGCGGCGATCGCTTCCTCGGTCCTGTCGAGCGAGCGCAATGCGATGCCCAGCGCATAGTGCGCTTCGGCGAATTGCGGCTCGATCTCGATCGCGCGCCGATAAGGCTCGATCGCCTCTTCGGTGCGGCCAACGCGCCGCAGTGCCAGGCCCAGGTTGTAGGACGCGCGGGCGTGGTCGGGCCGCTGCCTCATCACGGCTAGAAAGTGAGCGATGGCCGAATCGAATTGCTCCTGCGCCATGCGGGCACGGCCGAGGTTGTAGTGCGCCTCGGGGTCGTCCGGGCGTAATCGCAGCGCAGCCTCGTAGTGTCCCACGGCTTCGTCGATGTCGCCGCGGGCATGAAGCATGCTGCCGAGGTTGTTGTGCGCCATCCATGCGGCCGGGTTCATCGCCAGCGTATCACGCCAGAGCGTTTCGAGATTCATGTAAACGTGGCATTGCTGCCACGTACGCAGACTCAGTACGGCCAGGACGATCGTCCCGACCGCGACGCTGCCGACGTGGCAACGTCTTCCTGGCGCCGTTGCTTCCGCGCAGGCTGAAGCCCGCGGCTCGCCCCGTCCATGCTGCCCGCGCGCGAGGGCGATACAGGCGGCCGCGGTCAACAGCGCGATGAGGTAGGCCGAAGCGTGATACTGAAAATGATCCGCGACGTATGAGTAGCGCATGGGGTACACGTCGATGAATCCCAGCGCGGGAAACAGCGTGCCGACGAAGCACAGTGCCGCTACAAGCGGCGCCTTGCCCCATCGCCGGCGCGACAACCACAGCATCGTAAGCGTCGCCATCACGACGACCGGCGCCATGTACAGGACGGCGCGATCCGCGTCGATCTGCCAGCGGGGATAGAAGAACGTCAGCGTCGCGGGCCAGAGCAGTTTCGACGCGTAGAACACGACGGCGTTGCCGGCAATCAGGCAGCGCTCGATGAACGTGTGATCCCACTCGTCGCCGACGGCGCCGACCGTGTCCGCCTCCATCCGCGCGGTCATCAGGCCGAACGCGATCCCGACGGCGAACATGGGGGCGAGGCGAGCAAGGTCGCCGCGCGTAAGGCGTCCGTGCTTCCACCACAGGATCAGCAGCATCGCCGCGGGCAGGGTGCAGGTCACCGTCTTGCTGAGCAGGGCAAGCACGAACAGGATGAACGCGGCGGCATAGCAGATAGCTGACCGTCCCGGCCGCGCGACCGTGTTGTCCGCAGTCGGCGGCACCATCTCTTCCGGCAGTTCCGCGCGGGCTGAAGCCCGCGGCTCGCTGATCATGGCGCGAATCAGCAGCAGCATCGACGCGAAGTAAAACGTCGCCGACAATACGTTCTTGCGCTCGGTGACCCACGCGACGCTCTCGACCTGCACCGGATGCACCGCAAAGATCGCGGCCACCCACCACGCTCCGGGCGCGCCCAGCATCAGCAGCACCCGCCAGATCAGCAGGGCGACGAGGGCGTGCAGGGCGACGTTGACGGCGTGGTAGCCGCCGGGCCACAGGCCCCACAGGTGGAACTCAATCCAGAACGTCGTGTGGACGAGCGGGTAATACTGCGGCGTCGCCCCCACGTCGAACCAGATACGCCGCAGGCCGTCGGCGTCGCGGAGGGTGGGGTTGTGGGTGACGTAGTAGTCGTCGTCCCAGATGAACCCGGCGTGCAGGGCAGGCCAGTACGCGGCCCAGGTCATCGCGACGATGGCGAGGGCGCGCAGCCAGGCGGGCGTGCGGCTGGAGCGGCCGGGATCGGCGGGGGCGGGTAGAGCAACTGGATCTGAGCGCATGGCACGTTCGGCGGCACACGTGGCACGGCCTTCCAGGCCGTGATTCGACGGATGGCAGGCGTCCGCCCTCGCGAAACGGTCTTCAAACGCGTACCGCAACGCGTTGGAATCACAGGCAGGATGTCGACGATCCACCTGGGCGGGCCCGCGGCACGCAGTGGCACTCTATTCCCAAACCGCCGCCAACCGCTAGAATCCCGTCCCCGATTCGCGGCCTGCCGATAAGCCCGTGGGGCGCTGGGCGGCCCCCGGCAGAACCCGGTCCGAGTCGGCGGGAGAGCGTGGATGGCACGCGGAAAAGGCGAAATGAAGACGTACGTCATATACTTCAAGTTCCAAAACCCCGGCGAGAAAAAGCCAGGGCCGATCCGGCATTACAAACTCCAGGCGCCGTCGATCCGCGAGGCGGAGCAGATGGTGCG
>CAZYLK010000062.1:23611-29849 GCA_964648365.1 uncultured Phycisphaeraceae bacterium
GTCGAAACCGGCGCGACCTAGTCGTATGAAATACGAACACGTCTGCATCGAGCAATTCGGATACGTCCTGCCGGACGAGGTGGTGACGTCGGTCGAGCTCGAGCGGCGACTGTCGCCTGTCTACAGCCGCTTCGGCCTGCATGAGGGCCGCATCGAACTCATGTCCGGCATCCGCGAGCGGCGCCTGTGGCCGGCGGGGACCATGCCCAGCGACGTCAGCGCCCGGGCCGGACGGGCGGCGCTGGAGGCCTCCGGCTTTCTGGCGGAACAGGTCGAGTGCCTGCTGCACACGTCGGTCTCGCGCGACTGCCTTGAACCCGCCTCGGCCGCGTTCGTTCACTCGGCCCTGTCGCTGCCGCCGCACGTGACCATGTTCGACATCTCCAATGCCTGCCTCGGGTTTCTGAACGGCATGCTGGTGGCGGCGAACATGATCGAACTGGGACAGATCAAGGTTGCACTCATCGTCGCGGGCGAGCACAGCCGGCACCTCATCGAATCCACCGTCCGCGTGCTGCTGGAGGATCGGTCGCTGACCAAGAAGCAGCTTAACGATGCTTTCGCGTCGCTGACGATCGGTTCCGGCGCGGCCGCGCTGGTCATGGCCCATGAGTCGGTTTCGAAGACCGGCCACCGCCTGCTGGGCGGCGCGGTGCTGGCCTCTTCCGACGCCAATCACCTCTGCCGCGGCACGGAGGATGTCGGCTTCAGCGACGGGGCGCACATGGTGATGAGCACCGATTCGGAGACGCTCCTGGTCGCGGGCTGCGAACTGGCGGTCGAAACGTGGACGCGGGCGAAGGCCCAACTCGCCTGGAAGAACGCCGACGTGGACCGGTGCTTTACGCACCAGGTGGGCGTGGCTCATCGTGATCGCCTGTACGAAACGCTCGACCTCGACCCGACGCTCGACTTCTCGACGCTGGAATACCTCGGCAACGTCGGCTCGGTCTCCGTCCCGATCACCATGGCGCTGGGCACCGAGCAGAACCCGCCCACGCCCGGCGACCGTGTTGCCTTGATGGGCATCGGCAGCGGGTTGAACTGCGTGATGCTGGGCGTGGAGTGGTAGGGGGGGAATAGCGAATAGCGAATATAGCGAATAGCGAATAACGAATTGAGGAGCGTGCGGCGTCCAGCCTCAGAGCCCCGGCATTCATGCCGGGAGTGTTGGGGCGGATCGCGTCACTAAGGGTACGCGCAGTTGGACACATACCGGGGTGAGCCGTACCATCCCACCGCCATGCGCTGGCTTGCCGACCTCCTTTACGTCTTCGCCGGCCTCCTCTATCTGCCCGTCGCCGTCTACAACGCCGTCGTGCTCAGGAAGAATCGCCGAGGGTGGCGTGAGCGGTTCGGCGGCGTGCCCCGGTTCGAGCCGGGCCGGCAGCGCGTGTGGATTCACGCGGTGTCGCTGGGGGAGATCAACGCGACGCCCCGGCTGGTGTCGGAGCTGCGTACGGCCGTGCCCGACCTCGACATCGTGTTCTCCACCACCACCGACACCGGCTTCGAGCGCGGCGTCAAGCTCTACGGCGCGGAGCGCGTGTTTCGGTTCCCGCTCGATTTCAGTCCGGTCATTCGCCGCGCGCTGGATCGCATCCGGCCGGCGATGATCGTGCTGGTGGAACTGGAAGTCTGGTACAACCTCGTAACCCAGGCCGATCGTCGCGGCATCCCGGTGGTCGTGGTGAACGGCCGGCTCACCCAGCGCAGCGCAAGCCGGCTCGGTCGGTTCGGGGCGGTGGTCAAACCGATGTTTGCACGCCTGGCATGGGTCGGGGCGCAGGATCAGGCCATCGCCGACCGGTTCATGCAGTTGGGCGTTTCGGCGCCGCGCATTGACGTCACATCGTCGATGAAATGGGATACGGCCGAGGTGGCGGATAGAGTCGGCGGCGCGGACGAGCTGGCGGTCGAATGCGGTCTTGGCGACGGCCTGCCATTGTGGGTCTGCGGCAGCACGGGTCCGGGCGAGGAGTCAATCCTGCTCGACGCATATCGTCGGCTGACCGAGCGCGGCGTTGGTCTGCGACTGGTACTGGTGCCACGCAAACCGGAACGATTCGACGAGGTCTACCGTCTCATCTGTGACCGCGGCCACCGCTGTGTCCGTCGCAGCGAAGTCGCTTCGGCGCCTCGGGCAGGACGGAACGGCGCGCACGATCGGCCCGCGGCCGTCGATCACGAGCCGACGGATCGCGCCGTGATCCTGGGCGACACCATGGGCGAGCTGCGTCGCTTCTACAGCCTCGCCGACGTCGTGCTCGTGGGACGCTCACTGGTTCCGATGGGCGGCTCCGACCCCATCGAGGTGGCTGCACTGGGGAAGCCCGTTCTCGTCGGACCGTACATGGACAACTTCCGCGAACCGATCGATGCCCTCGTCGGGCAAGACGCCGTCGTCCGCGTACGTCCAGAGCCGGACGACGTGGCAGAGGCGACGGCTCGGCTGCTGGCCGATCGGGACGCGGCCGGTGCGATGGGTGTACGTGCTCGGACGGTTGTGTTGCAGCGGCAGGGTGCGACCCGACGAACGGCGGATCGACTGCTGGCCATACTGCGCGATGTCGACAAAGACGCTTCGTCGCGCGCAGCCCGCGGAAAGTGAGACGGCGACCGGGCCGGGCGTGAGTGAAGCGCGTAGCAGAGGCGTGCGTAACACTTTGGCGGCTCAGGATGGTCGTGTGCTGAGCGTGAATCGGGTGGCATCCGCCGGAGGCGGACCGTGGGCAGGCCGTGGTATGGTGGAACGCGATGTTCCTGAGCGCTGCAGACCTGCTTTGCTCACCACGGCCTCGAAGACGAGACCGTGGCACCTGCAGAACCTGTCGTGCCACCCGCAACCTGTCCTGCAACTCGCGGCGCCTGTCCTGCGACCCGCGGCAGAGGGTCACTGCTCATCAGGATTGAATCCGCGGCGTCGAATATGGTATCCTCCACGTCGGTCCGGACCGGGGGATGGGGCGGGCGGAAGCTGCCGCAGGCGAGTCGCCAACCGCGGACACGGTCGGGTTGTTCTTAGAGTTGTTCCAGGGCGTCGCCCGGTGGCGGCGTTTCCGTGATGACCATGCCGGTGGACAGGCCATCGGGATCTTGGAGGGTACGCAATGCGAAACGTTTGGACGACGGTGCTGGTTTCCACGTTGCTGGCGGGCGCTGCCACGGCGGAGGAGGTGGTGTTCGAGTTTACGGGCGAAGTGCTTGCCCTGACCGGGCCGTTGCCCGCGCCGTTCGAGAACATCGAAGTGGGGGACGGCTACACCTTCACGATCACGTTCGATTCCGAAGCCATCGACGAAAACGTCGAGCCGAACGCCGGGCTGTTCCCGGCCGTGTCCCTCTACGACCTCCGCGTTAACGAAGCGCAGAAGTCCGGCTCGCCGGTGCCGCTGAACTACATTGCCACGGCCGTGGACATCCAGCGCTGGGGCGCCCTGCTGGCGGACATTCTTTCGGGCCTGACGATGGTCGCCATCGTCGACTTTGAACCGGGAACGTTCGAGACGGATGCGCTGCCTACCGATCTGGCCTTCGACAAGATGATCGCGACCAACTTCCAGTTCGGCGGCAACGACGGCTTCGCCGACTGCTCGATCACCGGCTACCGCCGCATTGGCGGGCTGGACTGCGACGCCATCAAGAAGTTCAAGGTCAAGTGTAAGAACGGCAAGCTCACCGGCAAGGTGAAGTCGGATCTGCCGGAAGGCACGGCGCTGACGCTCGACAACGACGGCGATCAGCGCATCGTGGCCGTCAACTCCGGCGGCAAGGCGAAGTCGAAGTGGAAGAACCAGTCGGGCGAACACACCGTCGCGGTCGTGGAGTGCCCGCAGCACAGCGGCATGGCGGATTGCGGATAGCGGCCGGCCGCGCTCGCGAAACGGTCAGACCAGCGCGTCGCCGTGCGTGCGCTGAGAATCCGAGTGTGAACGTTCCAGGTCGGGGAGGGTGACGCGAAACGTCGCACCCTCTCCGACCTGTCCATTGACGTCGATGCGCCCCTGCAGTTCCTGCACGATCTTCCGTGCCGCCGCCAGGCCCAGGCCGGTCCCCGCGTGGCCCTTGGTGGAATAGAACGGCTCGAAGATGTGATCGCGGCGGGCGGCGTCGACGCCGGGACCGTTATCTGTGACCGTAACGACCACGGCCGCCGCGTCGGCGTCGTAGCGCGTGTGCAGGTTGATGCGGCCCGATCCGGCCTCCACCGCCTCGATGGCGTTTCGCACCAGGTTGCCGATCACCTGCTGCACGCCGTCGGGATCCGTCGAGATGGCGGGCAGGTCGTCCAGTTCGGTCAGCAGCATGACGGACTTCTCGTCCGCGGTCGCCTGCGCGTCGGCGATGACCTCCGCCACGACTTCATTAAGCTGCGTCAACTGCCGTCGCGGGGCGCGGTCCTTGCTGAACGTCAACATGTTGGTGGCCAGCACCACCGCCCGGTCGATACCGCGTTTGATGATGCCCCAGCCGGTGCGGATCATCGGCACGCGATCGCGCGAGAGGCCGTTTTCCACCACGTCCGCACCGCTGCGCAGGCCCTGGAGGATGTTGCGAATCTCGTGCGAAAGATGGGCCACGGCCTCCCCGGTTGCGGCCAGCCGCTCGTGCCGAACCCGCTCCTCCAGCAGCCGCGCGTTCTCGATCACCAGTCCGGACATGCGCCCGATCGCGATGGCCAGGCGAAGCTGCTCCTGCGTATAGGTATGGTGCGACATGGAGCAGTCGATGTGCAGCGCGCCGAGCACTTCGTCGTGGGCGATGATCGGCACGCAGATCACGCTGCGCAAGCCCAGGCGGTGAATGCTGTCCTGGTTGCCGTCGACGGCAAAGCGGTCGTCCGTCATGGCGTTGGCGCAGAGGATGCCTTCCTTGCGCGTCAGCACGTGGTTGATGATCGTCTGGGACGTGTTGATGCGCGGCCGGTTGCCGCGCTGGCGGGTGCGGTAGCGCACGGCCCGGGGCGCCATCTGCCCGGTGGCGGCGTCGGGCATCAGCACGACCAGGCAGTCCACGGTCATGTGCGCAAATACGATGTCCGCCAGCCGCTCCAGGAAAGCGTCGATCTCGCCGGACGTGCCCATCATCTCGGCGAGTTGATACATGACGTTGCTGGCGGCCACCTGGTCGGCCGTCTCGGGCGGCTGGAGGATGACGCTCTCGTCGGAGGCCGCGATGGCCGAGAGGATCGCCGAACCCCCGGGGGCGGGCTCCGAGTCGATGTCCACCAGGTCGCGAATCTTCTGCGGGCCGTTGACCCGCTCCACCGAGGCGTGACGGCTGAACACGAGAATGGAGGCGCCGATCTTGATCTGGTCCCCGTCCTCGAGCTTGGTGGGGCCGAAAATCCGGCGGCCGTTCAGGAAGGTGCCGTTCGAGCTGTTGTGGTCGGCGATGGTCCAGGAACCGTTGGCCCGGTGAAGCTCGGCGTGCTGGCGGGAGATGCTGTCGTCGGTCAGTTGCACCTGGTCGGAGAGGCGCCCGATAACAACGTGCTCGTCATCGGTCTGGAAGGTGCAGCCCTTATCCGGGCCTCGAAGTGCGTATAGAGTGGCCACGGTTCGACCCTCAAATCCTGATGCGGCGACCGAGCACCGCCGACGAACCCGGCAGGCCGGACCGGCGACTTCGGTCCGCGAGACGCCGGGCGCATGGGTCTCATTTCCACTCGTCCCGGACTTTATCGTATGTTTTCACGGGGGCAGGTGTCAAACCAACATCGGCAGGCCCGGATATGGCGGAGGCTTCGACAAGAACGTACGCGGCAACCGCGATCGACCGAGGGCGGGCGACCGCGGAGACCCAGCTCGACGCGCTGCTGAAGCTGCGCGACAACCGCATGCGCGCCCAGGCGGCGGCCAAGCCGGCGCCCTCCGATCCGGTTGAGATCTTCCGCCGTAAGGTGGAATCCCAGTTCGTGCCCATCCTCGACGACCTGGCCGCCAAGTACGTGGCCAAGGGCATCGTCATCGAGTGGGATCTCTCCAGCGTGCTGACCGGCGGGCGCGAGATGATCATCGAGTACACCCTGCACCCGGTGCGGTGGCGGCTGCGCGGCACGCTGGCGCGGGACGTGGTGGCGTTCGAGGTCACGCGGATGATCGGCGACAGCGGCGGCGAAGTCTGCAGCGGCCCGATGCTCAGCATCCGCAAACTCGACCAGGCCCGCTTCCGCGAGTTCGTCTGCGAACAACTCGCCATGATGATCCGCCACGTGCTCCGCACCACGCGGCGGTGA
>CAZYLK010000063.1:0-29439 GCA_964648365.1 uncultured Phycisphaeraceae bacterium
TTCTCCCGGCGAGCCGACGATTGTGTCACGCACTCCGCTACGCGGCGGGTGGCACGGTCTCGTCTTCGAGGCCGCGGTGAGCGACGGGTGGCACGGTCTCGTCTTCGAGGCCGTGGTGAGCGACGGGTGGCTCGTCTTCGAGGCCGTGGTGAGCGACGTGTGGCTCGTCTTCGAGGCCGTGGTCAGCGCAGCAGGCGTGCGCGGCCACATTCCGATCAGCAACCGCGCCAGGCGCCGGCATTCTGCCACGGGCCGCGCTCGCGGGCCGCATCCGCAACCCCGGCGGATCCTCGCGCCCCTGCGGCCTGGGACGATCGCGCCGCCAGCGCTGCGGCAATAAACGCTTCGTCCGGCGGCTGGTCGGCCTGGCCCAGCGGTTCGATGTGCTTTTCGTCAAGGAATCGCGTGTGAATCCGCCCGGCAACGAAGGCGGGCTCGTCCATCAGTGCCCGCAGGAACGGGATGTTCGTGGTGACGCCGAGCACGACGTAGCGGTCCAGCGCCCAGCGCATCTTCGCCAGCGCGGCCTCGCGCGTGTCGGCCCAGCAGATGAGCTTGGCGAGCATCGGATCATAATAGACGCTGACTTCGCCGCCCGGCCGTACGCCGTCGTCGACGCGGATGCCGTCGCCGCGAGGCGGTACGTAGGCGGCCAGCGTGCCCGTGGACGGCAGGAAGCCGCGGGCGGCGTCCTCGGCATAGATGCGGCATTCGACGGCGTGGCCGCGGCGCGTCAGGCTTTCCTGTGTGAACGGCAGCGGCTCGCCCGCCGCCACGAGCACCTGCGCCCGGACGAGATCCTCGCCGAGGATCATCTCGGTAACGGGATGTTCCACCTGCAAGCGTGTGTTGACTTCCAGGAAGTAAAACTCGCCCGTCTCGTCGAGCAGGAACTCGACCGTGCCCGCATTCGTATATCCCACCGCGCGCCCCGCGGCCGCGCCGGCTTCGCCCATGCGCTGCCGAAGCGACTCACTCACCGCAACAGACGGAGATTCCTCGATGATCTTCTGATGCCGCCGCTGAATCGAGCATTCCCGCTCGTACAGATGGACGACGTTGCCGTGCGTGTCGCCGAAGATCTGGATTTCGACGTGGCGGGCGCGGGCGAGGTATTTTTCCAGGAAGACGCGGCTGTCGCCGAAGGCGGCGTTGGCCTCGCGCTGGGCGCCTTCGATGGCGCCGAGCAGGTCAGCCTCGCGCTCGACGACGCGCATGCCCTTGCCGCCCCCCCCCGCCGCGGCCTTGATGAGCACGGGGTAGCCGATGCGATCCGCTTCGGCCCTCAACACGTCCATCGACGCGGCCGCGCCGGACCAGCCGGGCACAGTCGGCACGCCTGCGGCCTGCATCCGCTCCTTGGCGATCACCTTGTCGCCAAGCGTGCGAATCACCTCCGGCGTGGGTCCGATGAACGTGAAGCCGGCGTCGGCGCACGCCTGCGCGAAGGCGGCGTTTTCAGAAAGAAAGCCGTAGCCGGGGTGGATGGCGTCCACGTGGTGGATGCGGGCAAGCTGGAGCAGGCGTTCGGCCCGCAGATACGTCTCGCCGGAAGTGCTGCCTTCGAGCGGATAGGCTTCGTCGAGCGCGCCCACGTGGGCCGAGTTGCGGTCCGGCTCGGAATAGACGCCGACGGCCGTGATGCCCATCTGCTGGAGCGTGCGGGCGATGCGGACGACGATTTCGCCGCGGTTGGCGATGAGGATCTTTCTGAGCATTCTACTGAGGCACCTAGAATTGAGAACGGCTAATGCGGCAAGTCCGCCTCCGGCGCAGCGACAAAGAATCAGGAGAAAGCTTCCGAGTCAGCTTGCGCCTTCCCTCGCGTGACCAACTCAACGAACCGCACAAGAAACGCCAGCTCGTTCGCGTCGATTGAGTATCCATACTCTTCCAGCTCAGCCTCGAGCGCGAACTCGCGTAGGTTTTGCAGGCATGCCCGCAGCAGATGCCTCATCCCGCCCACATCGTAACCATCATCATCATTCCACATTCTCCAATTTCGCAAACAGCATTCTAAGTCATCGTAGCTGCGGATGTCTGAGCACTTACATGACATTCGAGTTTCCCAGACAGCTCTGGCTTCCACCAGACCGCGCGGCGGTACAGAGACCTCTATTCCTCATACTCCTGCCATCCCGGCTTTCGTTTCTCAAGGAACGCCCGCAGGCCGTCCTGGCCTTCGGGCGAGGCTCGTAATTCGGCGATGGTTCTGGCCGTCGCGTCCTGCACACGATCCCAGTCTACGCCCGCGACGGCGCTGAGGATCCGTTTGCAGGCCGCCAGGGCGTTCGGACCGTTGCCGGCGATCGTCTGACACGTGGCCGCAATCCAGGCGTCCATCGCTTCGACGGAGTCGAACACTTCGTTGACCAGTCCGATGCGTCGCGCCTCATGGCCGTCGAAGCGTTCGGCGGTCAAAGCGTAGCGCCGCATCGCGCCGGGGCCGAGGCGTTCGGTGACGAACGGCGAGATCACGGCCGGGGCGATGCCCAGCTTGACTTCGCTCAACGAATAAACGGCCGATTCCACCGAGGCAACGATGTCGCACGCCGCCGCCAGGCCGACGCCGCCGCCGATGCACGCGCCATGCACGCGGGCGATGACCGGCTTCGGGCACTCGCGGATGGTCCGCAGCATGTTCGACATGCGCAGCGCGTCGGCGACGTTCTCGTCGAACGAGTAGTCGACCATGCGCCGCATCCAGTTCACGTCGGCGCCGGCGCAAAACGACTTGCCCTCGCTGCGCAGGATGACGACGCGGGCCGTGTCGCTCCGGCCGACGGCCTCGAACGCAGCCGTCATCTCGTCAATCACGCTGTCGTTGAAGGCGTTGTGCAGGTCGGGGCGGTTAAGGCTGACGCGGGCAACGGCGCCGCCGATGGATGTATTGACGAACTCAGGCATTCATCGCTTCCCCATGCTTTCGTGCTCATTGTTGGTACAGTTGGCTGGCCGGAGTCGCCGGGGCCAGTCGCGTCATATGCCGATTGTCCGTTCCGGCTTGCGTCGTCGCAGCACGCGGTCCGCCTACTCCGCCGATGCTGGCGTGCTTCCGGCATCGAGGCCGTTATCAGGGAGGCCCCTCACTCTCATCTTATGATCGGTCACCACGACGTTGCACCCCGACAGGCTCTCCAGATCCACTGTCTCACACACAGTCTGCATTCGTTCGATGAGGGTCCGTCGGCTCGGATCGCGGAGGCGAAGGATCATGATTCCCGCGTGTGAGTGCGGACGGAACGACCTGAGATCTGAGAAGTCGAGATCCTGGGTCATCAGGAATCGGCCTTCGCGCTGTACCGCGTCCCAGATGGTGGCGTCATCGCTACCTTCCAGTCCCTCCTGCGGCACCGTCTCTACTTGATGTCCGTGTTCGGCAAGCGTAAACGCCAAGTCCACCGGCAGGTTCTCGTCGAGTTTAATCTTCACGGCAGGGCCGGTGTTCCGGGCAGCGGCAGGTCGTCCTCAGCGGCGGCGGCGGCAAAGGCGATCACCGCCTGGACGTCGGCGGCCGTCAGAGTCGGAAACGCCTGGACGATCTGTTCAACGCCGTCACCATCCGCGAGGCTGGCGAGGACCGTACGAAGGGTGACGCGCGTGCCTCGAATCACGGCTTGGCCGCCACAAATCTTGGGGTCGCGAATGATTATCTCCGCCGCCGTCATTTCGCTCTACTCCAACGCCTACCGTTCGATCCTCCCATTCTAGCCGCCCCATCGGACGACGCCATTCTCCCCGACCCTCGATGTCCGCTACCTGCTTTCACCTTCACTCGCCGCTGCGGACGCCCACGTCACGGCGACAGTCGAAAAGGCGTGCCTTCGCGGAACATCCGGGCCTTCTCCGTCAGGCGCGTGTAGGACCGTGTGTCGCCGTATCGGGCCGCGAGATCGGCGGCGCGGTCGGCGATCTCGGCCGCCTGATCGAAGTCGCCCACGGTCGCCCGCGCCGCCGCCAGAGTCTCCAGCACGGTGAAATCTCCGCCGTCGGTCAGTGCGTCCAGTTCCTCGGCGATCTGAAGCGCCGCCGCCCCGTCGCGCAGGTCGTCGACCGGCACCGTCGCGAGCAATTCCGCCAGTTGCAACGAGAGCGACAGATCCTTCGGGTGCATGCGTACGCCTTCTCGAAACACCGCCAGCGCCCGCGGCCAGTCACGGATGCGGATCAGGAAGTTGGCGTACTCGTCGTGCAGACCGCGCCGCATCGGATCGAGCGCCGCCACCCGTTCGTAGCAGACGATCGCTTCGTCGTAGGCGCGCGTCAGGTGGAGGAGTCGCGCCATGTGGAGCCAGGTCAGCGGGTCTGCGGGGTTCAACTGCAGCGACCGGCGGTAATGCTGCGCGGCCGCGGCGTACATGGACCGTTCGTCCGGACTTCCGGCCGCCATCATGGCGATCGTGTCCGCGTACTTGGCGTGGGCAATCGAACTTTCCGGACACGTCTTGACCGCCTGCCGCCACAGCGACAGCGGCCACGCCCACACGTCGCACTGTTGCCACGTCGCCCGGCTGAGCAGTGCAATGAGCACGGCCGCAGCGGCGCAGGCGACGTTTGCGCCGCGCCGGGCCGACAGCGACTGCGGCACCCGGGCGACCAGCGTCGCGATCAACCCGCCGCCCAGCATCGCCCAGGGCAGGCAGGAGAAATAGCTGTACCGGTCCGCCACCAGTTGCGGGCCCGACTGGGCCAGTCCCAGCACGGGAGAGACGGTCACCGCGTACACCGCCGCGGCCGCCAGCCACCAGGGCTGCCGCCGGACCAGCAGCAGCGCGATCAGCAGCCCCCCCCCGACCGCGATCGCTGAGATCGTGAACATGTCGCCGACCAGCACCGCGCGGGGCGGCAACTGGATCATCGGGCCCAGCCCGGTCGGCAGAACCGTCTTCCACACATAGAACGCCAGCCCGTAGACCGCCTGCGCCGCCCGCGCCGTCACGTCGTATTCAGCCAGAGTGTAGGCCGCCCCGGTCGCCCGCTGCGCGTGGTATGCCATCACTGCCGCCCCGCCGGCCAGCGCCAGCATCGGCAGCTTCTCGACCACGAGGCGCCAGGCCGGCAGCGTGCCCGGCTTGGGGGGGGGGAGCGGATCGGCCGCCGCGTCCCCCGCGGATCCCACCCGCCGCCGCAACCGCCGAAGCGGGTAAACGTCAACGATCAGCAGCGCCACCGGCAGCGTCATGGCCGCGGCCTTCGACAGCAGCGACAGCGCCAGACACAGGAGGGCGACGAGGTACCACCACCGCCCGCCGCGCGTGTAGCGCACGTAGGCCAGCACGCATCCCAGGTAAAACACCATAGCCAGAACGTCGCGCCGCTCCGTGACCCACGCGACGGACTCGGCCCGCAGGGGATGCAGGGCAAAAAGCAGCGCCGCCACCGCCCCGCCCAGGACGAACGCCGTACGCCGATACTCCCAGGCTCGGCCCGCGGCGGCCGCCAGCACCCGCCGGGCCACCAGGTAACACAACACGCCCGAGATCGCATGCAGCACGACGCTGGTCAGGTGAAAGACAAACTCGTCATTCGTCTGCACCACCGATTGCAGCAGCGCTTCGTCTACGGCGTACGACAGCCACGTAAGCGGCTGGTAGTGCCCGAACTCAACCGAGGTGAACATCCAGTGCAGGTGAGCGTCGGTGAATCCGCCGAAGTTGGCGTTGCCGACCACGACGTGATCGTCATCCCAATTGACGAACCCCGCCTCCAACGCCGGTTCAAACGTGACGGCGACGGAGGCCAGAATTCCCAGGACAACGGCGACGCGCAACCACAACGGCGCCGGCCGCGATGGCTCCACGATGTCCGGATAACGCCCGACGGCGCCCCGACCTGCCCCCGCCACTCTCGTCAGTCCAGGCTCCGCTTTCCGTACCCACGGCTGTTCGGTGACGTCAGCGGATGCCGGAGTCGCGTCCGCCGTGCCAGACGCGTCTGCGGCGCCGCCGCCGGGGCGCAGTGGACCCCCTGTCGGCGACGTCGGCCGATCGCCCTTGCTGCCAGCTTCGGAAGGATCGTCCGTCACCATCGCGTCGGACGATACTGCCCGCGCGCCCGCCCGACAAACCGCGCCTGACGGCTCCTCAAGCCGCGCGCCGCACGACCGCCCGCATTGACGCTGCCCGCGGCTGCCCCTACAGTCACCCATCCCGCAGAGTCATCCAAGTGCGTTGGACGCGGGTTCCGGGTTGTGAGGCTCTCGAGGCGCCCGACGAGGTTCCGTGTTCGCGATCATTTCAGACATTCACGGCAACATCGACGCCCTCGAAACGGTGCTGGCGGACATCGACCGGCGCTCGATCAAGGAGGTCTATTGCCTGGGCGACGTGGTCGGCTATGGCGCGGCGCCCAAGGCCTGCCTGGATCGGATCATGGAGCGGTGCGAGATCACCCTGTGCGGAAACCATGACCACGCCGTGTTTTACGAGCCGTGCAACTTCAACGTGGGCGCCGAGCGGGCGATCTACTGGACGCGGCACGTGCTGGAAGAAGAGACGAACAAGGCTCTGCGCGACCGTCGCTGGGAATTGCTGGGGCGGTTGCCGCTGCGGTTTGAGGCGAAGGGCATCCTGATGGTTCACGCCTCGCCCCGCCGGCCGGTCAACGAGTACCTCTTCGCCGAAGACGTTTACACCAACCCGAACAAAATCCTGTCGAACTTCGAGCGGCTCGAAGCTCGGCACATGGCTGCGGTCGTCGGGCATACGCACGTGCCCGGCGTCTTCCTGGACGATCCATACTTTGATCCGCCCGACGAACTGCCGGACCCGAACATCTACTCGGTAACGGCCGACGAAAAGGCGATCATCAACGTCGGCAGCGTGGGGCAGCCGCGCGATCGCGATCCGCGGGCGTCGTACACCGTCGTACACGAAAAGGGCGAAGCGCCGGACGACTACGATCCGCCGGCGGTGGGGGATGATGAGTATTGCGTGACGTTTGAGTTCATCCGGCTCGACTACGATATCGAACGCGCGGCGCGGCGCATCTTCGATACGCCGGAACTGGACGATTTTCTCGGCTCCCGGCTCTTCGAGGGTAGGTAACGAACGAATACCCGGTTTGTGGCGAATATCAGCAGCGGATTCCCCGAAAGGGCACAGGGACGCAGGCGCTGCCCGGCCCGTTCGCTTCCGGCCGCCCTCCGGCGCCGGGCGGGTCCGTTGACCGGGCGCCGGTTCGACTCTCAGTCGGGACGTACGCCACCGCGCAGTGCGGCTTCGCCTCCTGATACGGCTCATGTTTGACAGACATACATTGAATGCCCTGCTGTGGGGCGTCACGGCGTTCCTGACCGTGATGCTCCTGGGCAGTTGGCTGTTTCCGCCTCCGCCCCCGCGGCCCGTTCCCGTGACGGGCGAACCCGGCGCCGTCGATTCACCGGTGCGCCCCGACGACGGTGCGGCCTCCGAGCCGCCTGCGACGGGCGCGGCGCCCCCCGCGGCGGCGACCTCTCGATTTGAGGTTCTCGAAGCCGATGCGGTGGAGACGGTACAACTCGGCGCGGACCTGACGCGGCCGGTCGAGGAGGGAGGCAGTGCGACGGAGTCGCCCTTCCGCATGGCGCTGGCGTTCTCCAACATCGGCGCGTCGATCGAAAGCGCGACGCTTACGGATCACTTCGAGACGACGAAGCGCGACACGTACTTCCGCCTTCTCAATCCCGTCAAGGTCTCGGATCAGGTGACGCGGCGGTCGCTCTCCGTGGACCATCTGAACCTCGACGACGTCGACGTCCCGCTGCTCGACCGGGCCTGGCACGTCGAGCGGTTTACGCAGGACGGGGTCGAAGGCGTCCGATTCCGGTTGGAAATCGCAGAGGCCTCCAAGCCCATCCTGCGGCTCACCCGCGCGTATCGCCTGCCGCCGCAGTCGCGCGAGTCGATGCTGCATGACCTCTACGCGGACCTGAAGGTCGAGAATCTCGACGACAAGCCGCACTCCGTCATTCTCAAGTACTCCGGCGCGGTCGGCGTGCCGCGGCTGGACGCCCGCGCCGATGCGCGTGCCGCCGACGTCGGCCTGCTGGAGGAGGGCGAAGTGTCCGTCCGCAGATCCGCCTACACGCAGATCCGCAAGGCGGGCGGGGGGGGCAAGGAGCTTTTCGACGTCGACAGCGCCCCGGCCGCCGTCACGCTCGCCTGGGCGGCGACGGTGGACCAGTACTTCACCTGTACCATCGCTCCGCAGGCGCGCGGCGGCGGCAACGGCGCAAGCTACATCCGACACGTCTCGGCCACCGATCTCGCTCCGCTCAGCGCCCAGCCGGAAATCGTCGCGATGGAGTTCGTGACGCGTCGCGAGACCCTCGCCGCCGGCGCCGCCCTCGACTACCCGGCGGAGGTCTACGTCGGCGACAAGTCACGCAAGGCGTTCAAACAGGTCGATCGTTACGCGGCACGCAACTACTATGCTCAGATCTCGCAATCCTACGGGTTTTGCACCTTCTCGTGGCTGGTCGAGTTGATGATGTGGCTGCTCGACGGGCTGCACGCGATCTGCCGCGACTATGGCGTCGCGCTGATCCTGCTGGTGCTGATCGTGCGCACGATTCTTCACCCGATCACCAAGAGCGGTCAGGTGGGCATGGTTCGGATGCAGAAGCAGATGGGGCTGCTCGGCCCGAAGATGGAGGAAATCAAGCGCAAGTACGCCAATGACAAGACCCGCATCAATCAGGAGACGATGAAGCTCTACCAGCAGGAGGGCATCAACCCGATGGTGCAGATGATGACCTGCGTGCCGATGCTCCTGCAGATGCCCATCTGGGTCGCGCTCTACATCAGCCTGTCGAACAACATCCTGATGCGGCACGAGCCGTTCCTCTTTACCTGGGTGCGCGACCTGACGGCGCCGGACGCCCTGATCCCGTTCAGTGCCGCATGGAGCATCCCGCTCATCGGTCAGATTCATTCGTTCAACCTGCTGCCTTTCCTGCTGGCGCTGGCGATGTACACGCAGCAGAAGCTGATGCCCAAGCCCACGCCCGCGCCCAATCAGACCAAGCAGCAGCGCGAGCAGCAGGAGATGATGCAGAAGATGATGCCCATCATGAGCTTCATGATGCTCTTCTTCTTCTACAGCGCGCCCAGCGGCCTGACGCTGTACGTCATGTCGAGTTCCGTCTTCGGCACCATCGAACAGCACCGCATCCGCAAGCACATTAAGGAGCAGGAAGCCGCGGGCACCTTTGATCGCAAGCCCGCGAAAGCCGGCGGCGGACTGGCCGCGGGTCGAAAGGGCGGCAGCAGCTTCTGGACGAAGCTGCAAAAGGCCGCGGAGGAAGCGCAGAAGCGGCGCAAATAACGATGCGTTCATCCGGTGCGCCAGCGGACCCTGCGGGGCATACACTCCTGACGCGACCGGCCGCCGGTGCCGGGCCACCGAAATCACCGCAGGGAGGGACGACCATGCGAAAAGGCGAGTGCCTTTCACTGATGATCGCGTGCTGGGGCGCGCTGAGTCTGGCGTGCGCGTCGAGCGACCGCGCCGCCGCGCCGACGGATGTGCCGAAGTCCGCCGCGACATCCGCCGCCGATGAGCGCACGCCGCGCGCCGGCTGGCAGTTCCTGCGCACCGGCATGTCGCCGGATCAGGTCTACACCGAACTGGGCGGACCGCGCAACATTCACGTCGATATGATGTTCACGCTCTGGTTCTACTCCGACCGCGGCGAGAGCGGTCCACACGTCCAGTTCGACACCAAGACGATGAAGGTCGTGCGCTGGCGGCAGTAGAGGGCTGACAGTGCGGTGCGCGTAGCAGGGATGGCATTCGCCGCGGGAACGAACTCAGGCTGCGCAGTTCGGTCGTGCGCGGCGCTGCCGTCCCGCGTGACTGCTGCTGCGTCCGCCACGGCCCCGCGACGGCGTTGTTGCCTCTTGCGCCAGCCGCTAAGATCGTGCGGCAGTCGTCGAACGCCCGGCGGCCGGGCCGGCGAGACGCGCGCCCATACAGCGGCGCAAAGTCGTAGCGAAACATCAGAGGAGAGCATTGCGATGCCGAATGCAGCCAGGCGGTTCTGGAGCGGACGACTGTTGTCCGTGCTCTGCGGCGCGACGGGCGCCGGGGTAGCACTGGCATGCCTGGGTGGCTGCAACGCCGGCGCGGACGCAGTCGTAACCCTGTCCGACAATTTCTTTACGGTGGCGCCGGGAGAATCGTTTGAGGTCAAGGTAAGTGTCGGTGTGGGCGGGGTGGTAACCCTGTCGCTGCGGGAGCCGTCTCCGAGCGGCGCTCCGTTCGAAACGGCCATCGCCGAGCTGTTGCCGCCGCAGCCCGATGGCTGCTCCGACTTCCTTCCTCTCGCGATCCAGTCGCCGGGAAGCTGCACGGTCACGATTGCGATCGGGCCGACCGCGCCGCCGGGTGAATACGAGATGGTCATACGCGGGACGTTCTCAGAGGCCATTGACGATTCGCCTCCCATCACGGTAACCGTCACCGGCTCGGAGGCGCCGCCCGCGACCACCATCCGTGACGAGGCGTTTGATCCTGCGGACTGGACGGTGTCGTATGATGACCCGAATGCCGACTGGGTGATCGACGTGACCAATCCCGCCAGTGGCGGCAACGACGGCGCCTACCGCCGGATGGAACACATGGTTCAGACCGACACGGCCACCGACGCGATCTGGATTCGTCACGTATTCACGGCAAAAACCTATGACCCCGGCACCTATCCCGTCGTGGCGTCGATCTCGTTTTCCATGGACGCCAGCACGCTTAACGATGCAGTGTCCGGGCTCTGCTACCGCTACGTCATAATTCAGGGTGAGACGGTGATGACGGTGCCAGAGGCCAGGCCCTGTTTGACGCCATCGACCGCCTGGGAACCCGTCCCCATCGTGGCCCAGAATCTGGACGGTCTGAATCTCAACGAGGGCGCGGAACCTGTCGTCTTTGGCTTTCAGTTGGTGGCACAGTCGCCGGGCGGCGTTCTTGGACGCTCAAGCGTTTACGGCGTGGACAACTTCGAGGTGGTGATCCTGCCCGCGGAGTAGTCGGCGTTGAACCGCGTTCAGCCGTCGCAGCGCCTCGCGCGCCGCGACTCGTCACGTAGCGGTGAACGCAGGGTTCATTCCAAGCCACACGGATGGCGCGGAAGGCAGCGGACGCGCGGATCGCCCCATGCGCCGCCGGCTTTGTCCCGGCCTCACGCTGCACGCCGCAAACAACCGCAATCACCTCGCCTTACGGCGGCCAGGTCTGAGAATACAGCCCCTCCCGAGACGGCGGACGCGATTGAATCCGTGAGAGCAAATCTGTATTCTCTGTAGCGGTTCAGGCCGAACCCGTTCCTGTCGCGAACGCCGTCCCGGCCGTCTCCCGGAGATCCCCGATTATGCTTGCTCGTTTCAGCGCCTTCCTGGCCGCGTGCGCCATCGCTGTCGCCGCGTTCCGGCCCCCGACGGCGCAGGCCGCCGTTGATCCGTCGTTCACCTGGCAGGGGCGCCTCGAAGAGAGCGGCCGGCCCTTCAACGGCGCCGTCGATCTTGAGTTTCGCCTCTTCGACGCCGCCACCGCTGGGCGGCAGATCGGGCAGGTGGTTTCGCTGCGCCGCGTTGTCGTGACCGAGGGCCTGTTCACCGTCATCGTGAACGCGGCCGGCCAGTTCGGTCCGACGGCGTTCAATGGTGACAACCGGTGGCTGGAGATCAGCGTCAACGGCACGCCGCTGTCGCCGCGGCAGCCGATGACCGCAACGCCGCACAGCATCTTCGCGCTCAATGCGGATACACTCGACGGGCTGGACTCGGCCGACTTCCTGCGATCGATTCCGGTGCCGCTATGGCTCAGCGGCTCGGTGAGCGTTGGCGGGCTGGTCTCCGCCAACAATTCAAGCGCGAACATCGGCGCCACCGCCATTCGTGGTGAAGCCACGGCGTCGGGCCAAAGCTACGGCGTCTTCGGTCTGTCGCAGGGCAGCACGGGACGCGGCGTGTTCGGCTGGGCGCAGTCGGGGGCCGGCGCGAACTTCGGCGTGTACGGTCGATCTGATTCGACGTCGGGCGTCGGCGTCTACGGTTGGACCACGGCGGATACGGGCACGACTTTCGGCGTATCGGGCGAGTCTGCCAGCACGTCAGGCCGCGGAATGTTCGGCCTGGCCACGGCGGCCACCGGCGCAACCTTCGGCGTCTACGGGCAAAGCGACAGCACGACCGGCACCGGCGTCTTCGGTCATGCAACGGCCGATACCGGTACCAACTACGGCGGCCGATTCACCAGTTCCAGCGCGAGCGGCCGCGGCGTGTATGGCCTGGCCACGACGAGTAGCGGGGACACTTTCGGCGTCTACGGCCGCAGCGCGAGCACCACAGGACGAGGCGTTTTCGGCGAGGCGACCGCAGCCACCGGCGCCGCGTATGGCGTCGAGGGCGAAAGCAACAGCACGACCGGTCGTGGCGTCTCGGGCACCGTGACCACCGCGACGGGCGTGAACTACGGGGTATACGGCTCGACGGCGAGTACGTCAGGCCGCGCTGTCGGCGGCGTCAGCACGGCCGGCACGGGTTCGAACTACGGCGTCTACGGCCGCAGCGACAGCACGTCGGGGCGAGGCGTATACGGCGCCGCTACCGCCGCGACCGGTCAGAATTATGGCGGGCGCTTCACGACCGCCAGTTCCGAAGGATTCGGCGTCTATGGTCTGGCCGCCGCAAACACCGGCGTCGCGGCGGGAGGGTACTTCGAGAGCGAAAGCTCCGACGGCGCGGGGGTCTGGGGCATTGCCAATTCCACCTACGGCATCGGCGTGCGGGGGGAATCGACGAGCACGTTCGGATGGGGCGTGCTGGGTCGGGGTCTGGCCGAGTCCGGGGTGCCGTACGGAGTGATCGGAGTGGCCGACGACGGAACGGACGGATACGCAGTGTGGGCCTCCGGCGACATGGGCGCCAGCGGCGTGAAGCCGTTCCGCATCGACCATCCGGACGATCCCGCGAACAAGTATCTGCTGCACTACGCCAGCGAAAGCCCCGAGGTCATCAACTTCTACCGCGGCACCGTCAGGCTTGATGACATGGGTGAGGCCGTGGTCGAACTGCCGCACTACTTCGCCAAGATCAACAAGGATCCCAGCTACATGCTCACGGCCGTGGGCGTTTCGATGCCCGGTCTGTATGTCGCAGAAGAGATCAGCGAGGCGGCGCTGGCGGCCGGCGCCGACGCGGAACCGGCTGACGTTGCGCCGCTGTGCACGTTTACCATCGCGGGCGGCGTTCCCGGGGGCAAGGTGTCATGGCTCGTCCAGGCCGTCCGCAACGACCGCTGGGTGCAGAAGCGCGGCGCGCCGGTCGAAGTGGACAAGCCGGAGAGCGAGCAGGGGACGTATCTGAGCCCGTCACTCTACGGTCAGCCGCCGGAGCGTGCGTTCGGCTATCGCCCCCGGCCGACGCCGGCCCCGTCTCAGGAGTAGCGGGTCGCGGGTCGGAGAAAGGGTGTGTCAGGATGCGACGCTCAAGAATCCTCTTGACACCTTTTCCCCAGCGTCCAGAGGGCGCTGACCGGCATCGCGTACAAGTGCTCACCAAAGGGGACGGATTGGCCGCCGGTGTAGAGCACGACCCCGCGGTGAAAGCGCTCGCCGGCAGCTTCGACCAGCAACTTGAGGCCGCGGAACTCGTCGCCGTTGAGCGTGGAGGTCGCCTTCACCTCGATGCCGACGAGCTTGCGGCCGCCGCGGGATTCGAGCACGAAATCGACTTCGTGCCCGCGGTGGTCGCGAAAGTGCCACAGGCTCGCGTCCACGTCGCTCCAGCCGAGTTGCTTCATCAGTTCTCCCGCGACGAAGTTCTCCAGCAGCGGTCCCGCCACGGTGCTGCCGGGCGTGAATGCATCCGCCGATGCGCCGAGCATGTGGGCGAGCAGGCCGGTGTCCGCGAAGTAGAGCTTGGGGCTTTTGACCACGCGCTTGATGCGGTTCGTGAAGTACGGCATGACGGGCTGGAGGAGAAACGTCGCCGCCAGCAGCGCGAGATACCGTTTCACCGTGACCTGGTTCAGCCCGACGTCGCGGCCGAGTTCGGCGTAGTTCAGAAGGCCGCCGGCCCGACCCGCCACCGCCGCGAGCAAGCGCGGCAGGTCCACCAGCCCTTCGATGTTCGCCAGGTCGCGAACGTCGCGCATCAGCACTGTGCTCAGATAGGACTCGAACCACCGATGCCGTTGCTTCGCGCCGCGACGCGCCAGCACCTCAGGATAGCCGCCGGTCACGACGCGATTCGCAAGCTCCACCCTCGAAAGCGCACTGGTGGCGAACGCGGCGCCCTCGGGAAGCTCCTCGGCGAAGAGCGCATCGACGAATCCTTCGCGAGCCCCTTCGATCTCGCCCTGCGACAGCGGCAACAGCCTGTGAACCTCCATGCGCCCGACGAATGCGTCCGCCAGTCGGGGGACCAGCATGACGCTCGACGAGCCGGTGAGCAGGAACCGCCCCGGGCGGCGGTTGCGATCCACGTCCGCCTTCATCGGCAGCACCAGTTCGGGCGCCCGCTGAACCTCGTCGATGATCAGCGGCCCCGGATGCCCCGCCAGGAATCCCGTCGGGTCGGACCGCGCGGCCGCCAGAGAAAGGGCGTCATCGAGGGTCACATAGGTCTGCCCCCGCTCCGCGAGGGTCCGCACCAGCGTGGTCTTGCCAACCTGGCGCGGCCCGTGCAGGACGACAATGGGCGTGTCGCGGAGGGTTGTCAGCAAATTATCGGACCCGTTGCGCCGATACATCCGAGGACTCCAGGACCGCGAATCCGTGGAATCCTAGCTGCCTGATGTCGGCATTTCCACTATTTACTGTCGGAAATTCCGACAGTGTCTGTTAGATTTGCCGGAGGAAAAATGTCAGGATGATTTTCGGCGGTACAGCGCACCGGGACTGTGCTGGCCGTACAGTGCTCTTGGCAGTTCGGATCGAATCCGAGTCCCCGAAATTCATCCTGACACATTTTTCCTCAGGTCACCGGCACCGTAAGGCGTCCGATGCGCCGCATTCCAGAGGCTCGACCGCATGACGACCGGCGCCGGCCTCCTCGAATCTAACGCTCAGCCGGCCGTGACGGTTGATGCGACCCACGATCCCACCGTCGTGCATTCCATCCAATGCGATCGTCAGCCTTGCGTCCGGTCGTGCGGCGCGCAGTCGCACCGTAACCGCGTACACTCCGTTCGATTCAACACACTTCGCCTTGATCACTTCCGCACCGGTGCATGCCGGTGGCGATGCGAACTCATACACGCCCATGTCGGTGACGCCGCGGCGGCCCCGTCCGGTATCCGGCGTGGCCGGATCGTCGACGCGGCGGACATTGCCGTCGAGGTCTGTCGTCAGTTGGCCCCATTGCGTCCGGTTGTCGCCAGCGTCGATACAGGGCGAACCTGCCATGAGGCGCAAGTCACCGGTGTCAGGATCGACAAAGCCCGGATCGGCGTCGATGTTTCCGTCGCCCGGAAAGCCGCCGGAAACGTTGCTGTACAGAACCAGCGCCGCGCCACCGATCTGGGGAGACTCGTCCGCCGTGTTGCCGCGGATGATACTGCTGCCGACGCGCGGTTGCCCGGCGGCAACGAACAGCCCGCCGCCACTGCGGGCCGTGTTGCTGTAAACGACAAGGTTGTCCAGTCGCGATTCGCCCGCGGTGGAATAGACGCCGCCCCCCGTGACTGCGGAATTGCCCGTGATGACAGTCTGGACCAGGCGTGTATCGCCGGTCAGGACGAGGCCGCCGCCGTAATGGTAGTGTTCCTCTCCGATCGCGCGGTTGCCGACAATCATGCAATCCTGCACGAGACTGTCCGTTGAAGCGACAACGCCGCCGCCGGCCGCCGCGGTGTTTCCTGCGATCGTGCATCGGGTCAGCGATGAACCGCGGAGCTGCACGCCGCCGGCAAGACCGCGCTCGGCGGTGTTTTCAGCGATGACGCAGTCTGCAAGGACGGCCGCGTCGGCAATGATGCCGCCCCCGTCCCGTCCGACTGCCTGGTTCCTCCGGAAGAGGCATCGCTCAAGTGTCCCCGAGACGTATGCCGCCCCACCCCCGCCGGCATAAGCTGCGTTGTCCTCGAAGATGCAGTCCGTGAGCGTGGCCACGTGCGTTCCGCCGCAGTACATCCCGCCGCCGTACCGGTCGGCGTAGTTTTCGCGAATCACACAGTTCGAAGCGTCAATGTCGGTGGCGAATAGATACAGCCCCCCACCCAGCCCCTGGAGACTGTCGCCGGGATAGTCGGTCCGGTTCCCGCTGATCTGGCACCTGTCCATCGTAATCCGGCTGCTCTCCGCTGCGATGCCGCCGCCGCGATAGGACGTCGCGTTGTTGACGATGCGGCAGGACTCGAGCCGAAGCTCCGCGAGGAGCACCTCGATGCCGCCACCGGAGTCGCGGTTGGTGTTGTTCGTGATGAGACAGTTGCGGAGGGTCGGCCGCGTGTCACGCCCGCAGAAGATGGCCCCGCGGCTGCCGCCGGTCAGCGTCAGCCCTTCGATCGTGGCGACCGAGGCCGCCCCGCTGTCGAACACGAAGGCCCGGCCGTCGCGCTCGCAGTCGATGATGCAGTGCTCCGGCCCATTCTCCGATCGGACGACGATATCCTTACCACCGCAATCCAGGTTCCGATTGGCCGCACCTGTATAATTGCCGTCGGCCACCAGGACCGTGTCTCCGTCACGAGCCGCGGCGATCCCCGCCGACAGCGTGGGGAAGTCGTCCGGCACGCGGATCGTCTCCGCGCGAAGTGTGACGCGGCCAGTCATGCAAACGAATAGAACAGCGGCGGCTGATACGCTGCGTGTCATCGGTCGAGTCCTCCGGTCCAGGCGGCAAGGTCCGACACCGGCCACGGCCGGCCTCAAGGGCTCGCCACGACATACCAGACGCGGCAACGCGGTATTCGGCGGATGATTTTTTTGTCCGCGTTCCGGCACAATCAGGACCGCTCATCCCGGACGTTCATACCCGCCGGCCGCATTCCGGGCATCGTGGCTCGCTCACTCCTTTGAGGATGTACCCGCATTGTGGGCAGTGGATCTGCCCGTCGCCGTACATCTGGTCGAAGAAGGTCAGCCGGTGATAGAACGCAACGCCGACAAGGAACGGTGGCAGACCCGGACCAGCGACCCGGAGTTCCAATCTGGACGGGCGCTCGATCCATAGCGAGCGCTGTGCGTCTCTGCGCGCTCTGCGGTTTGCTGCCCGCGGTTATTCCTTCCCCAACCCGAACGCGTCATGCACCAGCCGCAGCGCCTTCTGCCCATCGTCTTTATGCACGATGCAGCCGATGACGATCTCGCTGGTGAAGATGTACTGGATGTTGACGCCGCCCGCCGCCAGGGCCTTGAACATGGTGCCGGCGATGCCGGTGTGGCTGCGCATCCCGATACCGATCGCGCTGACCTTGCAGGCGTCGTGCTCGACCACCACCTTCTCGATGCCCATCTGCTGCGCCAGATCCTCGCACACGCGATGCGCTTCGCTCAGGTCGCCCGCGTCCGCGGAGAACGCGACGTTCGCCCGCGAGCCGTCGGCGTGCATGCTCTGCACGATGTCATCGACGAAGACGTTCTCCTCGGCGATGCGGCCGAAGATCTTCGCCGCGGCCCCGGCCGCGTTGGGCACGCCGATCAGCGCGATGGTGCCGATGTTCTGCTTGAGCGTCACGCCGCGTACCGCAACCGCCTCCATACCTTCCGTTTCTGTCATAATCAGCGTCCCCGGTGTGTCCGTCAGTGAGCTGCGCACGTGAATCGGCACGTCGAACTTCTTGCCGAACTCGATGGCCCGCGAGTGCATCACACCCGCCCCGCTGGCGGCCATCTCCAGCATGGTGTCGTACGCGATGCGGTCGATCTTGCGGGCCTGCGGCACGATCCGCGGGTCGGCGGTATAGACGCCGTCCACGTCGGTGTAAATCTCGCAGATGTCGGCCTTCAGCACCGCCGCCAGCGCCGCGGCCGTCGTGTCCGACGCGCCCCGCCCCAGCGTCGTGATCTCGCCGCCCGCGTCGATGCCCTGAAACCCGGCCACGATGACGATGTTGCCCCGGGCAAGCTCCTGATCGATGCGCTCGCGGCTGATGCTCTGAATCCTCGCCCGCGTATGCGTGCGGTCGGTCATCAGGCCGAGCTGCGCCCCGGTCAGGCTGATCGCCCCGTGCCCCACCGAGTGGATCGCCATCGCCATCAGCGCGATGGAGACCTGCTCACCGGTGGTCAGCAGCATGTCCAGTTCGCGCTTGGGCGGGTTATCCGTGATTTCGCGCGACAGTTTGATGAGCTTGTCGGTGGTATGGCCCATGGCCGAAACCACCAGCACGACGTCGCGCCCTTTGAGCTTGGCCCGGATGGCACGCCGGGCGGCGCGGTGAATCTTCTCCGCGGTCGCCAGGCTGGTGCCGCCGAACTTCTGAACGATCAAACCCATGCCGGGATTCTACCCGCCGGAACCGCCGCGCGAAGACCACCGGCGACCGTGCCACTGATGGTGGCGATAGTCGCGGGTAAGGGTCACGGCCGACAGGGAACGGGTGCCACTGCTCTGTGAGCAGTGCATCACAAGCCGATGCCACGTCCCTCGTGATTGACGCGCTGCGTCGATGGCGGCACTGCTCGCAGAGCAGTGGCACACCGCAGCGGGCTCTCACCGCGTCGGCGGCACGATCAACGAGCGCACGTCGATCCCCACCACCGGCTGACTGCCGTCAAACTCGAGCGTTCCACTGGCGGACGATCGCCGCTTCACCGACGGCGGGAAGACCCACACGACGCGCAGCACTTCGCTTTCCAGATCGATGCCCTCGTTCCTGTTGTCGTTGACATCCTGGACGAGGATCTCGCGATCGACGGTGATCCACGCCTGCTGATCGTTGTCGCCGGCCAGCCGCCGCTTCTCGATGCGGAAGACCTGTCCGCTCTTCTCGTCGATAAACGCCGCGCCGCTGCGGAACATCTCCACGATGGTCGCATCGTTGTCCCACAGCGACTCAGTATACCCCGTGAACGGATCGATGTTGACCGCCAGTTCCGTCGGGATGCCCGTCGCCGACAGGGCCGGCTGGATCGTGTCCGGATCGGGCAGCGCGATCTGCACCCGCCACGCCACCGGGAACATCACGTCCTGCGACGGAGGCAGCGCCTTCGGCTGCACCGGCTTGTTCAACTCGTTGCGGTTCGGCGTCTCCGCGGGATCCTGACGCGCGAACCGCTGCGTCGGCCGCGGGCGGCGCAGGGTCACGTAGTACATCGTGAAGTCCCGCGTCAGGCCCATCAGGTTGCCGATCCGTCCGTTGTTCAGGGCGTCTTCGATGACGTTATAGACGTAGTCATCATTCAAGCGATGAAAGACGGCGAAGACGTAGCGGCGCGACTCCATCTGAGCATCCCAGGCGTCATCCCGGCCGGGCGTCTCGAGGTCCAGTTCGTCCAGCCGCGGCCGCAGCGGCGGATAGACGCGCTCATGGAAACCCAGCAACGGCCGGAAGTAGGAAACGTCATAGCGATCGCGGAAATCATCCACGGCATTCTGGTAAACTCCGTACTCAACCGGGTCGGCAGGGTCGAGTTGGTGCGGGTCTTCCGCCACGAACGCCCTGTCATCCACGGTGATGTTCTGCAGGTTCAGTGCGTGGACCCGGGCATTAGGTGGCAAATCCCCCTCGAGTCCCGGCGGCGCGCCGTAGCGGAAATGCGCCTGGTCCCCCTTGAACCCGGGGGTATCCACCTCCTCGTGGGTTACCGGAGACCGGAGGATATCGACCCGGCCCGCGGCCTGCACGAGCATGGCCGCCTGATTCGTTACGTTGCTCTGAACGGTGTACTCGGCCAGTTCGCGCGCCCGCGTCCAGGAGACGGGGAACAGCGTGGCCACCATGATCAGCCCCAGCCCGAGAATGACGATCGCGATCATCATCTCCGCCAGGGACAGCGCCGCCCGCCGCGAGCCCGACCTCATCGGCCGGCCGCGACCCGCGTGCGCCGCAGGTTGTCGTCGTGTATGTGCGAAGCTCATCGGCTTATCCTTTCGGATCCTCATTCTCGGCCACCGGTCCGCGGATGATCTCGCCCGTTACGCGGTTGACGTAGTAAGGCCGGCCCGTTTCCGCCAGGAAGCTGCGCCGCGTCGTCGCGTCGCCCGCCCGGCGGAAGAGTGAATTATCATAGACCAGCACGCCGTCGACCGAAGGAAAGTTGATGGCCACGGCCGGCTGGCTGACGTCGTCGGCAACGACGGACGTCAACTCGCCCGTGATGCCGCGAATCGGATAGATGCTCTCCGGCCGGTTCTCCAGCCGGGAGAAATATAGCGACGCATCATCGACCGGCAGCCCGGTCAGGTCTCCATGACCGGAGCCGGGCTCGTTCTGGTTTTCCGCCTGGGCGTCAGCGTCATGGATCAGGACGTCCCGCCCGACGATCAACTGCCCCTCGGTCGAAAAGACGATCGAGAAGTAGTTGCGATGCCGCTGCCCCGCGTCGTGCGTGTTCGGCGGCTGGCGGAAGTCCTCGTTCACCAGTTCGTCGTCGCTGTACCGCTCGTACGCCTTCGATCCGTCCGGATCGGCCAGCAGCACGGTTCGCGGCGTAATGCGAATCGGCGCGGGGATGGTCAGCGCCTCCCCCCCGCTGGTAATGGTGAACCGGTTGATCGAGAGCAGGTCGAGGCGGACGCCCGACTGCTCGGTCGTCTCGTCGGCGCGCTCGATCGACACCATTCGCTGCACGCCCTCGCCGTCCACGTAGAACAGCAGGCCGGTCTCGCGGGCGCCGATCGCCCGCTGCCGCGCGTTGATCAGGGCGCCGCGGATCAGGGTCTCCGTGTCGGAGAGCTTGCGCTGCTCCCACATCGAACTGACCGACGGCACCACCGCCAGCAGGATCAGGGTGATGACGGCGATGGCCACCATCAGTTCCACCAGCGTAAATGCGCGCATCAGGCCGCGCGATTGAATCTGCTTCAAGCTTGTCATGGCGTCACCCCCGCTACTGGCCGAGGCCGCGCCGAAGCGTCGCGCCCAGCGCGTCGTCGACGAAGACGTTGTCCGCGTTCAACTCGTTGTTCAGGCGCCGGTCGTCCTCCCAGTCACCCAGCACGGTGTGCGTGGGATCGGCGTCGAGCAGTGCCTTGGTGAGTTGTTCCCGGCCGTTGGGACCGTAGGACATCAGCACGGGCGTGCCGCCGTTGAGCTTGACCCACTCCGTCGACATCCGGTTCCAGTCCGGATGGTTGGAGGAGACGGGCGGCTCGTCGGGGTCCGGCTTCCAGTCGCGCTGGGACATGTAAACGAGCGGCTCGCCCCAGGCATCGACGATGTATCGGATCTGCTCGTCGTGGGACGAAAACTGACCCGAACCCTCGCCGGGGCGATCCAGGTATTGCAGCGGAGTGCCGCCGGCATCGACGACGCCCTCCACCCAGTAACGGTCGGGCACCTTGTCCAGCACCGCCGACGCCGACTCGCTGAACAGGCGGATCGCCAGCAGCATCGCCGCCAGATCCCGGTGCTCCTGCGCCAGTTGGGACGGCTCACGCAGGTCGCTGCGGAACGTCATGGCCCCGAACGGCGGGTTCGGCTCCGGAACGAACTTGGCGCCGCCAGGCGCAAGCGTGCCGCCGTTCAGCGTGCCGGGCAGGCCGCGCGGCGTGAACAGTTCCACCTCGTCTGGCGGGTAGTTTTCGTAGCGATCGGTGTAGCGGATGAACCCGCCACCGGCCTTGGGCTGCCGCACCGCGCGCAGCGGCGCGGCGCTGCGGAAGTCCTCGACCGCCTGCTCGACGACCCGCATGATTGCCTGCGTCTCTTTGGCGTTGCCCGCCCCGATGACGCCGGTTCCCACGGTGACAACGGTAATCAGCAGCAGCGACACCACGACGATCACCACCAGCATTTCGACCATGGTGAACGCCCGCGGCCGCCGCCTGTGTAAACAGTTGGCGTTCACGGGTCATTTCCCCCGGGCGAAGTTGGTGACGTCGTCATCCGTGCCGTAACGACGATCCGGACCGGCCGAGATCAGCAGGTAGGTGTCGTTGCGGACGGCCGTATTACGCTGCTTGCTGGTCTTGTCCCAGACGAAGCGCTCGAATGTGTAGTCGTACTCGGGCGTCGACAGATCGGCGCTGTTCGGCAGCGCAGCCGGGTACTTCGTTTCGGTCAGGCCGTGGAGGTTGCCGTCGTTGCCGCCGACCTGGATCGGACCGGGGCCGAAGTCGATGCCGTCGTTCTCGTAGATCCCGCTCGGCCCTTCGCTGCCGGTGATGATCCCGTTGTCCTCCTGCTGGAAGACGCCGGGCAGGCGGTTCTGTCCGCTCGTACCCGTGATCAGCTTGGCGGCCGGGTTGGCGCGGTAATACAGCAGCGGCATCCGAAACTCGTCCACGAACAGCAGTTGCCGCCCGGTCGTATCCTCATCCACGTCCGGGTAGCTGATGATCTCGCCTTCCTGGCTCAACTGGTTGAGCGTGGCGGTCTTGGCGACCAGAGCGTCGCCGACGAACTTGGAATAGCGCGTCCGCTTGGTCGTACCCTGGACCTTGTCCAGTTCGTAGGCGCCATCCGTCGCCGCGTGGGTGTCGTCCGCCCACATGCCGTCGCGGTCGATGTCGATGAACCCCGGCGGGCCCTGCAAGTCCGCGCCCAGCAGCGCATGCACGAGCAGGTGCGCCCCGGCCACGACCGTGTCCGGCTCGACCTTCTGGTTGGTGCTGAGCGGATTGCTCAGCTTGCGATGGTCCTGCTGCGCCGAGTCCGGATCGGAGTTGTCCGTGCTGGAGGGCGGGTATTCCGCACCCAGCGCCGTCTCGCCCCGATAGGTCGTCAGCGCGGTCTCCAGCGAGGAGATCCGCGCCTGCGTGGCTGCCACGTTCGCCTTGACCCGCACAACGTTGACCGCCGGCAGCAGCACCGAGATGAGAATCCCGATGATGGCGATCACCACCAGCAGCTCGACGAGCGAGAAGCCGGCGGTCCGCCTGTTCTGTCGAAGTTTCATGGTATGAATCCCTGGATAAATGGAAAAAATAATCACTGCCGATCCGGCAGGTTGTCCACGTCATCATTCGTGCCGTAAAGCCCGTCGGCCCCGGCGGAGATAAGAATGTACGATTCGGCGTTCACCGGGCGGATCGGCTGCTTGTTGTTGCCGTTGGCCTGAATCGCGGAGAACGCGTTGAAATCGAGAATATGATTGGCGAACGTCCGCCGATTGTCGTCGAGGTTGATGTTGGTGGAATCGAGATCCTCGCCGGCGCGGGCGATCCAGTGGTCGCCGCCGCCGCCGAAGTCCCAGCCCGGCTCAAAGGCATCCGGACCCTGGCCGGTCGGAATGCCGGTGAAGAACTCGTTGTCCTGGTGGAAGTAGAACGGCGGCCCGTCGTCGTACCGCTCGTCCTCGTCGTGCTCGCGCTCGACCATGTTCCGCGGGGCGCCGCTCCGGTTGGCGGCATAGTAGAGCACCGCCTGGTCGAACGAGTCGGCGATCACGGGGATTTCGCCGATCGCGTCTTCCCACCGGTTCCCGGGATAGATGTTCTCCGGCGCCCGCCCGATCAGCTCGCGCGTCTTGACCAGCCGGATCTTGGACACGTCGATGTAGGGGGTCTGCCGCGGAATCTCGTCGCCGGACACCTTGTCGGGCTGGTACCAGAACTCCGGCTCTTCGAGGCGGCTGGGCGGGACGCTGCGCCGCTGGATGAAGCCGTTGGCGTCGGCGCCGGCCAGCATCATGGGCAGAAAGTGCGCGCCGTAAATGCGCGGGTGGTCCTCGTGGAAGGGCGACTGGCCGTCCGCGCCGTCTTCCGCCGTGAACACGTCGTCGCCGTCCTTGTCCTGGATTCGCGGATGCACAAATGAGGGCGGGTAGCCGTTGGTGCGGCCGAACTCAGCCCCGTTATCTCCCTTGAACAGCAGCAGGCCCTTCTCGACCGCCTGCAGCAACTGCGCCGTGGCCGTCCGCTTCGCCTGGTTGCGGGCCGCGTTCAGCGAGGGCAGCAGGATCGCGATCAACAGCGAGATGATGAAAATGACCGTCAGCAACTCGATCAGGGAGAACGCCGGCCGTGCCGCGCCGCGCGTCCGATAGACCGCTTGACTCATCGCAAATGCCTCCATCGCTGAGAATGAATGTACGCCCACGACGGGGCGTCGTCTCGACGCGGAAACCCGCGTCCCTTGACCAATAATAGGCGCCCGCGGCGCCGGAATTCGACTCACAAAACGGCCGGCGCGCCCGTTTTTGACGGGCGCGCCGGTCGGCTGATTTCTCCCGAACGGCTACGCGGAGACGTTGTCGATCAGCTTCACCAGCGGCAGGAACAGCGCCACGACGATGAAGCCGACGATACCGCCCAGCACCACGACCATCAGCGGTTCCAGCAGCGAGATAAGGCTCGCCACGGCCGTCTCCACCTCTTCGTCGTAGTTGTCCGCGACCTTGATGAGCATCTTGTCCAGCTCACCGGTTTCCTCGCCCACGTCCACCATGTTCACCACGATCGAGTCGCAGGTCTTGGTCGCCCGCAGCGGATTGGCGAACGAATCGCCCTCGCGGATCGCGTCGTGAACGGTCTCCATGGCGCGGGAGTACACCTCGTTGCCGGCCGTCTCCTTGGTAATGTTGATCGCCTCGAGAATCGGCACGCCTGCGTTGATCAGCGTCCCCAGCGTTCGCGTGAACCGGGCGATGGCCGTTTTCTGCAGCAGCGCCCCGAGGATCGGCAATTTCATCAGCGTCCAGTCGGTCGCGTAGCGACCGCCGCGCGACTGCCGGATCGCCTTCCAGAGCACCATGAACATGATGGGCGACAGCAGGGCGATGGCCCAGCCGGGCGGACGACCCTGGGCGAACCAGAGCGAAACCGAGATCAGCGTTTCCGTCAGCGCCGGCAACTCGGTGTCGAAGTCCTCGAAGATGTCGCGGAACTTCGGGATGACCCAGTACATGATGCCGCCGACGATGGCCACGGCGAACGAAATGACCACGATCGGGTAGATCATGGCGCCGATGACCTTCCTCTTCAGACGCTGCGCCTTTTCGAGGAACTCCGCAAGACGACTGAGAATCACGTCGAGCACGCCGCCCACCTCGCCGGCGGCGACCATGTTGACGTAGAGCCGGCTGAACACCCGCGGGTGCTTGCCCATCGCCTCGGACAGCGTCGCACCGCCCTCGATGTCCTCCACCACGGTTCGGAGGGTGACTTTCAGCTTGCCGGGCTTTTGCTGTTCCTCCAGAATCGTAAGGCTGCGCAGAATCGGCAGACCCGCGTCCTGAAGCGTCGAAAGCTGGCGGGTGAACTGGCACATCTGCTTGTTCGAGACGCCGCCGATCCCGCCGCCGCCGCCCTTCTTCTTCTTGGCGGCGCCGGGCTTTTTCGCCCCGCCCTTCTCTTTGATCCGCGTGGGGAAGTACCCCATGCTGCGGATCTTCGCCAGCGCGTCTTCCGTCGAGGCGGCTTCGACCTCGTCTTTGACGTCCTGGCCGGCCTGACTCATCGCTTCAAACATGAACGTTGGCATGGATCAACCCCTGCACTCGCACAAACCGGCACGCCGCCCCGACGGCGACGCACCCGACTTGTCCGGACGCGCTCGACCGGGCGCTGTTAGTCGCCCAGCACCGTCTCCTTCACAACCTCTTCAATCGTCGTCGCCCCGTCATAAATCGCGAACAAGCCGCTGTCCCGAAGTTCACGCATGCCGCGCTTGACCGCCTCCTGACGAATCACCGACGACGACGCCTGACGCATCACCAGTTCCCGCAACGTGTCGTCCATGAGCATGATCTCGTAGATGCCCAGGCGACCCCGGTAGCCGGTATTGTTACAGTAGTCGCAACCCCGGCCGTACATGAACGTGCGCCCGCCGACGTCCTCCGGCTTAAGGTTCAACTCCATCAACTGCTCTTCGGCCGGCACATATTCGGACTTGCAGTTCGTGCAGATGCGACGAACCAGACGCTGTGCGACAATGGCCTCGAGCGTCGCCGTGACCAGGAACGAGTCCAGCCCGAGATCGAGCAGACGCGCGATGGTCGACGGCGCATCGTTCGTGTGAAGGGTCGAGAACACCAGGTGTCCAGTCAAGGAGGCCTGGACCGCAATCTGGGCGGTTTCCAGGTCGCGAATCTCCCCCACCAGGATCACGTCCGGGTCCTGACGCAGGAAGCTGCGCAACGCACGGGCAAATGTTAGGCCGATGTCAGGGCGGACCTGCACCTGCACCAGCCCGTCAATGTCGTATTCGACCGGATCCTCCGCCGTGAGGATCTTCACGTCGGGCGAATTCAGCTCCTGGAGGGCCGCGTACAGGGTGGTGGTTTTACCTGATCCCGTCGGGCCGGTGTTGATCACGATCCCGTTCGGCTTGCGGATGAGCTGGGCAAAAACCGCCAGATCGTCCTCCCGCATGCCCAGCCGGTCGAGCCGCAACTGCACGTTCGACCGGTCCAGCACGCGGAGCACGACGCTTTCGCCGAACATGGTCGGCAGCACGGCCACGCGGAGGTCGATCGGCTGGCCGCCGACGGTCAACTCGATGCGGCCGTCCTGCGGGAGCCGTCGCTCGGCGATGTCCAGGTTGGCCATGACCTTGATGCGGGACGTGATGGCCAGCGAGATGTACCGCGGCGGCGGCACCATCTCGTAGAGCACGCCGTCGATGCGGTAGCGCATCTTGAACTCGTCTTCGAACGGCTCGAAATGCACGTCGCTGGCCTTGTCCTTGATCGCTTGCAGGAGGACGAGGTTGAGGAGCTTTTTGACCGGATTCGCGTCGACCATCATCCGCAGTTCGGTCAGGTCGATGCTGTCTCCGCGCCCCTCGAAGCGGGCCAGATCCTCGTCCGCCTGAACCTCTTCGATCAGCGACGCGATCGAGGTCTGCTCGCCCTCGGGGTAGTAGCGCCCCAGCGCCTTGGCGATCTGCTCCGGTGAGCTCAGGAACGGCCGAATCGACAGGCTCAGCAGCGTGCGAAGGTCGTCGGTCGCCAGGAAGTTATCAGGGCTGCCGATGGCGACGCACAACTCCTGCTTGTCGCTGTTGAATTCGAACGGCACGATCCGGTAGGTGTTGGCCACCTGCGGCGGCACCATCGCCACCACCTCGGGGGAGACGTCCACCTTGGTAAGGTCGACCAGTTCGATGCCGCTCTGCGCTGCCAGCGCCAGCTTGAGGTCGTCCTCGGTGATATGGCCGAGTTCGACCAGGATGGAGCCGATCGGCCCGCGGCTGGTCTTCTGAAACTCGAGGGCCTCGTGCACCTGCGTGCGACGGATCTTGCCCATCTTGATCAGAATGCGCCCCAGCCGCTGCAGCCGGAGCTGCTCGACGGTCGGCATGCGGCGTTCTCCGCGTTTTTTTGACGGATCGTCGCTCATTACGTCCTCAACTGGACGACGTCATCGCCGTCGTCTTCATCGCCCTCGCCCTTCTTCTCGCCGACGTTGGTCAGCTCCAGGCCGCGGCGGTGCTTGTCGATCTTGTCCTGCATCTGCCCCGGCTGGCGCGAACGGTCGATCGCGTCTTCCGCCGAGACCTCCCCGCGCTCGTAAAGTTGCCACAGGTGCTCGTCCAGAAGCTGCATGCCGTACTTCTTGCCGGTCTGGATCGCCGAGTCGATGCGGTACGTCTTGTTCTCGCGGATCAGGTTGGCGATGGCCGGGGTGACCACCATGAACTCGTACGCCGCGACCATCCCCTTCGGGATGCGCGGCATCAGCGCCTGCGACAGCACGGCGATCAGCGTGGTGGAAAGCTGGACGCGGACCTGCTCCTGCTGCTCGTGCGGGAAGGCGTCGATGATTCGGTTGACGGTGCCCTGGCAGCCGGTGGTGTGAACCGTGCTGAACACAAGGTGGCCCGTTTCCGCAGCACGGATGGCGGACTCCATCGTCTCCAGGTCGCGAAGCTCGCCGACCAGGATCACGTCCGGGTCCATACGCAGCACGCGCTTCAGCGCTTCCGAGAAGCTGGGCACGTCCACGCCCACCTCGCGCTGGTTGAAGATCGACTCCTTGTGCTGCTGGTAATACTCGATGGGGTCTTCGACCGTGACGATGTGGCGGTCGAAGTTGATGTTGATGTAGTTGAGCATCGACGCCAGCGTGGTCGTCTTGCCCGAACCGGTCGGCCCCGTCACCAGGTACAGACCGCGCGGGCGGCGGCACAAGGCCCGCGTGATCTTGGGCAGGCCGATCTCCTCGAACGTCAGCAGCTTGAACGGGATCAGTCGCAGCACCATGGCGATGCTGCCCTTCTGGCGAAAAATCGACACGCGGAAGCGCCCCGCGTCGCCAAAGGCGAAACCGAAGTCCGTGCCGCCGACTTCCTGCAACTCCTGCTGGTTGCGGTCGGGCGTGATGGACTTCATCAGCGCCGTCGTGTCATCGGGACCGAGCACCTTCGTCTCGAGGCGACGCAGGTGGCCGTGAAGCCGGATGCAGGGCGGCTGACCCACCGTGATGTGCAGGTCGGAAGCGCCCTGCTTGATGACGGTTTCGAGCAGTCGGTCGATGTGCAGCGATTGTTGAGCCATGTTTCACACCTGTTGCATCGTGCTGATCAACAGCCCCGGGGACGCTTCGCGGCTCGCCGCCGCGCCGCTTTCGCGCTCGTCCGCGTCTTCACGGTTCATCTGTCGGGGCGTTGTCTGGCGATTTCGTTCGTGTTCCTTTCACCGAACCCGGTCCGGCGTCGTCGACGGCGCTAGGCGACCTCCTCGACCACGCCCTCGATCTGCGTGATGCGGAGCAGTTCCGACGGCGTGGTCGTGCCGCCCAGGATTTTCCGCTTGCCGTCGTCGAGCAGGCTGTGCATTCCCGACGCCCGCGCCGCGGCGCGGATCTGGTTGGTCGGCGCACGGTTGAAGGCCAGCTCGCGGATCTTCGCGGTCATCGTCATCATCTCGAAGATCCCCCGCCGGCCGCGATAGCCGGTGTTCACGCAGCGCTTGCAGCCGGCGCCTTTATACACCGTGCGGTTCTCGATGTCGCGCTCCGAGAAGCCCAGCAGCCGCAGCGTCCGCGTGTCCGGGGAGGCGTCCGGTATGCGGCATTCCGAGCAGATGATCCGGACCAGACGCTGCGCCATCACCGCCTGAATCGAACTGGCGACCAGGAACGGTTTGATGCCCATGTCGATCAACCGCGTAATGGCCGAGGGAGCGTCGTTGGTGTGCAGCGTGCTGAACACCAGGTGGCCCGTCAGCGCCGCCTGCACCGCCACCTCGCCCACCTCCCGGTCGCGGATTTCGCCCACCAGGATGATGTTGGGCGCCTGACGCAGCATGGCGCGCAGGATGCGGGCAAAGGTCAGCCCGATGTCCTCGCGGACCTGGCACTGGTTCATGCCCGGGAAGTTGTACTCAACGGGATCCTCGGCGGTGATGATCTTCTTGTCGGGCCGGTTCAATTCCTGCAGCGCCGAGTAAAGCGTCGTGGTCTTGCCAGAGCC
>CAZYLK010000064.1:0-29298 GCA_964648365.1 uncultured Phycisphaeraceae bacterium
ACCGGTTTTCAACCGGTGATCCGGTGTGGCACCGGTTTTCAACCGGTGATCCGGTGTGGCACCGGTCTTCAACCGGTGATCCAGTGTGGCACCGGTTTTCAACCGGTGGAACCCCCGCATGGATGCGGGTGCTCTGGGTGTGACACGGATCCGCCTCGGCGGATCCTTGACTTGCAGCCGGCGATCCATCCGACCCTTCCGCCAGCCCCACCGGGACACCTCGCTCGAAGTCGATCGCCACGAGCTGTCGCTCGCGCGGCCACCGCTCGCGTGGCGCGGTCATCTCATACGCCTCTTCCGGCAGCTCGCCATCGCTGGAGTGTGTCTCTCCCCCGCCGATCGTCGCACCCCACAATCCCCGATTAACAGAGTAAACCCCCGTCTTCAGCGGGACCGAGATCCCTCGCTCGCACAGGTATGCGACTTCTGCGTCACGCGAGAGCGCCTGAGCGCGGATCGGCGTCAGAATCTCAAGCCCGGGCGCGACCACCCGATACGCCACGTCGAACCGGACCTGGTCGTTACCCGCACCGGTCGACCCGTGCGCGATCGCGTCGGCGCCGATCTCGATCGCACACGCGGCCGTGCGCCTGGCCTGGGCCACCCGCTCGGCAGAGACGCACAGCGGGTACACGTCGCCGCGCAACGCATTCGCGTAGATCAGATACCGCAGAAAGTCGTGGAACAACTCCGGCCGTGCGTCGATCGTCACATGCGCCGCCACGCCCAGCGAGCGCGCTCGCGCTTCGATCGCCGCCCGTTCGTCAGCCGAGAACCCGCCGGTATCGACCGTCACGGTGTGTACGTCGAAGCCCTGCTCGCGCAGCCAGACGGCACAGTAGGATGTATCCAGTCCCCCGGAAAACGCGAGGACCACTTTGCGTCGCATCACCTGATCCCTGTCACCGCGGCGTGCCAGTCCCGACGAAGTCTGCTCGGCCGGTCCGGGCTACGCTACCGCCTCGCTACGCCCCGCGCCCGCCGATCCACGTCCGCAGCTTGCCGAACAAGCGCCCCTGATCGGTACGACTGCGTACCGCAATGAAAATCGTGTCGTCCCCCGCGAGCGTTCCGACCGCCTCGGGCAGATCGCGTTCATCCAGGGCGGCCGCCACGGAGTTCGCGCATCCGGTCTGCGTACGGATCACGATCAGATTGGCCCCGACCGGCTCCGTCGCTGTGACTAATTCAAAACGCGGATCCGCGGCGGCGCCGACACCGCCGACCCCCGGCGCTCCCGACTCGGCGTACCGGCCGTTGAGCTTGACGATGCCGAGTTCGCGGAGATCGCGGCTGACGCTCGCTTGAGTCACATCCAGGCCCATGCCCGTCAGGATGCGGACGAAGTCTCCCTGACTGGCGACCCGCCGCTCGCGGAGCACCTTGAGCAGCATCTCCTGTCGGATTCGCTTTTTTTCGAACACAGCCACTCCGTATCAATCGGTCGCCTCTGCATCTTTATTCAATTGCGGCTCGGCTGTCAAGTCCACCCTCGCGGATTCTCCTCCTGCGATCTACCGCTGGCGGTCGGGCACCGAATCACCCGCCCGTGCCATGGGTCTCTTGATTCGGGGGCTCGGATGCACCAACGTGGTTGGACCGGGCGGCCGGGCGGCCGGCCTCTGCGCGGCCGTCGACGGAACCTCGTCGAACCTCAGTCTGGGATCTGGCATGGACTTCGGCGTCATATTCGACCTGGACGGCACGCTGGCGGATACCCTCCAGGATATCACCGCCGGCGTGAACTACGCGGTGGACGCCGCCGGCGACGCGCTGTTCACTCAGGATCAGGTACGGGCCTGGGTCGGGGACGGCATCCATGACCTGATCGTTCGCGCCTCCCGCCGCGAGGATGAGGAGTGGGTGGCGGGGTGCGTCGCTCGCTTTCGCGATCACGCCCGGGAGCATTGCCTCGATCACACGCGGCTTTACCCCGGCTGGACCGAGGCGCTGGCCGAGCTGCGACACGGCGAAGTGCCGATGGCGGTTCTGTCGAATAAGCCAGACGCCGTGACGGGCAGAATCTGCGAGGCGCTCATCGAACCGGGGATCCTGCGTCACGTCGAGGGGCAACGCGACGGCTATCCGAGGAAGCCCGATCCCACCCGGGCGCTGGCGATCGCAGGGATCCTTGGACGCGACCCGGCGCAGATGCTGATCGTCGGCGATTCCGAAAACGACGTCCGCACGGCGCAGGCGGCGGGTTTCCAATTCGTGGGAGTCGGTTGGGGGTTCCGGACCGTCGCCCAGCTACGGGCGTGGGGCGTTACCACGATCATTGACCACCCCAGCGAGGTGGCGGCGTGGCTGAGGAGTCGGACGTAGCGCCCGTGCCCAGATCTCTCTCCATCACGGCGTGGCTGCTCGGGCTTTTCGCGGTGTGCATCGTCGTCGCGGCGATGGACGGCTTCGTCGTCAACGCGGTTAATTACAACCTCGAACCATTGAACGTGCCGCGCCGCATCGGGCCATACGTTCCCCATGCGTTGACGTTGCTGCTGATCGGATGGCTGCTGGCGCGGCGATTGGCTCCGCGCCCGGCGGACCTCATTGGCGGCCCCGGACTGACACCCCGTCATTCGCTCCTCGCGTCCGCCGCGCCGCTGCTGCTGCCGGCGGTCCTGGCCGTGCCGGTCTGGCTGGCGACTTCGCCCGGCTACGGGCCGTTGTGCCTGGTCATCATCGCGCTGAGCTGCGCGGTCGACCGGCTGGGCGACGGCCTGCGCCCGATGCGCGGGCTTGATCGACTGGGCACCTACGCGCCCGCGGTGCTGCTGCTGGCGATCGCAGCGGCGACGGTCTGGCACACGATGGGCCAGATCACCTTCTGGCGCCACTTCATGCTGGGATACGCCGACTTCGGGTTCTTCACCACCGAACTGGAAAACTGCCTGCCGTGGAAGGACGTCGGCCCGCTTCGCTTCGCCGACACGCGGATGGGCTACCACGCCGTGTTCATGTTCTACGCCCTGGCGCCGCTCTACGCCGTCTTTCGGTCGCCGATGTTCCTGATGGTCATGTCCACGCTGCTGCTCAACGCGGCTGCGATGCCCTTTTACCAGTTGGCGTGGCGCCGCAGCGGCTCGTCGGCCATCGGGCTGATTGTGGCGGCGGCGTGGCTGCTTCTCCCGTCGCTCACGCGGCTGCCCTACTCGAACACCTACGGGTTCCAGTCGATCTATCTGGCCGTCCCGTGGCTGGCGTGGTGTTTCAGCGCGGCACTCGCGGGGCGCTGGCGGACGTCGCATCTGTGCCTGGCCGCGGCGCTGCTGTGCGAGGAGACCGTCTGCGGCGTCGCCTTCGGCTGGGGCGCATACTTGTTGCTCTTCGGCGGGCGCCGCCGCGACGGCCTTATCATCGTGGTCGGCTCGCTGCTGTACCTGGCGCTGTGTACGGAGGTCATTATCCCCTACTTTGCTGCGGAGGGGACGTATACACGCAAGCAACTGTTCGGCGAGGGCTTTTCGCTTCAGGTCGCGGTCGAACGTCTGCTGACGCGCGAGCGAGCGCTTTATTACCTGCTGGCGCTGGCCACGCCGATCGCGGCAGGGTTGTACCACGGGAGGCGACTGGCGATCGCGGCCGTCCCGACCCTGGCGCTCGTGCTGCTGATGGAGAACGCGGACTACCTGAGCCTGAAAGGGTGGCACCACTCCACGATCCTGGTCGTGCTCTTCACCGCGGCGGTCTGCGGGACGACAGGCGATCGCACGGCGGCGGTCGCCGCTGCCCCATCCTCCGATGCAGGTGCTCCCCCAGATGCACCGTCTAAACAGGCGGCTTCGCCGTCGTGCGGGCCGGTCATCGGGTTGCTGCTGGGGGCGTTGTGGATGCACTGGCTGCTCGGGGCGTCGCCTATCACGCAGTCCTGGCGCGTCCACGCGGCGACCGTTCTGTTCGATCAGCCCGACCCACGAATGCCGGTGGTCGAGGAGATCCGGACACGGTTCTCTCCCGAGGGCTACATGGTCATCGCGACGGAACGGATGGCGGCGCACTTCACCGACTACCGGATCGTCCAGCCGGCGGGACGCGATATCCGCTTCGACAGCCTCCCGGCAGCTCGCTTCCTGATTGTCTTCGATCACTCCGACGCGTGGTCGCCGCTTAACAACCCGGCCACGCCCGTTGAGGATCGCGGTGACGCCTGGCTGAATCGGGCCAGAGCCGCCGGCTTCACGCCCGTCCTGCGCCGCGGAGCAATCGAGGTTCTGGTGAAACGCCCGTAACTCGGGCTCCGCGCGCACCCGCTGAATCTCGGGTCGCCCGCGCGACGGCCGCCTCCCCGACACGCGGCGCCGGAAATACGTCCGATAAAATACATCATCCTTGGCACAAATCGGCATACACTTCCGATTCGCCGCCATGCTTTGCACAGACATCATTTCTGAACTATGCTTGTGATCGGCCGTCCGCAAACGCCCCGTTTCAGCGGGCGCGCGGTGAGATTCCCGGAGTTTGAGACACTTTGCACAACCTGCTGAGCATAGAAGACCGGATCATGGCGGCCATCCGTCGCATCATCCGCGCCGTCGATCTGCATTCCCGACAACTGTTCGAGAAACACGGACTGACCGGTCCGCAACTGGCGGCACTCCGCGAGGCGGCCCGTCACGGCAATGTCACCGTTGCGCCGCTCGCGCGGGCGCTGCACATCAGCCAGCCGACCCTTACGGGGATCCTCGACCGTCTCGAGCGGCGCGGCCTGGTGACGCGCACCCGCGACGGGGTCGACCGGCGTACGGTTCGGATTTCCGTGACCCATGCCGGCCATGAACTGCTCGCCAGCACGCCGCACCCGTTGCAGGAGCGATTCCGCCAGGAGTTGACCCGGCTGCACGATTGGGAGCAGACTCAGACCCTCTCCACGCTTCAGCGAATCGCAGAGATGATGGAGGCGGAATCGCTCGACGCTTCGCCGTTGCTGACCTCCGGTGCGCTGGACGCCCCGGATGACGCGAGCGCGAAGGCGGACGCCGGCACCATGGCGCCAGACGAACCGATGCCCGATTCCCCGGTTGAGCCGGGGCTGGATCCGACACCTGCGCAGGAGGCACCTCAGCTATGAGCACCCAACCCAGCATTATCCCCGACGACGACTCGATTCCCGGAGAAGACGATCTGCTCGTCGCGTTGCCTGAGCCCGGCATTTCGCTCTCGCAGGACGCCGAGTGGTGCGTCGTGGAAGTGGACGGCGAATGGCGACGCGTCCGGTTTCACGACTATGAAACGATTTTCTCCGTCCCGGGTCTTTACGAAAAGGTGATCTACGAAATCCTGCATTGCCGGTCCCCCCGCGTTGTTCAGCAGATGATTCTGGAGGCGCTGCCGAAAGCCGGTTTCGCACCGGCGGACCTGCGCGTGCTCGACGTGGGCGCCGGCAACGGCATGGTGGCAGAAGAGCTTTCGGAGGCAGGCGCCGAATTCATCGTCGGCGTAGACATCATCCAGGAGGCCGCCGACGCCGCTCATCGCGACCGCCCCGGACTGTACCACGCCTACCACGTGCTCGATCTGACCGACCTGAGCGCAACGCAACAAAGGAAGCTGGAGGAATATCGGTTCAACTGCCTGGCCTGCGTGGCCGCGCTCGGCTTTGGAGACATCCCAGCGGCGGCGTTTGCCTCGGCCTACAACCTGATTCAGCCCGGCGGCCTCATCGCGTTCAACATCAAGCAGGACTTCCTCACCGACGGCGATGACTCCGGCTTCTCCCGTCTGATCAGCCGGATGACTCGGGACGGCATCCTGGGCCTCTGGAACCGACAACGCTATCCCCACCGCCTCGGCACCGACCGCGAAGCGATCTACTACGTCGCCGTCTGCGGACGGAAAACGCGCGACATCCCGGATGAGTGGATCGCGTCGTAAGCCCCATCGCAGCCATCGCGCGTGCCTCCCGCAAGTCAGTTGGGCCCGGTGAACGCCTTCTGGAGACGCCCAAAGTCATCGAGGTCCACGTCGCCGTCGCCGTCCAGATCCCCGGGGACGGGGTCTGGGCGGGGAACGGGCGGCGGGCAGAACGGCACCGCCAGCTTGTTGCCGCCGCCGTCGACGTAGTCGCCATAGATGTCATCCGGCGTGTTCAAGCAGAAGACGGTGTTGATCACCGTCGGGATACTCAGGCCACCCTCGTTGCGGATCCCACCGCCACATCCAGATCAAGTGGGCCTGGCGTGCGCGGCGGTGAGCGGGTTCCGGCGAGCATCTCACGGACCCGCTCGCGGAGCTCCCCTTCGGCGGGTGCGACGGGTGAACGTATCCAAGTGCGATCCGGTGCACCCTGCTAGAGGTTTTGTAACTCATTGTGGACAATCAGGTTATCTCGGTTCCGTTGCCATACAAATTGGGCTTGAGTCGCGATTGCGTGTACGGTAGGGTCCGTCACCGTTACTGCTGTGCCGAGGTCGGACCCCAGCTTGCGTGAGCGCGCGCACAATCCGAGCGACCAGGATACCGACGCCGATCTGCAGGCGGCGCAGGCGGGTGACATCGCGGCCCTCGAGCGTGCGCTGGAACGTGCGGGGCTGGAGGTTCGCCGGAAGTTGTCGATTCAGGACAAGTGGCGACCGCACCTGGAAGCAGACGACGTGATGCAGGTGACCTACATGGAGGCATTCACGCGCTTCGATCGATTCGTGGGCAACAGCTTCAGCGCCTTCGTAACCTGGCTGCGTCACATCGCGCGGAATAACCTGATCGACGCGATCCGCGAACTCGAGCGTCAGAAACGCCCTCAACCCCAGCACCGCATCACGACCCCGCTGAACTCGGACGACTCCTACACGTCGCTCTGTGCCGTGCTGGGGTTCACGACCACCACGCCCAGCCGAGCGGTCGCGGCCAAGGAACTGCGCAGCACGGTCGACCAGGCGCTGGCGAGAATGCCGGCTCACTACGCGGACGCAATACGCCTCTTCGATCTGCAGGGTCGAACCGGCGAGGAGGCCGCTCGCGAACTGGGCCTGTCTCGCAGCGCGGCGTTTATGCTCCGGGCGCGCGCTCGAGATCATCTGCGGGAGCTGCTGGGCCCGGCGTCGCAGTTCCTCAGCGATTATCGTTGACGCGCCGGCCTCATTTGACGCTTATGGACTTGAGGATCCGACGCACTTACTCCGGAGCTGTGATGCAGCCGCCAGGGCGTCACGTCTCGGTTTCCGATCAGGATCTGATCCGCGCGGCCCGCGGGCGGGTCTGCCCGGATGGGTTGTCCCAGCAGGTGCGCGCGCGACGGGCCATCCGCAGCCTTCCGGGCTACGAACTGATCCAGATGCTGCATCGCGGCGGCCAGGGAGTGGTCTACCACGCCATCCAGGTCTCCACGGGCCGAGAGGTGGCGATCAAGCTGCTTCGTCACGGCCTCGCCAGCACCGGCGAGGAGTTGACCCGTCAGTGGCGGGAGGTTCAGGTGCTCGGCCAGCTCCGGCACCCGGCAATCGTGACGATTCATGACAGCGGAGCGGATGAGGGCCTCTCCTACTTCGTGATGAACTACATCGACGGGCGGCCCCTCGACGCCTACGTTGCCGGAGCCGATCTTTCGCGAAACGAACTCGTCGATCTGTTTGCGCGCATTGCCGAAGCCGTGGAAGCGGCGCATCTGCATGGCGTGATCCATCGCGACCTGAAGCCCGCCAACATCCTGGTGGACGCCGACGGCGGGCCGCACGTCGTTGACTTCGGCCTGGCCAAGCTCGAGGGCGATGCCAACCGTTTCGCGACCATGACCCACACGGGGCTGTTCGTGGGTTCGCTGCCGTGGTCCGCGCCGGAGCAGGCGCGCGGGGACCATCGCCTGGTGGATCTGCGCACCGACGTGTACGCACTGGGCGTGGTCTTCTGGCATGCGCTGACAGGCAGCTTTCCTTATGACGTGGGTGGCGACATGCCCACCGCGCTGCGCAACATCATCGAAGCAGAACCGACCGCGATCAGCGGCACGCGCATCCGGCCGGGGCGCGATCTGGAGACGATCGTGCGCAGGTGTCTGGCCAAAGCGCCCGAACGGCGCTATCAGAACGCCGGCGAACTGGCCGCGGATCTGCGCCGCCTTCGCGCGGGCAAGCCGATCGCGGCGCGGCGCGACAGCACAGCCTACGTCGTCTGGCGCACGGTCACGCGCCACAAGCTGGCGTTCGGCTTGTTGACTGCCATCTTCGTGCTGGCCGTCGGCAGCGCGATCGGCCTCGGCGTGTTGCTCGCGCAGGCGAATCGCAGCGCGGCGGCGCTGCGCGAGTCTCTCTATCGCAGCTCGATCGACCTGGCCGTGCGCGCCTTCGCGGAAGGGAACGCGGGCGAGCTGCGCGCAGCGCTGGACCGAGCCCCGGCCGACCGGCGCCGGTGGGAGTGGCATTTCCTTCACCGACAGGCCGACACCAGCCGCCTGTTCATCCCGCGCCCGGCGAGCACGGTAACGTGGTCGCCGGACGGCCGGCGTCTCGCCGTGCAGTTTTCGGACTCGGGCCTGTCACTCGTCGATGCCAAAACGGGTGCTCTTGTGCGAACGTACGACAGTGGTGAGATCATCGGCGGATACCCCAGAGCTGCATTCTCATCAGATGGTCGACGGATTGCGATCGGCGGGATCGACGACACCGACTGTCGCCTCTGGGACGTGGAGACCGGAGCGCTGCTCCTGGAGATTCCGAACGACCGGCGAGATGCCCATCCGACCACCCGCCTCCAGTTCTCGATGGACGGGCAGCGCATTTATGCGCGGGGGCGATTCACGGACTTCCGGATCTACGATGCGAACACGGGAGCGCTGATCGCAACAACGAGTTCCGCGTCGTCGCAGGGCGGTCTGGATAGCGTCGAAACGTTCAAGGACGTAGTCGTTGTGGCGAGCGCCAATCGTCTCGAACTGCTTGATCCGTTCGACTTGCGCGTGCTCAGTGCGTTTGAACTGAGCGGGACACTTTCACACCACATCGTCAGTGGCGACGGAAGCGCGGTGATCGTTGGTTACCAGGATGGACGAATCTTTCGGCTCCCGCTTCCGGAAATGCGCACGGCGCAGCTACTCGCGAGCCTCGACTCGGGTGTACAGTTGGCCGCAGCGCCGCACTCGGCGCTGGCCGTGGAACTGCGTGATAGTGGTCAGTTGCTGCTCCTTGACGCGGCCAACGGGCGGCAGATCCGCCGCCTGATCGGACATTCCGCTTCGGTCTACTGGAAGGAGTTCTCGCCGGACGGATCCCAACTGGCCTCGGCGGGTGCCGATGGTCTGCGCATCTGGGATCTGACGCGAACGCCGTGGCTGTTTCAGGCTGGATCCGCCATCACGGCGTTGGCCGTTTCCTCGTCCGGCCGCTGGATTGCGACGTCCGGGCTGGCGCGTGTCGTTCGGGTTCACGATGCTCAGACGCGCGAGCAGTTGTTCCAGTCCCCCAGTGCCAACGCCCGGAACTACGGCCTGGCGTTCAGTCCCGACAGCGGCATGCTGGTCTTCAACGACGAGCGAGCCAGAAAGCTCGTTTTCGTCGGCACACGAGACTGGCAGCCCATACCGATCGAAATCCCCTGCGGCAACCCGTGCTGGGGAATCGACTGGTCGGCAAATGGCGACCTCCTGGCGGTCGGGCAACCCGGCCGCCAACTCTCAACGCAACTGTCCAACGAAACCCCGAAAGCCGTCGAAGTGTGGTCAGTCTCGCGCCGGGAACATGTCTTCGCGATTCCCGGATACGCCACCGCAAAGTTCTCGCCTGACGGGCGGTACCTGCTCGCATACAACACCGCACCGTTCGGCGGGGTCAACCGGGGCGGCCCGGAGATTCAGCTTTGGCAGGTCGAACCACCGCGATTCGTGCGGAGCTTCGGCGACGGAACCAACGAAGTAGACGCCCTCGCCTGGTCAAGCGACAGCCGGTGGTTCGCCGCCGGCTACTTCGACACCGTGATCCGGTTGTGGAACGTCGACGGCAACGCGCTGGGCGAGCTTCAAGGCCATCAGGGCGTTGTTAAGAAGGTGGCGATTTCGCCCGACGGCTTCCGCCTAGCCTCTGGGTCAGCAGATGGCACGGTACGGATCTGGGATGTGCCCGGTCAGCGTACCGTGTTGACGCTGACGGATCACGAAGGTTGTGTCGATGGCGTCGAGTTTTCGCCGGATGGGCACATCCTCTATTCCTGCGCCGTGGACGGCAAGCTGAGCCTCCGGGACGGTCGGCCGCTTGACGCCGACTGATCGCACGCCTCCAGAAAATTTCCTCCACCGGAAAAAACGGTTGGCGCGCCCGCGGGAGGTATCGCTTTCAAACGGGGCGGGCCGCCAGGGTCCGTTCCGACGCCGATCGGTAGCGCTCCGGGGGCGGCCATCTGCCGATCGCCTGCTGCGCCGTCCGCCCTTGCCAGGAAGGAGTTTTCCGTGTTCGACCGCACCAACCGAATCGCCGCTGTCCTGCTCGCCGTTTCCGGCCTGTGGGGCGTCCAGGCACTTGCCCAGCCCGAATGCACGACACTGTCCGACGACTTCGGGGATGACCTGTTGGACAGTCGGTTTCTCAGTTCCAGCGCGTGTGGAACGGTCACCGAAACTGGTGGCCGCCTCGAAATCGGTCAGCCGGCGGGGTGCATTGAATCGGCCGCGTACTACACGGACGACACGGGAGTGGCCATTTGCGGCAACTTTGATGTGCGAGTCGACTTCGACCTGGTGGATTTTTCGACACCACCGGGGAACTCCGCGCGCTGGGCGACGCTTGCAGTAAACAGAATATCGGACGGCGCACCGGTGGCGTCCATGCAACGCGGCTCGCGCAGTGTACCCTATTCATGCGCTCCATTCTATGAGTACTACCAAGCCCGGACGAACTCATCTGCAGATTGTGAGGGCGTGATGGCTTCCACCAGTGATGTCCAGGGGCGACTTCGCATCACCCGCGAAGGTACGCAATTGAGACTGTTCTATTGGAGCGCTGCGGAAGCGATGTGGATGCTCGCGCGTGCGGAAGAAGGACCGGCCGACGACGTGCGCGTAGCCATATACTCGAGTCGATGCTGTGGCGCTGAAACAACCGCACAGACGGTCACCTTCGACAACCTGATCATTCAGACTTACGAACCCGAGCCCGACACCGACGGCGACGGCGTGCCGGACGCGTCCGACAACTGCGTGTACACCCCCAACTCTGGCCAAACCGACAGCGACGACGACGTCGTCGGAGACGCGTGCGAGCGGAAGGAGATCAATGTCGCGAATCTGCGCTTCAACGTGGTGCCGCTACAGGATCCCGACGACGCGGCTTGCGGGATTCTCGGCCTGGAGGTCTACGACGGCGACCCCGTCAGCGCCGAGGGCTTCGTGGCGGGTGCGAGCTGCAGCCGGCCCAGCGCGCATGCCGTCCGCTGGGATGCCAACGGCGTGCCCCAGCTCCTGGATCCGGTTGAGAACCAGAGCTATCCCAAGGCCAACGGGGTGAATGCCGCCGGGTTCGCGGTGGGAACCGTGATTGACGACGGGGGAAGGTCCATTCTGTGGGATCCGACCGGCGCCGCGAGCATCATCGGACCGGCGTACCACGCGGTTGTGGCGATCAGTGACACCGGCTGGAAGCTCGGGCAGGTGCAGACGAGCCGGTTTGTCCGTTGGACGCCTTCAGGGGACATCCAGAACCTCCTGTCCTTCGGGACCGCGCCCGGACTCTCTGAAACCGCGCAGGACATCAACGATTTCGGTCAGGCGGTTGGCGGTACACGTACAGACTTCGGGAATCGGCCGATCCGCTGGATGACCGACGGAACCTATCAGCGGCTGCCATTGCCGGGCGACCTCAACGAGAGTGCGTTCGGGATCGCGAACGCCCAGGGAATCAATCGGTACGCGGAAACCTGTGGCACCTGGACGGACGAACACGGCCTGTGGGGTCGCGCCATCCGCTGGAGCCCCGAAGGAACACAGACGACTCTGCCGATTCCCCCAGGCGCGGAACCGATCCAGGGGTATGCCGCTGTCGACGTCGACGACTACGGCATCGTGGCGGGTTACGCACGCGTGCCGATCATCGGCTGCATCTGGGACGCCAGCAACAGGGTGTATCGACTCGATCAACTTCTTGGGTGCGGCACGGACGCGACGAGTGTCTCGACAGTTTATGGCATCGATAGCAATGACCAGTACATCCGGATCGTGGCAGACGTCGGTTTTCCCGGCAATGTCGGCTACAAATCCCTGCTGACCGCCTACGTCGGGGATCAGGATGGTGACTGCATCCCGTCGGAAGCCGACAACTGTCCGGACATGTACAACCCGGGACAGGAGGACGGCGACAATAACGGCGTTGGCGACGCATGCGACCCTTGCTTGTACGAGGTCACGCCGACGTTCGAAGTGGATTACGACGCCTCGAGCGGGCTGCTTCCGGACGCGGGCGCGCCGGCCTGGACCCTCGTCAGGAACGCCGCGGACGACCCCGCCCTGGTGGACGGAAAACTGGTTCTCACCACGGGCCCGGACAGCGAGTCCATGTACTACCAGCAGACGCCTCCGGACGTCGAGATCAACTATCCCTTCGTCGTGGAAGCGCGTGTCCGATACGATTCCGGGGCCGGTTCGTCGTTCGCGCGGGCAGGTGCTGGCATCTTCGTCGCAACGGCCCCGACAGTTGGAAATGCCCTCTTCATCGGTGATGACGAAGTGTTTCTCTTCGGCGGCAGTTCAACCCGGAGGGGTCAGACGGCGCGCGTCGATACCAACGACGCCATGCATACCTATCGCATGGTGATCTCGGCCGATCGGACGATCTGGGTGCTTCAAGACGATGTGCTGATCCTCACCGGTTCGACTTTCGCCGATGCAAGCGCCAACGGAAACACTATCCACGTCTCGTGGGGCGATGGCACGGGCGAGGCGTCGGCAATCTCTGAGTGGGAGTTCGTAAGACACGGCTCCGCTACGAACGACTCCGACGACGACGGAACGCTGGACTGCGTCGATGGCTGCCCGGTGGATCCACTGAAAACGGCGCCAGGTGTCTGCGGTTGCGGCATCGCGGATGCGGACAGCGACAGCGACGGCGTGGCCGATTGCATTGATACCTGTCCCGGCTTCGACGACGCACTCGATGGCGACGGCGACACTGTTCCCGACGGCTGCGACGTCTGCAATGGCGATGACGCGACCGGCGACCCGGATGGCGACGGCACGTGCAACGACCTCGACGGCTGTCCGGCGAATGCAGACAAGATCGACCCCGGCGCCTGCGGCTGCGGCGTGCCTGACACGGACACCGACGGAGACGGAACGGCCGATTGCATCGACGTTTGCCCGAATGACGTCCACAAGATCGCACCGGGCATCTGTGGGTGCGGTGTGGCAGACGACGACACGGACGCCGACGGGGTGGCCGACTGCAACGACCTTTGCGCCGGGTTTGACGACACGCTGGATGCCGACGGTGACAGTGTCCCCGACGGCTGCGATCAATGCAGTGGTGACGACGCCACCGGCGACGCCGATGCCGACGGCACGTGCGACGATCTGGACGGATGTCCCACGGATCCGGACAAGATCGACCCCGGCGTCTGCGGCTGCGCGACCCCCGATGATGACTCTGACGGTGACGGTACGCTGGACTGCAATGACGGCTGTCCGGCCGATCCGGGCAAGACCGCGCCAGGCGACTGCGGCTGCGGTGTCTCTGACACCGATACCGACGGCGACGGCGCAGCCGATTGCATCGATGGATGCCCGGACGATTACAACAAGACTGAACCCGGCATCTGCGGGTGCGGCACCTCGGATGCCGACAGCGACAACGACGGCACGGCCGATTGCCAGGACGGATGTCCCGGCGATCCCGACAAGATTGATCCCGGCGTCTGCGGCTGCGGCATCTCCGATGTTGACTCGGACAACGACCATGTCCCGGACTGCGTGGATCAGTGTGAGAACGCGCCTGATGTCGATACGGATGGTGACGGGTTCCTCGACTGTGAGGACAGTTGCCCCGAGGATCCGAATAAGATCGAACCCGGAGTCTGCGGCTGCGACGTCCAGGACGTCGACACCGATGCCGACGGCGTCGAGGACTGCGTGGATCAGTGTCCCGCCGACCCCATGAAGACCGCGCCGGGGCAGTGCGGTTGCGGTGCCGCCGATACGGATTCCGATTCTGACGGCGTCGCGGACTGTGCCGACGGGTGCCCCGACGATCCCATGAAAACGTCACCCGGCATATGCGGTTGCGGCGTCGATGATACGGACTCGGATGGCGACGGGTCGTTCGACTGCCACGATGGGTGCGCCGACGATCCGCTCAAGACGGCGCCCGGCGTGTGTGGGTGCGGCGTCGAGGATGTCGACTCCGATGGTGACGGCACAAACGATTGCATCGACGGTTGCCCGGCCGACCCCGCGAAGATCGCTCCGGGGGTGTGCGGATGCGGCACGGACGATGCGGATTCCGACGGCGATGGAGCGGCCAACTGTATCGACGCGTGCCCCGTCGATCCGGCCAAGACGGATCCGGGCCAATGCGGCTGCGGCATCGACGATGCTGACTCCGACGGCGACGGCGTTGCCAATTGCATCGACAACTGTCCTGGCTCCCCTAACGTCGATCAGTACGACACCGACAACGACGGGATCGGCGATGCCTGCGACAACGAGCCGCCCGTGGCCGCGGCCGGCGCGGATCAGACGGCGGACGAAGGAGACCTGGTGACGCTCGACGGAAGCGGCAGCAGCGATCCCGACGGCGACCCGCTGACTTTCAAGTGGAGCCAGGTTGCGGGTCCGGTGGTTTCGCTGTCCGCGCCGACAAGCGCCATCACCACGTTCACCGCCCCCCCCGTCGCGACCGGAGGCGCGACGTTGACGTTCCAGCTCCTGGTTCACGACGGCCAGGTCAACAGTACGCCGGACTCGATCAACGTGACCGTCACCAACGTCAACCATCCGCCTGTCGCGGTGGCCGGTGAGGACCAGATGGTCGCGGAGTTGACGGTCGTAACTCTCAACGGAACGGGCAGCTTCGACCCCGACGGCGATCCGATTGAGTTCCTGTGGAACCAGACCGGGGGAACACCCGTTGAGCTCGACGACGAATACACCGCCAACCCGACCTTCCTCGCGCCGCCCACCGGGCCGGAAGGGGATATATTGACATTCGAGTTGACGGTCGGCGATGGGATCGACAGCACGATGGACGGCGTCGCGATCCTTGTCGAGAACATCAACCACGATCCGTCTGCAAACGCCGGGCCCGATCAGACACTGGCCGAAGGCGCCGAAGTTCAGCTCGATGGAAGTCTCAGCAGCGACCCCGACGACGATCCGCTCACGTACACGTGGTCGCAACTGGCTGGCCCGACGGTGGCAATCGCCGACGCTGACACCGACTCGCCGACGTTCACCGCACCCTCGGTCGATCCAGGCGGTGAAGTACTGGTCTTCCAGCTGCGCGTGGACGACGGGTACTTCGGTACCGACACCGACGAGGTATCGATCACCATTGAAGATGCTGATTCGCCGCCAGTCTGCACCGGTGGCAAGCCGAGTGTCGATTACCTCTGGCCACCCAACCACAAGATGATCCCCGTGGAAATCGAAGGCGTTCGGGATCTGGAGCACGACACGAACGAACACGACGGTGACGGCCACGGCGGACGCGAAAGCCATCGCAGCTATCGGTCGCGCTCCCGGGGGCACTGTGGACAAGGCCGCGTTACGCTGACGATTCTCGGCGTGACGCAGGACGAGCCGGTCAACGGCCTGGGCGACGGGGATACCGGGCCCGACGCCGTCATACGCGGCGAAAGCGTGCTGCTGCGTGCGGAGCGATCCGGAACGGGTAACGGCCGGGTCTATCACATCCGCTACAGCGCCGAGGACGAAAGCGGCGGGTCGTGCGTCGGAGAGGTAACGGTGTGCGTGCCGCACGACAACCGAAGTGGCGCCCGGCGAAAGCGGCAGGGCCACAACGCCGACCCTGTGTGCGTGGACGACGGACAGAACTACAACTCCCTCGAGCGCAACGCCAGGGACTAACAGGATCGTCAGAACCAGACGGCGTCCGCGCGCAACTCCCTATTGCCGCGCCCGGGATGGCGCGGCGCTTGCGCGGGACGGCCGGGCCCTCGACTCCGCGGACTGCCACGATACGCCGGCGCTATCGTCCGGCGCACCGCCGATCGTGCCGAGCGGGGAGATCACCACCGCCTTCCGCCGCGCGGAGGAACTCAACGCACGCGGCAAGCGTCAAGAATATAGTGCCACGAACCCCGACGTTGCGGACGTGCCATTGACCGCCGTAAACCACCGTGAAACAGCGACATACGATTGGGCGATACAGGACTTGAACCTGTGACCTCCTGCGTGTCGAGCAGGCGCTCTAGCCAACTGAGCTAATCGCCCCGGTCGGTCGAGCGGCATTAGACGGGGCTGGGGCGGGTGTGTCAACGGGGCATCGAGGCTTTTGCGGTTGCGGTCGCTGCGATCGGCGCGAACGGTGCGGTCGGTGCGATCGGTTGCGATTGGTGCGATCGGTTGCGATCGAGTGACGGGCACGGCGGCGTGATCGGCGGCCTGTACGGCTGTGGCTGTCGACACTCGGTCGCGCATCCGCAGGCGCCTGTTGGGGTTCGGCTGCATCTGCTCGGGCACTTCTGGCAGTTTGACCCGGATACGGGCTCCCGCGCGACGGCACCGGGATACTGCCGAATACTGCCGGGAGAGTGCCGGGAAAGTGCCGGGAAAGTGCCGGGATGACATGACCCGCGCGACATTTAGAGCGCGTCCGCGGCCGTGATACAATGGGGGCATGTCCGGACCGGAAGCCAGCCTGCTGGACGCGGCGATTGCGGGGGACGAGCTGGCGCTGCAGCGCCTGCTGATCCCGCTCCAGTCGCGGTTGGCGACGCGGATCGCGGGCAAGCTCCCCCCAAGGCTGCAGGGCATCGTCAGCGCGGAGGACATTCTCCAGGAAACCTATGTCGAGGTGTTTTCCGCGATCCGCACATTTGTGCCGGACGGCGAGAGCGCCTTCGAGAAATGGTTATTCCGCATCGCCGACAACCACGTCACGGACGTCATCCGGCGTCTGGACGCGCTGAAGCGGGGCGGCGGTCGGAAGAGAATCGAACCGTCGGACCAGCGTGGATCGATGATCTCCCTGCTCGAACGGCTCCAGGTGGACGCCGGCACCCCGAGTCAGGCTTCGGCACAGGACGAAGCACTGGCCGCGATGCAGGTGGCGCTGGCGAGCCTGAAGCCGGACTACCGCGACGCGCTCTGCCTGCGCTACCTCGACGGGCTGAGCGCAGCCGAGGTGGCCGAGCGCCTGGGCCGGAGCGAGTGGTCGGTCCACAAGCTCTGCCGGCGAGGTCTGGACGCACTGCGGGAGTCGATGGGTCGGGTCAGCCGGTATTTCTCGGTGAAATAACCGCCCTGGGGCGCTATCGGCCGAGTGCTCGGTTGGCGCACGGTGCCATTGGTGGCGGCGGCGTTGACGGGCTACAATGGGTCCGTTCGCCGCACGGCCGGTTGGCTCAAGGGAAACGCAGCAGACGGCGCCAGGGCGGATTCGATCGGTTCAGACAGGCCTCCGGGACGGCACACGCCCGCGGATGTGTCGGACGAGCCGGCCAGAATCGCGGCGGCAGGTTGAAGACAAGGCCCGACATCCCGGCGGGGGTAGCGTCAGTGAGCGAGACACCAAACGAGAACGTACCCGGCGTGGACCTCGACGACCTGAAGCGGCGCGTCGAGGCCTTCCGGCAGAAGGAAGCGCAGGAGCAGGCCGAAGAGGTTCAGCGCCAGCGCGAGGAATACGAGCGAAGACAGGCTGAGAAACGCGCCGCGGCGCGGAAGCGCAAAGCGGCTGCCCGGCGGAAGGAGCGGGAGGCTGCGGAGGCTGAGGCGGCCGCTCAGGCGGCCGCACATGCCAACGACGCTGCGGCCCCCGTTGAGGAAGCAGTCGCGGCTGAACCTGTGGCTCGGGAACCGGACGCCGGCGCCGTCTCAGGGATGAAGTCCGCCCCGGCAGACGGTGCTGCGGCCGCGGCTGCCACGCCGGCGCCGCCCAGCTCGAAGCCCGCAGCCAGGATCCCTTCCGCCGAGGAGGCCCGCGTCGAGGAATTGAAGCGGCTCGAGGATGCTCGCCGCAAAGCGGAACAACTGCGCATCGAACGCCTTCGAGAGGAGGAACGGGAGCGCCGGGAAGAGGCGGAGCGCCGGGCCGCGGAAGCGCGGGTGCAAGAGGAGGCTCGCCGCCGGCGCGAGGCGGACGAGGCCGAAGCCGCTCGCCAGCGGGAGGAGCAGGCACAGCAGCGCAAGGAAGAGGCCCTTCAACGCGCCGAAGAGCAGAAGCGGCTTAAGGAGCAGCAACGAAAGTCGCTGCAAGAGGAGGTCCGCCGGCCGCGCGGCGGCGGTTGGAAGGAATCCCTCAAGGAAGCCTGGAACCAACTGCTCGGGCGTTCCTGACCTGCCACGGAGATCCTGGTTTGACTTATAGAGCATGGCTGCTCGCGGTCGGGGTGTTGACGCTCATCTGCCCGGCGCGCGGGCAGGAGAACCCGATCGCCTTCATCGGCGCCTCGATCATCCCGATCGACGGTGAGGAATTGTGGCAGGGCACCCTGCTGATCCACCGCGGAAAGATCGTCGACGTCGGCCGGCCGGACGAGGTCGAGGTGCCGCCCGGCGCGACCGAGTTCAACTGCATCGGTCAGGTGATCATGCCGGGCCTGATCTGCACGCACAGCCACATCGGCGGCATCGGCGGCGCGGACGGCAGCGCGCCGATCCAGCCGGACGTGCGCATTTACGATTCGATCAACGTTCTGGATTCGGGCTTTCGGCGCGCCGTCGCAGGCGGGCTGACCACGCTCAACATCATGCCCGGCTCCGGACATCTGCTCAGCGGGCAGACCGTCTACGTCAAGTTGCGCGGCGAGCCGAACCGTATCGAAGACTGGTTCATACGGCTTGACGACGGCTCAATCGCGGGCGGCGTGAAAATGGCCAATGGCACGAACTCTATGAAAGACAAGCCGCCCTTCCCCGGGACGCGCGGACGCTCGGCGGCACTCGTGCGCGAGCAGTTCGTCAAGGCCCAGGAGTATCGCGACAGGCTGGCCGCGCTCGGCGACGACGCCGCCAAGCGCCCGCCGCGCGACCTGTCGCTGGAGATGCTCGTCGACGTGCTGGAGGGCCGGCGCGTGGTGCATCATCACACGCATCGGCATGACGACATCATGACGGTGCTGCGGCTGGCGGAGGAGTTCAAGTTCAAGGTCGTGCTGCACCACGTCAGCGAGGGATGGAAGGTCGCCGACGAGATCGCCGCGGCCGGGGCGCCCTGTTCGATCATTCTGGTGGACAGCCCGGGGGGCAAGCTCGAAGCCCGCGAGTTGATTTTCGAGACAGGCGGCATCCTGGAGAAGGCCGGCGTGCTGACGGCGTTTCACACGGATGACTGGATCACCGATTCGCGGCTGTTTTTTCGCATGGCGGCGCTGGGCGTGCGGGCCGGCATGTCGCGCGAAGCGGCGCTGCGGGCGCTGACGCTGTCGGGGGCGGAGATGCTCGATCTCGACGATCGAATCGGCTCGCTGTCGCCCGGGAAGGACGCGGATTTCATCGTGCTGACGAGCGATCCGCTGAGCGTGTATACGAAGGTCTTGCAGACGTGGGTCGAGGGCGAAAAGGTCTTCGACCGACGCGATCCGCAGGACAAGCTGCACGCCGTCGGCGGCTATGGTGCGGGGCGCGATCAGCAGCCGTACATGTGCTGCGCGGCACATGCGGAGGATGGCGAATGAGGCTTCGCGCTGCGATCCAAGACTTGTGGCACCGGTTTGCAACCGGTGATCTTCAAGTGTGGCACCGGTTTGTAACCGGTAGTCTTCAAGTGTGGCACCGGCATCCCGCCAGTGAGCCCAGGAAGACACCGGTTGAAAAGCGGTGCCACACCGGAAATCACGGCCTGGAAGGCCGTGCCACGAACTGGGCGGCTGCGTTCGCATGTCTGTTCATGCTTCCGGGCATCCTCACCCCCCCCGCCGCCGCGCAGGTCGCCGTTCGCGGACGCATCGTGCATACGGTGTCCGGGGCGCCAATCAACACCGGCACGGTCGTCATCACCGACGGCAAGATCGCCGCCGTTGGGCCGTCCGGCGCCATCACGATTCCGGATGGCTATCGCATCCTCGACGCCGAAGTCGTCACGCCCGGTCTCATCGACGCGCACAGCACCGTCGGTCTGACCGGCATCCTCAACATCCCGCACGATCAGGATCAGCTTGAACGCTCGAACCCGATCCAGCCCGACCTGCGCGCCATCGACGCGTACAACACGCGCGAAGAACTGATCGGCTGGATTCGCAGCTTCGGCGTCACCACGATCCACACCGGCCACGCGCCGGGCGAACTGATCTCCGGCCAGACGATGATCGTCAAGACGACCGGCGACACCGTGGCCGACGCCGTCATCAACCCGTCGTTCGCGCTGGCCGCGACGCTGGGGCCGCTCGCGCAGAAAAAAGAGGACGACAAGTCGCCCGGCACGCGCGGCAAGATGATGGCCATGCTGCGGCAGGCCCTCATTAATGCGCAGGAATATCAGCGCAAACGCGACGCCGCCGAACTGGACAAGCGGCCGACGCGCGACCTCAAGCTGGAAGTGCTGCTCGACGTGCTCGGCGGGAAGATGCCGCTGATGGTCACGGCCCAGCGGGCACAGGACATCGACTCGGCGTTGCGGCTGGCGGCCGAGTTCAAGCTGCGGGTGATCCTCGACGGCGCGGCCGAAAGCTATCTGTTGCTCGACGAGATCAAGGCGGCCGGCGTGCCGGTCATCACACATCCGTCGATGATCCGGGCGGTGCGGGAGGCGGAAAACGCCAGCTTCGAGACGCCGTCCAAGTTGCTGGGGGCCGGCATCCCCTTCGCGTTTCAGAGCGGCTACGAAAGCTACGTGCCCAAGACGCGCGTCGTGCTGTTCGAAGCCGCCATCGCGGCCGCCAACGGGCTGACCTTCGAGCAGACGCTGCGCGGCCTGACGATCGACGCCGCCCGCATCCTCGGCATCGATGGCCGCGTGGGCACGATCGAGGTCGGCAAAGACGGCGACCTGGCCCTCTACGATTCCGACCCGTTCGAATACACGTCGCACTGCATCGGCGTGATCATTGACGGAAAAGTGGTCAATGATGCGCCGCGCTAACCGGCGGCGGCTGACGGAAGTGCACCGCGGAGGACGCGGAGAGCGCAGAGATAGGTGCATGAGTGGCACTGAGAATCATGATCAAGCGGCGATCAAACCGGCGCGCGGCGGTGTGGCGCAAGTTTCTCGTGGTGCTCGCTATTCTCGCGTTGCTCTTGCTTGTCATTGTGCCCATCACGCTCCGGGTGATCGGCGGGCGGATCACAGCGCGATGGAACGCCGTCGCCGCGCAGATGCGGGCGGCTGGCGAACCCGTTACGCTGGTCGAACTCGGGGCGGCGCTTCCACCGATCCCTGACGATGAAAACCTGGCGCTGGAATTCGCACCCCTGGAGGCGAAGCTGCGCGCGGTCTCGCGGGACACATTCGGGAAATCGATACTCGCCTTCAACCGTCAGATTGACTCATTCGGTGCCCTCCACGCGGAACCCGTCGACGAAACGCGAGTATTCCTCGAGCGGCACGAGGAAACGCTACGGCATCTGCGCACGCTGCCGACTGACGGGCGTGGACGGCTGAAGCGCGATTGGAGCGCGCCGGCACTCGAACTACCGGTTGCGAAAATCGATACGCACCTGTCCGGCGCGAAGCTCGCCGTCGCGCACGCTGCGATTTCGTTGATCGCCACTCGAAGAGATGAAGTTGCACACGACATTGAGGTATGCTGGTCGATGTCGGCTGTGCTTGCGGGGGAGCCGTTCATGCTGAGCGCGTTGCTGCGGCTCTCGTGTGATGCGCTGGCTTTGGACCTCATCGAAGCCGTGCTCGCTACGGGCACGGCGCAGCCGGCGGAGATTGAGGCGTGGACCGAGCATCTCGACATAGTAGTTACTGAGAACCGTACGCTCTGGCCGCTGCGTAATGAGCGCGCGTTTGCGATTACAGCATGCGATCCGTCGTTGGCGACCGGTGGCGCGTCCCGATCCCTGTTCGTTACGGACCTCAACCGGCTGAAGATCGCGGAACTGTTCGGGCCGATGATCGAGGTTCACGACGATCCGGTTGAGCTCCTCCGCGCTGCACGCCGTGCAAGGGCCGAATTGGATTCTCTTCCCGGTACGCGATACGCCTTGACGCTGATGGTCACGTCACCGTCCTTTGAGTCCTTTGCCGAACGCAGTATCCTGTGGGTGGCTGAAACGGCTTGTACACGCCTGGCCCTAGCCGCCGAGCGCTATCGGATGGAGAACGGCAGCCTGCCGGACACGCTCGATGCACTCGTGCCGCGGTACATCAACGCCATCCCGATCGACCCATTCGACGGCAAACCGATCAAGCTCGCCGTGACCGCCAACGGAATCACGATCTACTCAGCCTTCACCAAGGGCAGCGAGAGCAACCCCTCCGGTACAGACCCGACCGAGCCGGATTCGAATGCGTCGTTCCGGCTATACCGGCTGGAACATCGCCGGCCGCCGAGGATCATTCCGGCAGAGGGCGACGAGTAAGGGTCGGCAGCGGCTCAAACTGCACGAGCCCCACCCTCCATCTTCCTTCTCTGCGCTCTCCGCGCCCTCAGCGGTAACACCCCCGCGCGGACATCGGCCCCCGGCGTTCCAAAGTCCGCCGACCATTATAGTGGGTGCGCGAACGGACTCCGGTTAAGCTGAGGCGCAGCGGAAGTGCGGCGACCCATCCGCCACAACGGCGGCGGTGATGGCAGCGCCGCTCGAGACGGCACGTACGGAGGCATTGACATGTCCGAATCTACCGGCGCGCGACGGCAGGCAGCCGTCTGGAAGAAGGTTCTCTCCGCGATCGGCGTGCTGACCCTGCTCGCTTTGCTGGCGCTATACGTCGTCGCGAGCCGCGTGTCGACGCGGTGGACGACGATGGCCGCGGGTCTCACCGATGCGGGCGAGCCGGTGACGTTCGCCGACCTGGCGGCCGCACTGCCCGCGATTCCGGACGAGGAGAACCTTGCGCTTCAGTTTGATGCACTCCGACCCGAACTGGCGACGCTCTCGCATGAGGCAAGCGCCAAGTCGATCATCGCCTTCTCGCAGCATGTCGACATCTTCGAGGGGATTCCGACCGACGCGATCGAGCCGACGCGATTGCTGCTCGATCGACACAAACCTCTGCTTGAGCGCCTGCGAAACCTGCCCGACCACGAGCGTGGACTGGTTCAACACGATTGGACGCTGCCCCCGACGGAATGGGCGACCGCCACGGACTACGGACACTTCCGAACCGCCACCCGACTCGTCACCGCCCGACAGATGGTCGATCTGCTCAGCGGCCGCACGGATGACCTGGTGGCCGACGTACGCGTCTGCTGGAAGACGGCCGGCGCCGTGTGCGACGATCCAACCGCGATCGGCGCCCTGATCCGAATGTCGTGCGACGCGCAGGCACGATCGCTCATGGAGGCCGCCCTGCGCGTCGGCGAGGTTCCGCCGGACTGGTTGCTGGCGTGGGACGCGCGGCTGCGGGCGCAGGCGAGTGAGGATCGGCTGCTGTGGCCGCTGCGCGGCGAGCGTGTCTACGCGCTGGCCTGTTGCGAGCCGTTCTCGGCCACCGGCAGCCCCGCGGCCGGCGGAACGCGCGGCGCCGGGTTCGGGCCGGTCACGGATTTGAACCGCATCAAGGTCGTCGAGTTGTTCGCCCCGATCATGGAGCATCGCAACGACCCGGCTCGACTGGTCGCGGCCGCCGCCGAGATGGACGCCCGCACTCAAGAGCTTGGCAAACTGTATATGTTCGCGACGATGTCAGTCGCACCGCTCGAGAGCTTCGCGCGTCTGCACGCGCGCGGCCTGGCAGAGATCTCCTGCACGCGCCTCGCGCTGGCGGCGGAGCGATACCGCATGGATACCGGTAATCTGCCCGACACGCTGCATGCACTCGTGCCGCGGTACATTGAAAGCGTTCCCATCGACCCGTTTGATGGCAAGCCGATCAAGCTTGCCGCCACCGCAAATGGTATCACGATCTACTCGGCGTTTACCAAGGGTCCGGACAAGAACCCGTCCGGCGATGACTCGACCGAGCCGGACTCGAACGCGTCGTTCCGGCTCTACCGCTTCGATCGCCGAGATGCGCCGACGATTCTGCCGCCGCCTGCAGACGAGTAGAATTGCGCGCGCTGCCGTGGGTGCGGATGACGGCGTGCGGGGATCGGCGCTGATGCCTGCGGAGGGGCCAAACGTGACTCAGGACAGTTCGCATGACTCCGGAGGGCGCCGCGCGCTGGCTATATGCGTGGCCCTCACCCTGCTGGCCGGAGTGGCCGCGATTGCGGTGCCCTTGGCCCTCGGCCCCGCCTGGCGGTGGTCCCGCACCCAGAGCGCAATGCGCACCGCGAGCGAACCGGCAACGCTCGCCGAACTTGAGGCGGCGCTGCCGGCCGTGCCTGAGGAAAACCTGCTCGGCAGGCGATTCGCGATACTTGTGCCGGCCGTGCTCGATATGGAAGACATGGCGAGCGGCGTGCGCACGTTGGGTCATCCTTACGCCGATTGCCGCCGCGCGATTCCGATCGAGTTGATCGAGCCCACGCGCGAACTGGTCGCACGATGGGCCCCGCTGATCGACGAGTTGCGTGCCCTGCCGGACTGCATCCGCGGCAGGCCGGTCAAAGACTGGAATCTGCCGCCGCTCGACGTGCTGGCGGCGCGGCTGGCCGCTCATCCGGCAGCGGCGCGCCTGATGCTGTCAGCGGCCTGGCTGGATCTTGTCGACAACCAGCGAGAGCGCGTCGGAACGGACGTGGCGGTCTGCTGGCGAGTTTCGGCGTCGATCGGGGACGATCCGTCCACGTTCGCCGCGATAGCTCGCGTCGCAGTCGAGGCCCCGGCGAAGTATCTGATCGAAGCGGCGCTGCGTTCCGGCGAGATCGAACGTGAAGTCATCGCCGCGTGGGAAGTTGGGCTGGAGTCGCTGGTGGGCGAAGACCGCGTGCTGTGGCCGTTGCGAGGCGAGCGCGTGCTTGCGTTGGAACTGTGCAACCCGCCGCCGGTAGCCGATGGCACGCCGTCACCGCCGGAAGGGTTCGCCACAGGTGTGTTCCGCAACGACAACCGGGTCAAAGTGGTGGAGTTGTTCTCGCCTTTGCTGAAAGCGCACGACGACCCGGCGCGCTTGCTTGAGGCCGCGGTAGCGGCAAGCGCTCATATCGAAACGCTGTCGCAGCGTTATCTGCTCGCAGCAACCGTGGCGCCATCGCTGGAGAGATTCTCACGACTGATGGTGCGCCATCGCGCAGGTCTCGATTGCGCTCGCGTTGCTTTGGCCGCTGAGCGATATCGCATGGACCATGGCGCCTTACCTGACAGGCTGAGCCTGCTGACGCCGCATTACATTGCGTCGATTCCGGCCGATCCGATTGGAGGGGGAACCATCAAGCTCGCCATCCACGACGACGGGATCATGATCTACGCCGCGCCGATGGACGATGCCGACTCCGACATTGCGGTGTGCCACGGCCTCGATCACGACTGGTACGCGTCGGTGCGGCTTTACGAGCGGGCGCATCGGGCGTTTTCCTGGACCGGCAACGGAGAACAGCCCTAAGCCCGCAAGCGCCGGCACCTCCCGCATCAGATTTATCGCGCCGCCATCCGTACCGCGTAACAACGCCGTGAGCCGCGATTTTATCCACGAACACGCCCCAGATTAACAAGGAACGTCCGGTTTCAGCACGGCTTCGGTTGCAGCGGCAGCGTTTTCGGCCTACAATAGAGGTAGAGAAGGCGGCGCAGCGGGCACGCGCCGAGCCGTAGCGAAGTCATCCAGTCCGGGCCGCGTATCGGGCAACTTGGGTCAGCCTGACGAGCGCCGCACGTGTCAGCCAAGACACCGTGAGCGCACGGGCTGTCGGTCCCGCGGCTTTGAAAAGGAGGTCTACCATGCGCGAGCTCAGCTTGCCAACCGTAACACCCGCGGCAGGGTCGCCCCGACGGGTGAAATACGTGCGCACCCTGGAAAAGGTCGCGCAGATTCCTGACGCGGACCGCGAGATGCTCGCCAAGGTGGCCGAGCGATACGTGTTCCGCGCCAACGATTACTACCTCGAACTGATCGACTGGAACGACCCGGACGATCCGATCAGGCAGCTTATCATTCCGCGCGAGGAGGAACTCAGCGACTGGGGCAAGCTGGACGCCAGCAACGAGGCGGCGGTCACCGTCGCGCCCGGCGTGCAGCACAAGTACACCGATACCGTCCTGCTGCTGTGCAACGAGGTGTGCGGCGCGTACTGCCGCTACTGCTTCCGCAAGCGGCTGTTCATGGACGAGAACGACGAAGTCGTCAACGACGTTTCGGCCGGCATCAAGTACATCGCCGAGCATCCGGAAGTAACCAACGTGCTGCTGACCGGCGGCGATCCGCTGCTGATGAGCACGCGGCGGCTGGTGGACATTTTCGAGGCGCTGCGGGCCATCCCGCACGTGAAGATCATCCGCATCGGCAGCAAGATGCCGGCGTTCGATCCGTGGCGCATCCTGAACGACGAGGAGTTACAGGCCGCGTTTCGCAAGTACTCGACGCCGGACAAGCGCATCTACCTGATGTGCCACTTCGACCACCCGCGCGAACTGACCGACGCGGCTATCGCAGGCGTGGACGCGGCGCTGCGCTGCGGCGTGATCTGCGTGAACCAGTGTCCGCTGATTCGCGGCATCAACGATGATCCGGACCTGCTGGCGGAGTTCTATCGCAAGCTGTCGTTCATGGGCTGCCCCCCCTACTACCTGTTTCAGTGCCGCCCCACCGCCGGCAACGAACCGTACGAGATTCCGCTCGTCCGCGGCATGAAGATCTTCCGGCAGGCGATGCGCAAAGGGTCCGGCCTGGCGTGTCGGCCGCGCTTCGCCATGTCACACGAGACCGGCAAGATCGAGATGCTGGCGATGGACAAGCGGCATTTTTACCTGCGCTACCACCGCGCCAAGCTGGAATCGGACCGCGGCCGGTTCATGATCTTCCACCGCAACAATGACGCATCCTGGTTCGATGAACTCGTACCCGTCGAGGACGAGTTCGCCGACGCGCGGACACCCCGACGACGCCGGTCGCATCCCGGCGCCGACCGGCACGACCTGAACGTCGATCCGCGCCGCGCCTCCGGATACCTGGATGAGGCAGCGGCGTCGGAATAGGCGATCGCGATGCGATCGCACACGGGATCCGCATGCGTCATCGCGGCGCAGCCCAGGTCAGGCGAGGTAGGGTTTAAGGAGTTCAATCGTCGCCTCGTCGCCCAGGGCGCGCTTGCCGAATCCCGGGACGGCCCCGGCCGCGACCGCGTCGGACTGCGCATCGTCGCGGTTGCTGATGATCATGACGGGCAGGTCGCGGGAGCCAGGGTCCGCCTTGATCTGCCGGAGCAGTTCCATCCCCGGCCGCCCGTCGGCGTCGTACAGCCGGTTGATCAGCACGAGGTCGAATGGACTCCTGCGTACATGCTCCATTGCATCCTCCGTGCCGTGCGCCCGCACCACTTCCACGTCGAACGATCCGGACAGCATCCGGACGATCGTGCCGTGGTCTGGGCCGCAATTGCCGACATCCAACACGCGCTTGCTCGGTTCTGACATCTAGTCGTCATCCTCCTCGTCAAAGTCGTCGTCATCCACGTAGCCGAGCGATTGTAGCGCCCGGATGTGCTCCTGGCCCACCGGCTTCAGCCGTCCGGCTTCGTTGTCGCGCCCGCGCCGCTGCTGCTCGACGATCAGATCCTCCAGGTCGCGTCGAAGCTCGGCCGCCACAACGGGAAAGCGGTCGATCACGTTGTGAAGTTCATACGGATCGACCCGCAGATCGTACAGCCGATCCTCGCCGCACACGTCGCGAATGAAGCGCCAGCCGTCGCGCAGGATAGACGTGCGAACGAGTTCGCTCGAACTGACCGGACGCGGGGTCTGCGCAAAAACACCCGCCGCGGCGTCATCAGGCGTAAGGACGTCGGTCCCGGTCCATTGCGACATCGCGGCCTCAAGCGGCAGGTCGGGCGCGAGGCCGGCGAGCGTAGGGAGAATGTCGATCGAACTCGTCAGCACAGCGCTGCGGCTCGAGGGCACGCCCGGCACGCAGATCAGCAGCGGCACGTGAAGCTGCTCGCCCCAGATGTCGCCGTGCCCTTGCAGGCCGTGCTGCCCCAGGGCTTCTCCGTGATCCGAGGTGATGACGATGACCAGGTCTTCGAACCGATCCGTCCGGCGAAGCTGCTCGAAGAGCCTCTCAATCTGATCATCGACGAAACGCAACTCGCCATCGTAGAGGTTATGGTCCTCGCTCGTCGCCTTCACCCGCACGCCCTCGTCGCCGCGCGGCTTGTGGAAGTGCTTCAGTGCCGAGTCCGCGAAACCGCGCTCGTCGAGAAAGGCGTCCAGAAGCGGACCATCCTCAAACAGGGCGTCGTACGGCGGAGGCGGTTCGTAAGGCGCGTGACAGTCAAAGTAGTGGATCCAGGAAAACCACGGATGCGGCGGCTCGCCCGCCAGCCAGTCCAGAAAGGCATCCGTCGTGACATCTGCGCCAACCTTTTTGTCGTCCGGTTCGACCCAGTGCTGGAACCCGGCGTCGAGACCCGAGATGCGCTTGACCGGCTCGGCACTGACGAACGCCGCGGTCGTGTAGCCCGCATCGCTCAGCGCCGCCGCCAGCGGCTTGAGACGGGGCGACGCAGCCCACGTCTGCCCGCTGAGCTTGGCAAGGTTGGACTGAAAGCCATGTTCATACGGGTACACGCCGGTGAAGATCGACGTGTGCGTCGGCAGCGTCTGCGCGACGGGCGCATAGCACCGCTCGAAGAGCACGGCGTCCTCGGCAAGTCGATCGAGGGTCGGAGAGGTGTCGCGGAAGTAGCCGTAGCATCCGAGATGATCCGCCCGAAGCGTGTCGATGGTGATGATCAACAGGCTGGGGAGGCGATCGTCCTGTGAGGGCAGGTTGTTGACGCCGGCTCGAACCCCGGCCGACGACGCGGCCGGCTCGGTCGTCGTATCCGACCTCCGGCAGGAGAGACCGAACCCGGCGAGAACCACCGCGAGCACGGCCGGGACTAGCCGTCCACGCCATCGACCGGCTTTCGAGCCGATCGCCGGCGCCGACGGAACGTTGGCTTCGACGCCGCGTTGGCGTACACGGATCACGTCAGCTATGCTCCCCTCGCGCGGCTCGGTTC
>CAZYLK010000065.1:0-28511 GCA_964648365.1 uncultured Phycisphaeraceae bacterium
GCCATTCGACATTTCCGCCCCTACGTCTTCGTCGTACACGTACACACCATCCGCCCGCACCCCGGACAGCCCTGACCATACTTGGCGTGCAGCGCGGCCGTCAGGTCGATGTCGCTGATGTTGGCCAGGGTCACCAGCCAGGCGAGCACGTCGGCGAACTCGGCGGCCAGTTCTTCCTTCGGGCTTTCGCGCAGGGCCGCGGCCAGTTCCCCGACTTCCTCCATAAACCACATGAACGTGATCGGCGCGCCGCGGGCGCGGTCCTTGTGGCTGTACATCTTTTCGATCAGGGCCTGCAAGTCTTCGATCGTCATGCGGTCCGCCTTTGTCGTGTCTTCAATCGGCTTTGTCGAATCGCCGCGTACTTTCGTCGTGGGTGACTGGCGGGGCAAGTCGGCCTCACGGGGTGCGGGGGTGCGGGTGGCGTTCGTTGACGCCGGCTGAGGCCCGAGGATAGCCTCTCGCTCCCTGACCCGTCCCCCTTCCCCCGCGAGGAGGCGGGTATCGTCGGGGGATCGGAGCTACCCTTGGACTGGCCGGCGTCGTTCACGTCATACTTGGGAGAGGTCTACGCGCTGGGCGCGGCCGTGACGTGGGCGTTCGCGTTGGTCCTGTTCAAGCGAAGCGGCGAATCCATCCGGCCGCTGGCTCTGAACCTGTTCAAGAACACCGTCGCCATTGTGCTGCTTCTGCTCACACTGTCGGCCCTGCCCGCCGGCGATCGGTCGTTGGGCCATCTGCCCACCGGCGACCTTGTCCTGCTGGCCGTCAGCGGGATGCTCGGCATCGCGCTGGCTGACTCGCTCGTCTTCTTCGGCCTCAGGCGGATCGGCGTGGGGCTGGTGACCATCGCAGACTGCACCTACACGCCCTCGGTCGTGCTGTGCGCGGTCCTGTTGCACGGAGAGTCGCTGACGCCGAGCGACGCGGGCGGGGCCGTGCTCGTGCTGTCCGGCGTTTTTCTGGCGTCCGGGCATAAGCCGCCGGTCGGCGCGACGCACCGCGATCTGACGATCGGCATGTCGAGCGTCGTGCTTGCCATCGTCCTGATGGCGTTCGGAATCGTGATGGTCAAGCCGATCCTGGAGGAATCCGCCATCGTCCCGGCCACGCTGGTGCGCCTGGTGGCGGGCAACGCGCTGCTGGCGGCCATGATGCTGACCAGCCGGCGGAATCGGGAGGGGTTCGGCGTATTTCGGCCTTCCAGAGCGTGGGTGTACTGCATCCCGGCTTCGTTCTTGGGTTCCTATCTGTCGATGATGTTCTGGATCGGCGGCTTCAAGTATGCGTCATCGGCAACGGCCGCGACGCTGAATCAGACATCGACGATCTTCGCGCTGCTCTTCGCCTGGCTGCTGCTCAAGGAGCCGATGACGTCGCGCAAGCTGACCGCGGCCGCACTGGCCATCGCAGGCGTGCTCGTGGTGACGATCGTCGATTGACGGATGCTTCAGACAGGCGCTGCGCGCGGTGCAAGAGATCGGCCGCAGTCCTGATCGAGGGAGCAGTCCTCGGGTGGACCACGGGTCGCCGCCTGTTCGATGCACTAATCCAGTTCCCACGCGCTGCGATATTCAGGTATCTCGACAGAGGGGAAGCCGTGCGCCCGCAGGTCGCCGGCCAGCTTCTGCGCCGCTGAGTTTTCGCCGTGGGTCAGGAAAACGCGCTTCGGCGCCGGTTTGAAGTGTGAGATCCAGTCGATCAGCCCGTCGTGGTCGGCGTGGGCCGACAAGCCGTGGATCTGCGCAATCCGTGCGCGCACGTCACACGGCTCGCCGTGGATGCGGACGCGCTTGGCGCCGTCCACGATTTCACGCCCGAGTGTGTCATGCGCCTGGTAGCCGACGAAGATGACCGTGCTCTCCGGCCGCGGCAGGTTGCGGGCGAGGTGATGCTTGATGCGGCCTGCGGTACACATCCCCGACGACGCCATGATGATGCAGGTGCCGCGAATGCGGTTGATTGCCTTGGATTCGGCCGTGCTGCGGGCAAGCTGCAACCCGCGAAACTGCAACGGATACTCGCCGCGACCGAGCACCTCCTGCACCTCTTCGTCCATCTCGCTACGGTGGCGCCGGAACACCTCCGTCGCGTTGACTGCCATGGGGCTGTCCAGAAACGTCATCAGGTGCGGGATACGGTCCTCGGCCAGCAGGCGCCCGATGAAGTACATCAACTCCTGCGCCCGCTCGACGGCAAACGTCGGAATCACCACGTTGCCGCCCGCCTCGATGGTTGCGTTGATCAACTCCGCAAGCTGATCCTCGACGCTTCCGCCGTTGCGATGATTTCGTCCGCCGTACGTTGACTCCATCACGACGTAGTCCGCGCGCTCGAGCACCGACGGATCGCGGACGATGGGTTTGTCGCGCTGACCGAGGTCGCCGGAGAACACGATCGTCCGCGATGCCGCGCCGTCGTCTATGCGGACTTCCAGCAGGGCGGAACCCAGGATGTGCCCGGCGTCGTGATAGGTGACGCTCACGGCGTCGCTGAGGGCCAGCGGCTCATCATATTTGACGACGCGAAACTTCGACATGGTGCGATCCACGTCCGCGTCCGTGTAGAGCGGCTGAACCGGATGCGGACCGGTGCGGTTCTGACGCTGGTGGCGCTTGCGCTTCAGGCGTGCATCTTCCTCCTGAATGTGGGCGGAGTCGGTCAAGATGATCTCAGCCAGTTCCATCGACGCGGCCATAGTGTAGATCGGCCCGGAGAATCCGTCCGCGACCAGCTTGGGCAGCAGCCCGGAATGGTCGAGATGGGCATGGGTAAGAAGCACACAGTCGATCGTTTCCGGCGGCTCCGGGCAGCGCTGCCAGTTGCGGCTCAGGTAGGGCCGCTCCTGAAACATGCCGCAGTCGATCAGTGCGCGGGTTCCGCCGGCCTCCAGCAGGTAACGTGAGCCGGTGACTTGCCGATTGGCGCCCAGGAAGTGGAGCTTGCTCGTCATGGCGTTCCGCAAAAATGGAGATTCCGCAGGTCCAGGTCGCCGAGCTATCTCGGAAACGGCGCGGGGCGTCAACCCCTGTCCCGCGACGCGGATTCCGGCGCCGGTTGACGTAGACCTGTCGCCAGAGCGGGTGCGCCGTCCGGCGGATCGCAGGCGGGCAACGCGGGCGGACAAATTCACAGCAGTTCGGCCTGCCCTTATGCTATGCTACGAGCAGGCCGGACGTGCGCGATGTGGTTCGCGCCACGCGCCGGCCGGATGCAAACGGGGGTGAAAACGTGGACGACCGGGGGAGACGGCGAATTCTGACGGCGAGCGTGATGGCGCTGATGCCGATGCTCGGTGCCCATGCGGGCGAGGTGCTCGACCAGGAGTCGCCGATCAGCGGCTCGCTCAACGGCGACACGAGCCTGTCGCACTGGCAGCAGGAGGTGACGGTCGGCCTGGCCGGCCTGGTCAGTCGCGTCGAGGTCTACGTGGTCACGCCCGGCAGTGCGAACTTCTATCTCAATACGGGTTTCGGCTGGCAGGAGCCTGAGCACAACTTCGCCGTCCGTGTGCAGGCCGCACGCACCGGATGGACCTCGGTTGACGTTTCATCGGCCGGGATCAGGCTGAACGCGGGCGCGACCTTCGTCATCGGGATCAGCGGCATCAACCAGGGTCTGTGGTTCAGCGGCGGACGCGGCAGCCGCTATGATGGCGGCGATCTGTATCTGAACCGCGAGGTGTACCTGGGCAGGGGCGAGGCGGACATGGCCTTCCGCACCTACATGGTTCCGGGCGCCGGGTGTGATGGGCGGGAGAAGCTCCGCGCAACCTGCGAAGGAAACGTCGTAAAGGCGCGGCTGCGTCGCGGCTCGGCTGACAATCATTATACCTTGTGCGTGCGTGGCTACGCCTGTCGCGAAGTCAACGCCAACGAGCACGGCCGGGCGCGGGCGAAGTTCCGACGCATTGAGCCTGGCGCTGCGGAAGTGACCGTGGAGGAGTGCGGGATGGCTCGGCGCAGCCGCTGTCGCTAGAGGCGGCGCAGCGATCGCTGACTGTTCCGCGGGGGGCGGGGGCGTGCGCGTCGTCGTCGCGACTTGCGGCGGATGCCGCGGTGGGTATGCTCCGACTCTTCCGGTTGCGTTTCGTATCCGCGTTGATCGCGCCGAGTCGGCGGGCCCATCATCGTGGCCGACGACCGGCGCTAGAGCCGACGGTTCCTGCTGCGGGCGCGGCGCAGTGATCGGATTGGACGCGAAGCATATGGCCAAGAAAAAGAAGGCGCGAAAGGCAGTGACCCGCCGTCCCGCCAAACTGGACGATTGGGAAAAGAGCTGGCAGCGCCACTGGAGCGAGACGGGAACCTACAGCTACGAACTGCCGCCGGGCGCCACGGGCGATGCGGATCGGGCGTTTCTGACGCAGTCGCGAAATCCAGAGTCCGAGACGGCGCGACTTGATCGCATCCAGGAGGAGTTCGTTCGCGGCTTTCGCGAATTGTACCAGGTCGGGCCGGCGGTGACCGTCTTCGGCTCGGCGCGGTTCAAACCATCGCACCCCTACTACAAGCTCGCGCGGGCGACCGGGCGGGCGCTGGCGGAGGCGGGGTTCGCCACGCTGACCGGCGGCGGCCCCGGCATCATGGAGGCCGCCAACCGCGGCGCCCGCGAGGGCGGCGGTCCCAGCTACGGCCTCAACATCATCCTGCCGCATGAGCAGTGTGCGAATCCGTACGTCGACCAGGCGGTTGAGTTTCATTACTTCTTCACGCGGAAGGTGATGCTGGTCAAGTACTCCTGCGCGTTCATCGTCATGCCGGGCGGCCTGGGCACGCTGGACGAACTCTTCGAGGCGGCGACCCTGGTGCAATGCCGAAAGATCGGCCCGTTCCCCATTATTCTCATGGGCGCCAAGTTCTGGGCCGGAATGCGGCGGTGGGGTAAGTTCATGATGGAACAGGGCGTGTTCACGAAGGAGGAGATCGGCTTCGGTTGGGTCACGGATTCTCCACAGGAGGCCGTGGACGTCATCATGCGGAGTCTGCCGGCCGCCATGCGCGCCCAGCTTGCAGCGACCGACGCGGCCGACGGCGAAGGAGCTGCGACGTGAAGATCAAACTGATCGGCGCCGCCGGGGGCGAAGTGACCGGGTCGGCCTACATGGTCGAGACGAAGAAGTCCCGCGTACTCATCGACTGCGGGATGTTCCAGGGCGGCAGAAAGTCGGAGTCGCTGAATCGTCCGCCCGCCCGGCCGAACACCAGGCTCGACGCCGTTCTGCTGACGCACGCGCATCTGGATCACACGGGTCGCCTGCCGCTGCTGGCGCAGATGGGGTGGAGCGGCCCGGTCTTTGCAACGCCCGCCACGCGCGAGGTGGCCGACCTCATCCTGCGCGACTCGGCGCGGCTCCAGGCGCAGGACGCCGATCGCGAGAGCCGCAAGCGGGCACGGATGGGCAAGCCGGCGGTCGAGCCGCTCTACACCAGCGAACAGGCCGAGTCGATCCTGACGCGTTTCGCCGATGTGCCGTACCAGGAGCCGGTCGACGTCGCGCCCGGCATTCAGGCGACCTGGTCGGAAGCCGGGCACATGCTTGGCTCGTGCAGCATCCTGCTCTCCGTCAATGAAGACGGACGCGAGAAGCGCGTTGTCTTCTCCGGCGACCTGGGACCGACGAGCATCCCGCTGCTGCGCAATTTTGAGCCGTTCCACAGCGCGGATCTGGTCTTTCTAGAATCCACCTACGGCGACCGCGACCATCGGCCCTTCAATGAGACGGTGGACGAGTTCGTTTCCGTGGTCAAGCAGGCCGCCAAGTCCGGCGGCAAGATCCTGGTGCCGACCTTCGCGGTGGGGCGGGCGCAGTTGCTCACGAGCCTGCTGGCGTGGATGTTCCGCGGGCGAAAGGCGGCGCCTTTCCCGATCTTCCTCGACAGCCCGATGGCGATCGAGGCGACCAAGATCTACGCCGCCCACCGCGAACTCTTCCACCCGAAGATGGCGAAGTTCGTTTCCGAGAAGCCGTTGCGCGACGACCTGACCACCATGAAGATGACTGCAACGGCGCACGAGTCCAAGCAGATCAACGAGGTGGAAGGTACCTGCTTCATCATGGCGGGCGCCGGGATGTGCAACGGCGGTCGCATCCTGCATCACTTCAAGCAGAACCTCTGGAAGCCGGACACCCAGGTTCTCATGGTCGGGTATCAGGGCCGAGGTTCGCTCGGCCGGCGACTGATCGACGGGCAGGAGCGCGTTCGGATTCACGGCGAAACCGTTATGATGGCGGCTACGGTGCATACGCTCGGCGGTTTCAGCGCCCATGCCGGCCAGTCGGACCTGCTGGACTGGTTCAGTGTCATCGCGCCGAGCAAGCCGAAGGTGGTACTGACGCACGGTGAGGACAAGCAGCGCGGCGGTCTGGCCAGGAAGATTCAGCAGCGTTTCAAGATCAGCAGCACGCTCCCGAAGATGGGCGACGTGGTTGAACTCTAGCCGGGACTCGCGAAGAATCGTGAGGCTTCCCACCCGGGAGTAGCGAACGATGTCCACCCGTGTCACACGCATCGCGATCAACACCGGCGGCGGCGACGCGCCCGGGCTCAACGCGGTCATCCACGCCGCCGTCGTTGCGGCGGAATCGCTGGGCTGGGAGATCTTCGGCGTACGCGAGGGCTTCGAGGGGCTGCTGGCGCCGCAGAACTACCCGGACGGCGGGCTGACGCAACTGACCCGCGCGTCCGTACGCAACATCGCCCACCTGGGCGGCACGATTCTCGGGACCACGAACCGCGGCAATCCTCTCAAGTATGAGGTGGCCCAGCCCGACGGCTCGGTGCGTGAGACCGATCGATCCGACGAACTCATCGGCCGGTTCCGCGAGCGCGGCCTCGATGCGTTGATCTCGGTGGGGGGGGATGGGTCGCTCGGCATCGCGTTGCACCTCAGCCGCAAGGGTCTGCCGGTCGTTGGCGTTCCCAAGACCATCGACAACGACTTGCGTTCGACCGTCGCCACGTTCGGTTTCGACAGCGCCGTGTCGTTCGCGACCGAGTGCATTGATCGCCTGCACTCAACGGCCGAGTCACACCGGCGTGTGATGGTCGTCGAGGTCATGGGTCGATATGCCGGGTGGATCGCGCTCCACTCCGGAATCGCGGGGCGGGCGGACGCGATTCTCATCCCGGAGATTCCTTTCGACATCGACAAAGTGGCGGCGCATGTGTCCCGACGGGCTAAGGGCCAGCGTTACGCGATCGTCGTCGTCGCCGAGGGCGCGCAGCCGCGCGGCGGGGAGCGCGTGTTGAAGGCCGCGGCCGAGCCGGCTCACGTCGAACGCCTTGGCGGCATCGGCGAGCGGGTCGCGGAGCAGTTGCAGGAGAAAACTGGCCTTGAAGCGCGCACCGTCGTGTTCGGGCATCTGCTTCGCGGCGGCTCGCCCACCTCGCTGGATCGCTTGCTCGGGCTTAACTTCGGCGCCGCGGCCGTGCGCGCGCTGGCCGACGGGCAGGCGGGCGTAATGGTGGCCCTGAACCCGCCGCGGACGGAATTGGTTCCCCTTGAGCAGGCTGTCAGCAGCCTCAAGCTGGTGCCTCTCGACGGCCACGCCGTCGTGACGGCGCGGGCGCTCGACATCGCGCTGGGAGACTGAAGATCATGAACGTCGCCGTCGGCGCGGACCACGCGGGATTCGAACTCAAACAGCGGATCGTCGCGTGTGTGCGCGAACTCGGGCACGAAGCGGCGGACTTGGGCACGCATTCCACAGATGCGGTCGATTATCCTGACTTCGCCGAGGCGGTCGGCCTCGCGGTGCGCGACGGGCGGGCGGAACGGGGGATCATCGTCTGCGGCAGCGGTGTCGGCGCTTCGATCGCCGCCAACAAGATTCCCGGCGTTCGGGCCGGGTTGTGCCACGATCACTACTCCGCCCACCAGGGCGTCGAGCACGACGACATGAACGTGCTGGTGCTCGGCGGCCGGATCATTGGCGAGGCGCTCGCCCTGGAACTCGTTCAATCATTCCTCAGCGCCCGGTTCACGGCCGAGGATCGGCACCAGCGGCGACTCGACAAGGTAAACCGACTGGAGCAGCGGTTTTCTTCCGGCAGTTCGTGATCGCGCCCGCGCGTCAATCCAACGCGGCCGCGTGGTGACAGGAGAATGCGGAATGGGGCGTAAGAAGACGGCATCGAAGCGCCGGCGGACGGCATCCTCCACCAGGTTGACGCCGGCACCTCCTCGATCGCGTCGCGCCGCCGGCGGCGCCGGTGCAATTGGCGACCGCGCACCGCTGGATCCGCAGATGCTGAACCGCATCGACGCCTACTGGCGGGCGTCGAATTACCTGTCCGTGGGCCAGATCTACCTGATGGACAACCCGCTGCTGCGCAAGCCGCTGAAGCGCGAGCACATCAAGCCCAGGCTGCTTGGGCACTGGGGGACCACGCCGGGCTTGAACTTCGTCTACACGCACCTGAACCGCGTCATCCGGAATCACGATCTGAACATGATCTATGTGATCGGCCCGGGCCACGGCGGGCCGGGCATCGTGGCGCACACCTACCTCGAAGGCACCTACAGCGAGGTCTATGCCAACATCGGCCAGGATGAGGACGGGATGCGGAAGCTGTTCAAGCAGTTCAGCTTCCCCGGCGGGATTCCAAGTCACGTCGCGCCGGAAACGCCCGGCTCGATCCACGAAGGCGGCGAACTGGGCTACGCCCTGTCTCATGCGTTCGGCGCTGCGTTTGACAACCCCGACCTGATCGCCGCGTGCGTCGTGGGCGACGGTGAGGCGGAGACCGGCCCGCTGGCGGCAAGCTGGCATTCCAACAAGTTTCTTAACCCGGCCCGCGACGGCTGCGTGCTGCCGATCCTGCACCTCAACGGCTACAAAATCGCCAATCCCTGCTTCCTGGCCCGCATTCCCAAAGACGAACTCACCCGGCTGCTGGAGGGCTATGGATATACTCCGTATTTCGTGGAGGGGCATGAGCCTCAGCTCATCCATCAGGCAATGGCGGCGGTCCTCGACGAGGTTGTCAGCGATATCCACCGCATCTGGACGGACGCGCGGACGAACGGGACGGTCGCGCGGCCGGCATGGCCGATGATCGTGCTGCGCACGCCCAAGGGATGGACCTGTCCGCCCGAGATCGACGGCAAAAAGTGTGAGGACTACTGGCGCAGCCACCAGGTTCCGATGGGCGACATGACTTCGGCCGCCCACGTGCGCATCCTGGAACGCTGGCTCAATAGCTACCGGCCCAGGGAACTGTTTGACGCCGACGGCCGGCTGCGGGCCGAATTGGCCGAACTGGCGCCGACCGGAGAGCGGCGCATGAGCGCCAATCCGCACGCCAATGGCGGGCTGCTGCTGAAGGATCTGCGCCTGCCGGACTTCCGTGCATACGCGGTGAAAGTCCCGCAGCCAGGCGCGGTCGTCGCTGAGTCCACGCGGGTGATGGGCAAATTTCTCCGCGACATCATGAAGGCCAACCTCGCGCGGGCCAACTTCCGCCTGTTCAGCCCGGACGAGAACAACTCCAACCGCTGGAATGACGTCCTTGACGTGACCGACCGTTGCTTCATGGGCGAGATCTACCCCGAAGACGATCACCTTTCGCCCGACGGCCGCGTGATGGAAGTGCTCAGCGAGCATCAATGTCAGGGCTGGCTGGAAGGCTACCTGCTGACCGGCCGGCATGGCTTCTTTTCCTGCTACGAGGCCTTCATCCACCTGGTCGACTCGATGTTCAACCAGCACGCCAAATGGCTGAAGGTCTGCAACCACATCCCCTGGCGAAGGCCGATTGCGTCACTGAATTATCTGCTTTCCAGCCATGTGTGGCGGCAGGATCACAACGGCTTCTCCCACCAGGATCCGGGCTTTATCGACCACGTGGTCAACAAGAAGGCCGAAGTGATCCGCGTCTATCTGCCGCCGGACGCCAACTGCCTGCTCTCCGTGACGGACCACTGCCTGCGCAGCCGCAACTACGTCAACGTCGTCGTGGCCGGCAAGCAGCCGGCGCCGCAGTGGCTCACGATGGACCAGGCCGTCAAGCACTGCACTGCCGGCCTGGGCATCTGGGAGTGGGCCAGCAATGACAAGGGCGGCGAACCGGACGTGGTCATGGCGTGCTGCGGCGACGTGCCGACGCTGGAGACGCTCGCGGCGGTCGATCTGCTGCGGCGGCACGTACCGGAATTGAGAGTCCGCGTCGTCAACGTCGTAAACCTCATGCGACTGCAAGCCCCGGACGAACATCCGCACGGCCTGCCGCACCCGCAGTTCGACGCGATCTTCACTGTGGACAAGCCGGTGATTTTCGCGTTCCACGGCTATCCGTGGCTCATTCACCGACTGACCTATCGCCGTCGCAACCACGACAACCTGCACGTTCACGGCTATCGAGAGGAAGGCACGACGACGACGCCGTTCGACATGGCGGTCTGCAACCAGCTCGATCGATTCAGCCTGGTCGGCGACGTGATCGACCGCGTGCCGCGCCTGCGGGAGCGAGCCGCCTACGCCCAGCAGGCGATCCGGGAGAAGCTGATCGATCATAAGCAGTACATCGCCGCACACGGCGACGACATGCCGGAGATCCGCGACTGGCGCTGGGGACACGGCATACGTGGTGCCCGGCGGGCCAGTTCGACAAGTGCTGACAACGATTAGCCGGCGCAGCCGACGCTGCCAACGGCCGCTCCTCAATGAAGAAGCGCCGCGAGGATCGAATCCCCGCGGCGCTCGAAACTGCATGCAACGTTCACGGACGCGCGATTACTGCTCGCACACGGACCGCTTGCCCTTGATCTTGCAGATGCCGGCGCCGCCATCCGGGCAGTCGATGGTGGCTTTCACCTTCTTCACGCAGTCCTTGACCTTCTCGCACTCAACGCTGGTGCTGTAGATGCTGCCGACGTCGGGGCAGGCTTCGCAGCCGCCCTTGCTCTTACTCTTCTTCAGCAGGTAGCCGCAGCCGGTCCCGCCGAAGGCGACGGAGATGCCCAGATCCTGGTTGTTCGGCTGGCGGTGACCCCACCCGGCGTTGTTGAAGTCCTGCAACGTCTGCTCGCCGCTCAGGTTGGCGAAGACGAACTCACCATCAGGATACAGATCCTGGCCGCCATTGAACGGCGTCGCCCGCATGGTGCCCACGCCGCTGTTCGGATAGGAGAACGACTCGAACACCATCCACAGCAGCTCGCCCTCGTTGACCGACTGGTTCGGATTGATGGTCACTTCCGTCAGACCACCGCCGGCCGGAATCGTCTGCATGTTGCTGGTGTAGCGGATGTCGTTGAAGTCCGGCTCCTGCCCCAGGCCGCCGCCGCCGGAGCGCGTGCCGGTGATGACCAGGTTGAACATGATGTCGTTGCCGCCCGTGTGCGTCGCACGCATGCGGACTTCGCTGACGTTGCCGCCGCACGCCAGGACCGACTGGGCGTAGATGACCGTGTTCGGCCGTCCCCACGAGGACTGATCGAACGTTCCCGCGTCGAACAGGTCAATGCAGGGGATTTCGCAATTGACATCTTCGCAGCCGAGACCTTCGTTGTACTCGCCACCGGCAGCGGCACAGCGCTGCTCCGAGAGAACCTCGCACGATTCATCGTCCATGCAGCAGGCGCCTTCGCATACGGCGTCATCGCAGGTTTCGCCGCGCTTCACGACGCCGTCGCGGTCTTCGCAGTCGGCCGGCAGCAGCATCTCGCACGTCGCGTCGCCCAGGCAGCAGGCCGTCGGCTCCGGCGGACCGGCTTCGAATTCGACGCGAAGCGTCTGGCTGGCAGCGCTGCACGTCGGACCGTTGACGCCGCCCCAGTTGAGGTTGCCGATACACGGCCGCACGATGTGACCGGGGTTGGTACACTGACACGTGCTGCCGTTCGCGCTCAGTTCGCTGCCGCCGCCGCATGCGCCGACGTTCCACGTGCGACCGTCGCAGGCGATCGAGAGGGTGCCGCCCGTGTTCAACGCCGCGGCGATGGCCGCGATCGCATCCGGATCGCTGCACGTAACGCCATCCGGATCGTTAGAACCGCTCACGGTCAACAGCGTGTAATCCTGCGGCACCAGTTCGGCCTGGAACGCCTGCCAGTCCGTGCACTGAGCAGGCGAGGGCTGGCCCTGCACGAAATCCGCCTCGAACACCTGTCCCTGGGCGACGCCGACGGCCAAAGCAGCCACGGCCACGCCCACAAGACCACGTCCTGTGTTGCTCTTCCTCATTCCTGTATCCTTCTCGAAACGGTGGCACCGCCAAGTCCGGCATACTCATGCCGACCTCCCATCGGTGCGTTACAAGCTGGCTTGTCTCTGCGGCTGGCAATGCTCATGGGCACGCTGTGCGCCCTGGAATGACCCCTCCCGAGGCTGCCGCGATGCCCCATTCTATCAGAGCCTACCCGGAATCACAACGAGACGGCGATCACCGATTCGCCGCCATTTCAGCCGATCGATCCGGTCAGGCGTGTGACGCACGTACCAAGCTTTATTATCGGGCGAGCAACGAGGCGCCGCGTTCCTCGCCGCTCGGCTTCGGATGGAATTGGAATGACTCCGGACGTCCCCGGCGCGACGCGCGCTTCCGGCGGAAAGCGACGGCGCTGGCGACTGAAGTGCGGGCTCGCGCCATGTCGTGGCGTGCTGATGCCGGTCGTGCCCGAATTCATGGCATGTACGGCCCGAGTCCACGGTCGGATGTTTGTGCCGTGCAGCCGCACGCCGTCCGAGACGGCCGGTGCTTCAACTGGCGGACGCTGATGCCGCCCGATCCGCTGCTTCTTTCTCCTTTTCCTTCTCCTTCGCGGCGGCGCGCTCCAGCTTCTTCTTACGGTCATCCGCCTGTTTGATGATTTCGTCGAGGTAGTTGATGTCCAGATCAAGGCTGCGCACCCGCCGGATGTCGTCGGCGCTGCCGTCGCTTTCGGTGCGAATCTGCTTCTTGAGCGCGATCAACTCGTCACGTCGGACGACTTCCTGCGACAGTACGAATTCCATACGCTCCGTTGCCGCTTGTCGAAAGGACTCCAGCAAACGGTTCACGTCGTCCCACAGCGCCCGCGCTTCTGCCGTCTTGCCGGCGGACGTGAATGTGAGCCCCTTTTTGTCGCGATCGAATTCATGCGCGTTGGCGATGACGAAGGCGGCCAGCCGACGATAGGCGGCGGCGAAGCGCTCCGCGACGTCCTCGGCCGCCTGAAGCGACAGATGCGCGTGGATGCCGGCGGTGATCTCATCGCGATCGGCGGCAAACTCTGGCGGGACCGACTCGATGGCGGCACAAACCGCCGCCAGCGCCTCCGAACGCGATTTCGGTTCCGGCGCTTTCTTCTCCTCGGATTCGGTCGCCTTCGTGTCCTCGGCTGACGTCCCGGCATCTGGGGCGGGCGCCTCCTTGGGAGGATCCGCCGCCCACACGAAGCAGGACTCCACCAACTGAGCGACTTTGTCCGCCTGACGCCACTCGGCGGCGTCCGGCGACCAGGCCTTGAGAGACTCAAGCTCCCACAGCGCCTTGGGATCGGAAAGTGCGTCAATGGGCGCGTGGTACGCGCGGTAGGCCATGTAGCTTTCCATGACCGAATCGACGTACGCCTGAGCGGCGGGATCCAGGCGGCGCGCCTTGGCGCCGGCCGTAGCGTTGCGCACGTAGGCCACGAGATCTTCGGCTGTGTTCGCGGGTGGCTCCTGACATCCGCTGAGGGCGACGACGGCCCCCAAGAGGGAGAGCCGGCTGATCAGTTGAGTGTAGCGCATCGTTGGTCGCACCTCCGGCATTCGGGTTCTACGCATTCAGGATGAAGTTCTGATAGACCGCGGCGCCGATTCCCATCAAGGCCCCGCCTGCGATGCCCCCGGCGCAGACGGGCTCGAGATTGTCGACAAACACGCGCCGCATCAGGCCGTTCGGGTTCTTCCACGCGCGGCCGGCGGCCCAGAAAAAGAACGACCCGAAGAACATCGCGAAGCACGTCGTGAACGGGATCACGAACGCCAGTCCGACCCCGACCGCGGAAATCGGCATCCGACCCTTGGTGACCAGCTTTGTAAGCTCCAGAAGGATGCCCACCACGGCGCCGATCAGCGCGGCCCAGATCGCCGTCTGCGGCAGTTCCGTCAGGCCGCGGGTGAGAATCTCCGCCACGGCCTTCCAGACCAGCGCCGCCGGCATCGGTCGATCATCCGTGACCAGCCCCGCTGGATTGTCTTTCAGGAAGACCAGATAGAAGATCGGAACGCACGCGAAAGCGCCGGCCAAGATCCCCAGGAAGTGGCCCATCGCCTGATGCCGGGGCTTGCCGCCGAGCATATAGCCCGGCTTGATGTCCATCAGCAGGTTGGACGCGTTGCCGGCGACCTCGCCGGTAATGCTGGCCGTGGCGATGTTGGTCGAGATGCTCGGGGACAGTGCCGCGTAGGTCAGTTGTGTCAGCTTGCCGAGCGCCCCGGTCGGCGTGATGGCGGTAAGGGCCGTCGAATGGGCCGCGATGATGGCAAAGACGAACACCAGCGGGATGGCCAGCGCGCCCAAAGCATAGGATACGTCAAAGACACTGTGAGCAATGTAAACCACCACGGCCCCGACGACAGGAATCCCGATCAGAAAGATGCCCATCGGCAGTTCGATGTGCTTGAGGCAGTCCTCGCGCTGCCCCGACCGCTTCCCCAGCAGCCCGGTGAACGCCGCCAGAATCATCTTCGGCTTGCTGAGGAACGCGAGGATGCTGGCCGTGGTCATCATGGCGACGCCGCCCCACAGCGCCCATGTGGTGATCGCCTTGAACCCGTACGTCAGTTTGCCTTCAGCGCCGACCGAACCGAGGATGTCACCGTAGTTGATCATCCAAGGCGCCAGCACGCAGTAGTTGAACACCGCGCCGATCAGCAGCGAAACGCCGGTGCGGATACCCATCAGCCCGCCCGCGGCCATCATGACGTGGTCGGGCTCGAGCGAGATGGTCAGTTCGTCCAGCTTCGTTCCGCCGAGCCGCGGCGTCCATCCGAACCACTTGAGCACGCCCGCTTCCAGGGCGTGGGGCATCGCCAGCTTGCCGAGATTGAAGCTGGCGAGAATGTCGCCCTGTTTGAAGAACTCGATCCCTGCGGACGCGAGTCCGAAGAACGCCAGAATCTTGGCCTTGAACAGACCCTGTCCCGCGTCGCTCGTATGCAGCGCATCCATGACCACGCCGGCCGCGCGGCCTTCCGGGAACGGGTGCTGCTCGTCGTTGATAAAGCGTCGCTTGAGCGGAAAGGCGAAGAGCACGCCCAGCGAGGAGATGGCGATCATCCAGGCGATCGTCGTCCACATCGGAATGACTTCGCCGGTGATCATCATGTAGGCCGCCAGACTGGCGATCAGCGGGGAGGTCATGTAGCCGGCCGCGGTGGCGATCGACTGCATGCAGTTGTTTTCGAGGATGGTGAACTCGCGGGCGGCGCCGATCGACTGCAAGACCTTGAACATCGCGAAGGCCAGGATGACCGAGGTGATGCCGACCCCCAGCGTCCACCCCGTCTTCATGCCGACGTACAGGTTAGTCAGGGAGAGCAGCCCGCCGATCACCATGCCCGACAGGGCCGATCGCAGCGTAAGCTGCGGCATGTTGCCGCGGAAGACGTTTTCCAGCCACCATCGGTCCTTCTCTTCGACCGACATGGTGCGGACTTGTTCGTCATTCAGTTGAAGTATCGCCACCAGCGTCTCCTTGGTTCGCCGCTTCGCGGCGAAAGGGAGTGAGGGAATAAGGGAGTAAGGGAGTGAGGGAAGAGCAGAGATGCTCCGGCACCCGGTCCGGGTTGGGCCGGCACACGCGCATCCGCCTTCGCATGTGCCGCCTCCCGATTCAGATCGACGTGCCGACTGTTTCCAAAACGCTCCACCTCTTCTCTTCCCTGACTCCCTTGATCCCTTACTCCCTCACTCCCTTCTTCGTTCCTACAATCCGATACTGCTGTACCCGCCATCGACGAAGACGTTCTGCGACGTGACGCCGCTGGCCAGGTCGGACAGGAGGAACACGGCCAGCTTGCCGACCTCCTCGGCGGTGATGTTGCGCTGCAGCGGACTCTTCTTCGCGACCCAGTCGAAGATCTCGTCGATGCCGCCCACCGCCATCGAGCTGAGCGTTCGCAGCGGGCCGGCGCTGATCGTGTTCACGCGGATGCCGGAGGCGCCCAGTTCGGCCGCCAGGTAGCGGCAGTTCGCCTCCAGCGCGGCCTTGGCCACGCCCATCACGTTGTACCCCGGCACCGCCTTCTCGCTGCCGTAGTAGGTCATGGCCACGATCGACCCGCCGGCCGGCATGATGGCCTTGGCCCGCTTGGCCATGGCCACCAGCGAATAGGCGCTGATGTCGATCGCCTGGAGGAAGGCGTCCCGCGGCGTCTCGACGAACATCCCCGGTTTGAGCCACGTACGGTCGGCGAAGGCGACCGAGTGAACCAGGAAGTCGATCGCGTCGAACTTCTCCCGCGCGGCCGCGAAGGTGCGGTCGAGGTCCTCGTCGTTGGACACGTCGCACGGCACCATCCAGGGATCGGCGAACCCCGACTCCTCAATGGCCTTGCGGGCCCGCCGCTCGTTTTTCTCTCCAGGGAGGTGAGCGAACCCGCACGCTGCGCCCTGCTCCTGGAGTCCTCTCGCGACGTGGCAGGCGATGCTACGGTCGTTGGCGACCCCGAAAATCAGTCCCTTGCGTCCAGCCAACAGGCTCATGGCAACTCTCCGTGTGGAGTGTGAAGCGGCGTGCCCCGGCGGACACGGCGGCATGCCCGACCACGACAGGCTCGGCGGGGCATTCTGACGCATGAGTCGGCGGGAAGCAATCCGGCGGATGGGCCGGTTGACTGATCGCGCCTCAGCGCCGCGTTCGCGCCGAATCGGGCGGACGGGGACGTGGACCCGCCTGGTGCGGATCAAGTGGTGGGAACTGGATTTTCTGGCCAATTATGGTATACTCCATGCATGAAGCCTGATGCGACCGTCGCCAAGCGAACGATGACGCTCAACCTTACCGAGCAGGAAATGTCGGCGCTGGAGGAGTTGGCGCGCCGCAAGGAACTCACGAAAACGGCGATGATCAGGCAGGCGCTGCGACTGTACCAACTTCTCGACGCCCGTCTGACTGCCGGTGAAAAGCTGATCATCGAGGACGAGCGGCTGAACAAGAAGTCGGAGGTCATGATGTTGTGACGCGGCGTGCAGTCCTACTGACCGACGAGACGACAGGCTGCCTGGTCGAGGCTGAACTTGATCTGGAGTTGGGGCCGCGTGACCTGGAACTGATCGAAGCTTCCTGCGGACCGCTGCGCCGCGAGGCGGCGCAGCGCCTCAGTCAAGGCCGTGCCCCAGGAGCCGTGCCCGAGCACTGGCACTGGGATTGGCGTCGAAAGGGGTTCCTGCTGCAGGTGCCGACGTATCGGTGTCTCGGGATCCGATATGGAACCCGATACCAGGGCATTGCCATCATCGCGGAGTGTGGACACAAGACCCGATTGGAACCGCTCGATGAGCCGTTGATTTACATCGAGTTTATTGAAGTTGCTCCCTGGAACAATGCACAATTGGTCGCCAAGCGTCGGTACAAGCCCGTCGGGCCGAGACTGTTGGAGGCGGTAATTCGTTTGAGTCGAGATGAAGGCTACGGTGGGCGAATCGGGCTCCACTCCCTTCCGCAGTCGGAAGGCTTTTACGATCGGTGCGGATTGACCCGACTGAGTGCGGATGCGAAGGAGGAAGGATTGCGATACTTCGAGATGACAGTCGAGCAGGCAGAAGCATTCTTGAGGCGAGGAGCGCAGTAATGACCAACAATCTCGATGAAGAACGCGAGTGGATGCGGCGCATGGCCGAAATCGAGGACGGCTGCTGTGTCACGGCCGGCGGCCTGGTCGCGACGCTCGGGATGCTTGATCCCCCTGTCGCGTCCCAGCGAGCCCCGGTGTGTGACCCTCGTCGCATCGCGCTCGCGAAGTTCGTGGAGTTCTCTCGGCGGAAGATGGCCCTTACGGTCGCGGAATTCGCGGAGCGCTCCGGCGTGGACGTGGTCGATGTACTTCGAATCGAGGACGAGGGCGCTTCGATTCCGCCGCCGGCCGTAGTGGTGTCAATTGCACATCTGATCGGCGCAGATGTTGCGAAGCTCCTTGATCTGGCGGGACACACACGGGTACATGACGATAGCCTCGACCGCGAGGCGCTGCGATTTGCCGCGGGCGCTGAAGGCGCCGAGCCACTGACTGATGCGGAAGAGCGGATTCTGGGCGAGTTCGCGCGCATCGTCGTCGCGCGGGCATTATGACGCGCAGAGGGCACGGCGGTGTTGTCGCGTGGGCCAGGTTCTCGCCATTGAAATGGAGGTTTGTCGCCATGACTCTGACAATATCGCTCAGCGCAGAAGACGAAGCCCGCCTCTGCGAGCGCGCCGCCGCGTTGGGTAAGCAGCCCGCTGATCTCATTCGCGTTATCGTCGAAAGGGAGATACGCCGGCCGGCGCTGGCAGACATCAGCGGGCCCATCCATAAGCGATTCCTCGCCAGCGGCATGACCGACGACGAACTCGGTGACATGCTGGAAGCCGAAAAACACGCGATGCGGGCAGCACGTGCGGCCGAAGCAGCGTCGTGAACGCGGCGGCGCCTGCTGGTGCGGTGTTCCACCCGCCGGCGCAAACCGGCCGTGACCAGCCGGCGCTTGATCCCGGTGTTCTTCCTACGGCGAGTGCGCCGGCTCCGTGGCCTCCCCGTCCGCCGATTCCGAAAGCACCGCATCGAGCGCCGCTCCCAGCACATCCGCCGGGTTCGGCGGCAATTCATGCCCCAGCCCGTCGATGACCTTCAGCGTGACGGCCATGCCCGCCGCCGTGAACTCGGCGGCTGCCCGCCGATTGGCTTCCAGCGTGTGATCCTCGCTGCCCGTGATCAGGTAGAACCGCGGCATATCCGCGGCGGCGACATCCGGCGGCGAGGCCAGGGCCGGGTCGTAGCGACCCGCCATCGGGATGATGCCCCGCAGCCGCGCCGCCATCCGCATGCCCACGTTGTAGGCCATGAAGCCGCCCTGCGAGAAGCCCGCCAGCACGATGCGATCATCGTCGATCGCGTACCGCTGCGACGCATGGCGGAGCGCCTGCGTCACGATCAGTTCGGTCTCGTCAACCGTGCCCCAGCAGAATCCCCCGCCACGGGCGGGCTCAATCGCTCGCGGCAGGACCAGGAGGACGCGCTTCGCGCTCGTCACGTCCCGCCACACGTCGGCGAAGGACTCCGCGGTTCCCCCGTACCCGTGCAGTGCAATGACGACCGGAAGCGGGGCGGACTTCGCATCGTCTTCTGGTGCAATGATGAGGGGTTTGGCGATCAGCCGTGGATCGTGTTGCACGCCCAGTCGGCGGCGGTTTTCCACCACGAGCGCCAGGATACGCTCGAACCGTGGGTCGTCACGCAGTGACTGCAAGTCGGCGTCGCTGCGAAAGAGCTGGTCGTTCGAAAAACCATGCGCAACCGCTGCGTCGACCCATTGGAAGGCCTCCTCGCGTCGCCCACTGAGCGCCAGGACGCATGCCAGGTTGTATTCGTGGAGCTGGCTGTGCGGCTCGATCGTCAGAAGCTGGTGGCTGATCTCGATAGCCGTGACGTAGTCCGCCCGGTTATAGGCCGACCACCAGCGACGCCAGATGACGCTGGCCTCGTCGGGCGCCAGCGCCTGGCCGGCGGCCGTCGTTGCAAGTGTCAGCAATGTCAGCACACACGCACAGATGCGCGCCGGATAGGACGGCCGCGTCATGGAGTGCCTCCGGAACGCACCCCTCGCCAGTTCGGTGCGTCGACAGGCAGGATATCGGTACGGCGCACCTCCTACAAGTGTAGGGGTGTCGAAAAGTGTCGGGGCGCGCGAGCGGTCGCCCGCGGCGGGTACGCAACGCGGCCGTCAGACGTTGATCGACTCGACCTGCACCTGGAGGTAGCGCTGGCGGTGACCGGCCTTGCGGTGATAGTTCTTGCGGCGGCGGAACTTCAGGATGGTGATCTTCTCGCCCTTGATCTCGCCGAGGATGTTTGCGGTCACACTGGCGCCGGCGACGGTCGGCGTACCCACGCGCGGTTCGGTACCCTCGCCGCCCACCATGAGAATCCGATCGAACGTATACTTGCTCTGGCCCTCTTCAAGATCCTTCAACTGGACCTCGAACTTGGTGCCCTGTTCGACGCGATACTGCTTCTGTCCGTCGTCAATCACTGCGTACACGTTGCCTGCTCCACTTGCCGGGGGCCGCGACCGCCGGGATTTCATCTCAAAGAGTTTCGAGCCGGGCATTGTGGCGGCCGGGCGCCCACCCGTCAAGGGCAAGCCTGACGGGCATTGACGGGCGGCACACGGCGGCGAGCGGCGGGGGCCTGACATCACCGGCGGGCGGCATTCGCGGGCACCGTCGTGTGGCACGGTCTCGTCTTCGAGGCCGTGGCAACCGTCGAGAATTGCCGCAGCATCCCCGAAATCGCCCCCACTACCGCCATTCAGCGTTCTGCGGCCTTGCACACTGCGCAGCCGAGCGCGTCACACAAACCCGCCGGCGGCAATCCGGCGACCGGCGGGCGTTCTTGTGGCCCCGAGCGGCCGCCGGGGTCGGCCGGCGCCCGCGACGCGGCGGGGGGATCGGACGCCCAATCCGACAATCACCCCGGAGGGCAGCCTTCGAGCGGGCTTGCCGCCGAATTCTCAGCGCCCTAAATGAAGGGCATGGGACTTGTCGGTTGGATTCGCAGGCGGTTCGGCCCGCGGCTGGAACTGGGACCGGTGGTTGTGGCCCCGTTTCCGGACGAGTGGCGCCGCGTTCTCGAAAAGCGGGTCGGCTTCTACCGCCGCCTGCCGGAGCGGGACCGCGACACGTTGCGGGCATCCATCCAGCGCTTCGTAGCCTCCAAGCAGTTCTGGGGCGTCGAGGGCCTGACCGTTACAGACGAGATGAAGGTGATCGTCGCGGCTTATGCGTGTCTGCTGGTGCTGAGGCTGCCGCATCTGGGCCTGTATCCGCGCAATCGGGAAGTGGTGATCTATCCGACCGGGTTCGGCGACCGTGTCGAGGCCATCGGTCCGGACGGGCGAAGCTACGAGGTTGAGGATCTGCTCGACGGCGAGATGCTTCACCGCGGCCCGATCGTGCTGGCGTGGGATTCGATCAGCGATCACCGGGGGCGCACGGCGGCCTGGGGCGAGGTGATTATCCACGAATTCGCCCACGCGCTCGACGCACTTGACGGGGCCGTGGACGGAACCCCGACGCTGGGCACGCGCGAGGCGATGGCCGAGTGGGTCGAGGTTTTTACCCGTGAGTACCAGTCGCTTGTCGAGGCGGAGCGGAAGGGGCGACACACCTTTCTCGACCCGTACGGCGCCGGCGATCCCGCCGAGTTTTTCGCGGTCGTCAGCGAGCACTTCTTCATCGAACCGACGCGTCTCCGCCGCCGCCATCCGGAGTTGTATCAGCAACTCGTTCGGTTCTATCAGCAGGATCCGGCGGCGTGGCGATCGGGCCGGGAGCCGGACGACGGCGACTGATCCCGGCGGCAGCGGGCGGGGGGGTTCGCGGCGGACAGGCAGGGGTCGAAGTCAACGCGAGCGGTTCACCCGGCTGCACTCCGTCACCACGATTCCGACGGCTCGCGCAGCGCCAGCGGCGGGCCGATGACTTCGCTCAGCAGGATCGCCCGGCGCAGTTCGTCGAGCGACAGTTCGCGCACGTCGGAGAGGAGTTCGCTGCCGACGGCGGGGCGATCCTGAGGGGCGGCTTTGATGCTGGAGACGAGGTGGTGATCTTCGAGCCGGGTCGGCGCGGCGGGCGGCCGCTCCGCGCCGGCCGGCGGCGCCGACCGCCGACGGAGGGTTTTTGCGTCCTTGCGCTTCCTCCCGCCGGCTGTCGAGGTGGAACGGGCAGAGGGACGCGCCGGCTGAGTTGGGCCAAGCGACTCAGACCGCGATGGGCGAACCGGCGGCGGCTCTGTGCGTACCGGGGGCTGAGGCGGCAGGTCCGTCCGCTGCGGCTCTCGGGCCACGAACGGCGGCGCGGGCTGGGCCGCGCGTCGCAGGGAGCGCCGCGGCGTGGATGGATCTGCGGCGGGCTTCGCGTCCGGTCGCGCCCGGGCGACCGGGCGCGGCATGGACTCGCGCGGCGCGGGGGGGGGCGAACCCGCGTCAGCGGTGGGATCCAGCACGAGGTATCCCTCGTCGTCGATGACCGGTCCCTTCTTCTGCGCCCCGCCGGCCGCGCGCTCGCGCAGCCATTCGGACAGCTTGCCCAGCAGCCCCATCAGAACGATGGCGGCGAAAAAGAGCAGACGCCCCCACGAAAAGTCGTCGTCCGCGGCGAGAATCGCGATCGTGTAGCCGCTAATCATCTGAACCGTCACCATCACTCCCAGGCGCACCGGTTGAAAACCGGTGCCACACCAATCCGGTGCCACACGAATCCGGTATCACAGGTCCGGTGCGTTACGTGCTCTTCTTCTGCTCTCCCGTCGTCTCGCCGCTGATGGACGCTCTCATCGACGTATCCGCCTGAATGTTCTTCATGCGGTAGTAGTCCATTATGCCCATGTTGCCGCTGCGGAAGGCGTCGGCCATCGCTTTGGGAACCTCGGCTTCGGCCAGAACGACCAGCGCCCGGTTTTCTTCCACTTTGGCGCGGTTTTCCGCCGCGGCCGCGATGGCCATCGCACGACGCTTTTCGGCCTCCGCCTGAAAGCGCCGCTTGTCGGCCTCGGCCTGATCCGCCTGGAGTTTCGCGCCGATATTGTCGCCCACGTCCACGTCGGCGATGTCGATCGACAGAATCTCGAACGCCGTGCCCGAGTCCAGCCCGCGCGCCAGCACGGCCTTGCTGATACGATCGGGGTTTTCCAGCACTTTCTTGTGCGTCTCGGCGGAGCCGATGGCGCTGACGATGCCTTCGCCGACGCGGGCGATGACCGTTTCCTCGGTCGCGCCGCCGATAAGCTGGCGGATGTTCGTCCGTACGGTCACGCGGGCTTTCGCCTTGAGCTGAATGCCGTCCATCGCCACCGCGTCGATCGTGGTCTTGCCGCGCTGCGAATTGGGCACGTCGATGACCTTCGGGTTTACGCTCGTGTTGATCGCATCGATAATGTCGCGGCCGGCCAGATCGATGGCACAGGCCTTCTTCCAGTCCAGTTCCAGCGCCGCCCGGTTGGCCGCGATCATGGCCCGGGCGACGTTGGGCACCCGTCCGCCGGCCAGGTAGTGGCTTTCCAGATCGTTCGTCGAGATGTCGAGAATGCCCGCCTTCACAAGCTGGATCTTCGACAGCACGATCGTACGTGGATCGACCTTGCGAAGCTGCATCATGAACAGCTCGATCAGCCCCACCCTGGCCCGCGTCGTGACGGACTGGATCCACAGGTTCACGTTGCGCCAGGCCAGCGCCAGGATGAAGAGGAAGAAGAGCGCGAGAACGATGCCCACGCCCCAGAACACGGCGGTCATGGTCTGCATCAATACCGGATGTTCGATCATCTCCGCTGATTCCCTTTCGTCGAGGAACGGTGCGTCAGCCGATGCGGCCGGCGCCCTCCTGTTGGTCCACCGTGGATCGTGCGGCCTGCGGTCGCACGACCAGTTCGTTCATGTGTACGCGCCGCGCCACCACGCGTTCGCCGGACTCAATCGAGCCTGATTCAGCCACGCACGGGACGCGCGCCCCGTCGAATTCGCACATTCCCACCGGCCGCAGCGGCGTGACCGCCGTTCCGCAGCGATCGACGAGCGCCGCGAGTTCCGGATGAGCCTCGCGGGCGCCGCCCGCGTGGGCCGGGGGGTTGGGTGGAATGATGCGGTGGCTCATCGGCAGGTGTTCGAGATTGCGCAGCACCAGCGCAATGCCGCTGGGAAGGCCGACGATGCAACCCACCAGCGAACTGTATCCGAGAAACTCGGAATAGCTGAACATTCGGAACACAAAGCCCGCCAGCATGATGAGCGCCATCAGGAACAGGATGCCGCCGGACGGGATGTACAGTTCGGCAAATAGGATGGCCACCGCACCCAGCAGCAGGACAACCGTAACGGTGACGTGTTCCATAGCGACTGCCGTCCATACGCGCCCGGAGCCGTCCGGGCCGATCACGCCTGCGTGCAGGCCCGCACCACGATGACGTTGCCGTGCCGTTCGACGATCTCGACCGGCTGGCCCCGCTCGACGAAGTCCGCCTGGCTGATCACGTCCGCCAGCACGTCGCCGAAGCGCGCCTTGCCGGCCGGCCGCAGCGGCGTCTCACAACGGCCCAGGTCGCCCACGCGGATGGTCCCGCGGTAATCGTCGGCGGGCGCCGTTTCCTCCGGCGTCGGATTCAGCGGAATGAAACGGCGCAGCGACTCCATCTCCGGAAGGTATCGACCCATGACGTACATGCCCACCACCGACAATGCGGCCGAGAGTGTCATCGTCATCAGCCCGTTCCGCAGGAACGCCCAGATGCCCGACGACACGGGCGATCCGATCGGAAACGTCCGCCCCGGCACGTCCGGGACAAACGTCCCCAGCAGCCCGATCGTCAGCAGGACGATGCCGCTGATGCCGGCCAGGCCGAAGCCCGGAACGACGAAAGCCTCAATCAGCAGCAGGACGATGCCCAGGCCGATGACGATGATCTCCCACGAATTGGCCAGACCGGTCAGGTACGGCGCTCCGGCGAAGATCGCCAGGCAGACCAGTGCAACGCCGCCCGCCAGACCCACGCCGGGCGTGTGGAACTCGACGTACGCGGCCAGCAGCATAATCACCAGGAGTATGCCGCGGATCCACGCCGACGTCAGCCACATGGTCAGTTCTTCCGACCAGTTGAGTTCGGCGCGGGCCACCGACGAGAGGCCGTAGCGTTGCGCGAGATCGCTCTCCTGACCGGCAATCCCCTTGTTGAAGCCGAAAGCATGCGCCTCGCTCGCCGACATCTGGAGCAGGGCATAATCGGCAACCACCGGCTGGCGCAGCTTGATCGGCTCGCCCGTCACGATGTCGGGGAACGACTCCACCAGCTTCCACTCGGCCTCTCCGTCGGTGAGCTTGGGCAACGTGAACAAACCGGTCCGCCCGCCGAGCCGTTCCAGCTTCTCATCACGGGTAACGAACTCACGCTGACCGGTCGTGACGTTCTCCAGCCACCAGACCTCGCGATCCGGAAGCACGAATGCTTCGCACAGCAGCGGGTCGTAGCCATTGGTGTTCGCCGAGTCGCGGAAGTCAGCCAGGATCGGCGTGTTGACCTTGGGCGCCAGTCCTTCGCTGACTGCCGTCGGGCCTTCCGGGCCTGACAGGATGACCTGCGAATCGCCGATCGTGGAGGCGTGTGCCATGACGATCTCGTCGCAGGCCACCGAGATCAGTGCACCGGCGCTGTATGCCTGCGTGTTGACCCACGCAACGGTCTTGATGTCGCGCGTGTTCTTGATGACGTGCGATATGTCCAGCGCGCTGGTCACGTATCCGCCGGGGGTATGGATGTCGAAGATGATGACCCGGGCGCCCGCCGCCCGCGCTTCGTCGATCCGGCGCTGGATGCTCTCCGTCGTCACGTCGTTGATGTCGGTGCGGATCGGGATGATCACGCCCATGCCGCCTGGTTGGTTGTCGCCGCCCGCCGGCCTGGTGTCAGCGCCTGCCGCGGGTTGCTCGGCCGGTACCGGGGGTGCTTCGGGGCTGACACCCTCCTGCGCCCGTGCCGCGGTCGGCGCCATCGCCAGCAGGCACACCATGGCGGCCCAGGTTCGCAGCCGCGGCCGCGGGGCCAACTGCCTGACGAATCCGAACCGCGACGCGTCAGCGGGCGGCTCCGCGTGGAGCATCGCCCCCAGCGACGGCCGGGGCTGGAGTCTTGTTTGGGAACGTAATCGGGTGACCATGTGACGTACCCACAGCGCGCCAACGGCGTCGGACAAGCGGGGCGCGCGGACCGGGTTTGTCCGAATAAATCGTACGTATCCTGGGCAGCCGCGGCAAGTTGAAATCGGACGCCGGATTCGAATCGGCTGCCTGTCATCATCCGCAGGCGGCACTCGCTGGCACTGTGGCGTCGGGCCGGGGCCGGGCGCGTGGCAATGTCGCCCGCTTGCGGGTATGACGTGGCTTGCAGCGTTACGGCGCTGCGACGTCGCGGCGGCCTTGATCTACCGCCGCCGCTCGCCATCGGCCTTTCGGCAAGACTCATCGAACGGCCGCGGCACTGGATTCAACGACCATGACGCCCGAGAGCATCGGCTCGTTCGCTTTTCTGACCGCCGGCGGCATCCTGCTGGCCTTGGCGGTGACCCGGATCGAGCAGGTCTCGTGGCGATACCTTCGCCTGATCGCCATTCTCTCGACGGTGCTCCTGGCTGCGACTTTGGCGGCGGCATTTCGCTGGCCCGGCTCGATACCGCTCTGGCCGCGGATTCTGGGGGGGGCCAGCGGTACGATCTCCGCGGCGCTGCTCTTCGCGGCGCCGAGAATCTCGACCGCGCCGCTTCCGTGGCGCTGGCTTTGCGCGGCCGGGGGGTTGTGCGGCGTCGCGGCGGCGTCGTCGCTGTTTGCCGCCGCCCAGCCCGCCTCCGTCGGAACGCCGTCGCGGCTGATCGTCCTGGCGCTGGCGCACCTCAGTGCGGCCGGCTTGCTGGGCACGGTGACCGCGACCTGGTTGCTCGGCCATGCCTATCTGACCGCCACCACGATGACGATTGCCCCGCTGCGACGCCTGAGCCGTCTGTTCATGGGGGCGGTCATCGTCCGCGCGATCACGGCCGGACTGGGCGTCGGCGGGCTGTGGATGTCCGGAGGTCTGGGCGCGAATCCGTTCCTCCTGACAGACTGGATCGCTTGGACGTTCCGCGTGCTGGTCGGCCTGCTGGCGGTGGGCGTGTTTGCGTACCTGGTGCTCGGAACGCTCAAATGGCGGAATACGCAATCGGCGACCGGGATCCTCTACTTCGCCTCCGTTTTCGTCTACATGGGCGAGCTGGCCGGCTACTACCTGACGGGGATCACGGGGTGGCCGATCTGAGCGTATCGTTCTTAGTGTTTTGCAGGATAACGGGTTACGGTCATGCAAGTCAGGTTCAACTGCCCTACGGAAGGCTGCGTCGCGCTGATCGAGCTGGAGCCGCTTGAAGGCTGCGCCGACAGCCCGACTGGCGAGGGCGGGCCGGGGATCGAGTGCCCGCGGTGCCACGTAAGACATGCGGTTCGCCTTTCGGACGCCGTGGTGCGGGAGCAGCGCGTGGACGCATGCCCCATCTGCGGCTGCCGGGAGATGTTCGTCCGCAAGGATTTTCCGCAGAAACTGGGCGTCGTCGTCGTCGTGGCGGCCGCGATCGCGAGCATCGCGACCTTCAAGTCGGACATCTGGCTGTCTTGGGGCGTCCTGGCCGCGGCCGTGGTGGTGGACCTGCTGCTCTACGTCATCGTCGGCCGGGTGACGGTCTGCTACGCCTGCCGGGCGGAATACCGCCGCGTCGCTGAGAATCCGGAGCATGAGGGGTTCGATCTGGCGCGGTCGGAAAAATACTGAGGGGAAGGCACGGAGGCACGGAGGGACGGGGGCACGAAGGCACGAAGGGGAGACAGCGATGGCGAGCCCCGAGAACACGGGTGCGCGGCCTAGCCTCCGGGGTTGATGACCGCCCCTTCCCTCCCCGCTGCCGGCTGGACTCCCGACCAGAAAGCCGGGGCTCGATGGTGCTGGTCCCACCTTTCAGGCGCTGGCCCGATTTTCCCACGCCTCCGTGCCTTCGTGCCTCATGCCTTCGCCGGCGTCTCTCCGGGCCCTTTTTTGCGATTGACAACCCATTGCCCCTCCGTATACTCACCCGACTCTACGGTCGGCCCCCGGTTGGGTCGGCCGTTGTAGTTTGCTTTACTTCCGACGACGGCGCGGTAAAAGGCGGCGGAATGTGTCGTTTCCGCGCCGGCCGCTCGCAAGGCGGGCGTGCGCGGATGGCTTCCGCTGCTGTAGCTCAGTGGTAGAGCGCGTCCTTGGTAAGGACGAGGTCATGGGTTCAACCCCCATCAGCAGCTTTGCACGGCGCCGCCGTGGGGCGGCCGATTGTGGATAAGTTTTGACGGTCCAGCAGCGCGTCGTCATTCTCGTGGCGCGAGGCGGTGACGACGCCGCGGGCGATGCGTGCCTGACGTCGGCGGAGTCGAGTGGAAGGATACCCTGCCGCGATTCGTGATGGACCCCGGATCGAGCTTGGAGGAATAAACGCACATGGCGAAAGAGAATTTTGCACGTACCAAGCCCCACGTGAACGTGGGGACGATCGGCCACGTGGACCACGGCAAGACCACGCTGACCGCGGCGATCACCGCGACGCAGGCCGCCAAGGGTCTGGCGACGTTCCGCAGCTACGACGACGTGGCCAAGGCGTCCGAATCGCAGGGCCGCCGCGACCCGACCAAGATTCTGACCATCGCCACCTCGCACGTGGAGTATGAGTCGCCCAACCGGCACTACGCCCACGTCGACTGCCCGGGCCACGCCGACTACGTCAAGAACATGATCA
>CAZYLK010000066.1:0-28423 GCA_964648365.1 uncultured Phycisphaeraceae bacterium
CCCAGCAGGTCGAAGTCGGTATCCTGCTGCGACGGATTGGCCAACTCCAAACAGTTGTCACACGCGTCGCCTGCTCCGTCGTCGTCTTCGTCCTCCTGGTCGACATTGGCCCGTGCGGGGCAGTTATCGCATGCATCTCCCAGGCCATCGGCGTCCCGGTCGTCCTGGTCCGGATTCTCGCTCTGTGGGCAGTTGTCACAGGTGTCGCCGATCCCGTCTTCGTCGGTGTCGTCCTGAGCGTCGTTGGGAACGCTCGGGCAGTTGTCGCAGGCATCGCCCACGCCGTCTTCGTCGGTGTCGAACGGGTTGTCGGACTCGGGACACACGTCGCACGCGTCCCCCGCGCCGTCTCCATCCGTATCCGCCTGTGACGGATTGAACACGTTCGGACAATTATCACACGCGTCGCCCACGGCATCGTCGTCGCCATCGAGTTGATCGGGGTTGGCGACGGTGTCACAGTTGTCTACGGCGTCGAGCAGGCCGTCCCGATCCTGGTCCTCGTCGCTGGTGAGCACCACGCTGATGGCCCGGGCGCCGCCGTCGCTCGACTCGACGACGAACGATCCTCGATAGGGGGTTCTGGGCCGGACGGGCATTCGGATGTAGGCGGTGACGATCCGGCCCTCGCCGGGCGCCAGGTCGAAGTCGTCGCTGGTGTCAAAGACGATGGTGTCGGCCGGGATGGCGCCGCCGATGCCTTCCATGTCCGTGGCGAAAAACCCTACCCCGTGAAGCGACATTTCCGCGCCCACCTCGTGGACCGAAAACGGCACAGCGACCCTTTCCGATGATTCGACGACCGCGACGACTTCGCGCGGCTGGACGTCGAGGATCGGTTTCGGCCCCAGCTCCTCGAAGAACAGCGTGAGCGGCCCGTGAATGGCAGCGGCGGTGAAGAAGGTGGCCAGTCGGTCGCCCGGGTCGATCACGCCGCTGAACATCCTCTCGGCCACCACGTTGTCGTTGTGGAAACCGTTGACGGTGAGGTCCAGCACGCTGCGGCCGTAGCCCATGATATCGATGCGATATCCGCCGGCTTCGACCTGTGGCAGCGAAACCACCTGACGCCAGCCGGGCTCAGGGTTGTACCCTTCATAGGGAACTTCGTTTCCGTCGCGATCAAAAATCCTGAAGGTCGCTTCGGGGATTCCTTCCTCGATGGATTGCTTTTCGTAGTCGAGGCCGACGTGTCGGCCGAGGCGGTCGTACACGTGCAAATCGGCGTCCGCGTCAAGAGAAATGATCAGGCGCAGATCCTCGGGCGACAGCGTGCGCGTCTGCAGGGCCAGAATGGCAAAGCAGGTCGTCAGTTGCAGGTCTTCCTGTCCGCTCAGCCAGCCTCCGCCCGGCCAGTTGCCGTCCGGCGTCTGGAGGCCGATGAGGTATTTGGACAGTTCGGCGTACCAGTCGTGCGTTCCGAGCTTGGTCTTGTGGCTCAGCACCATCGCCTTGGCGAACGTGATGGCGTAGTAATACTTGTTGCGAGCGCCCGACGTCTCCGTGCCGGAGACGCTGAAGAGGTCCGCCAGCCATTTCAGCCCCTCGTCGACTCGGACGTCTTCGTTCGCAATGCCGCAGAGCTTGTAGCTCCACACGGACGCTCCCGTCATCGTGTGGGTTGCGTCGGGGTTCGAGGGCGTATAACCGCTGCCCCGGTCGGTCTTGCGACATCGCTCGAGAAACACCTGCGCCTTGTCGTATGTGTCCTTCGCGTGGAGTCCCAGCGCTTCGTCCGCGACGGCGACGGCCATAACGGCCCACTGCGAGTTGGACAGGTCGGGCCGGCCGGGGGTGCCGTAGCCGAATCCGCCGTAGTACGAATCGTTCGGGTTGCGGCTGCCGAACAGGCAGTCCTCGTCCCATTGCGACGCAACGAGCCAGTCGCGCATCCTTTCGATGTGCGGTTTGTGGGCGACGTTGCGCGTCGCCGCCAGCGGGAGCACCACAAACGAGGTGCAGTAGGTATAGCGACCCTTCTGATCTCCCACGCTGCCGTCCGGGTTGATCTGTCCGACGAGGTACCGGATCCCGTCGCGCACGGCGGGGTCGGTTTCGTCATAGCCCCAGTTCAGCATGGCCAGGACCGCCGCCGCCGTGATCGCCGGCTGATCGCTCCACGATCCGTTATCCAACTGCCGCCCGGGGAGGCGGAGCCAGTCGATGCCGCGCCGGATCGCCTCCGCCTGCGGAGACGCCTCGGCGCGCGCGGCCGTAACCACCAGGACGAACAACAACGCCCACACCGTCACGCGCGCGGTCTTCATGATCTGCTCCAATTGAATTGATGTGCCATGCGTGCCACTCCCCACAATCGTGCCGCGCGTGCGCTTGTGTGCGCGCGCGTGGGGAAAACCTCTGCGACGACCAGTGGATGCTACCCGCCTGGTCCGTTTGAGTCAACCGACGGGTCGCGATACGATCGACCCCGGTGTCACAGCCGTCCAGGGCTCGGTGAGCGGGATGTCCGACGATCGCGGTACGGCGTGGGGGGGCGTGGCGGCGCGGGAACCGGCGATCGCCCCGGCGATGTGGGCATTTGTGCCCATTGGCTGCGCGGCTTGTCCGGCCGGGCCGGATGCCGTTCGCGGATTCCTGTTGTCTTGCCGTAGTCGTTTCAGTTCCGGAGGCGCCGCAGATGATCGCAAACAGGGGGCGGGCGCGAGTCTGTGCGATCGCGCGGGCCATGTTGCCGCGCTGCGGGGCCGCCGCGGGTATCGTCACGACGGCTATCGATGGATTCATCTCCGAACGGGCCAGACGGTTGGCGGCGGATAACGGTACGTTAATCATAACCGGGCGGGCGTCATGCTGCTGACCATCGAGACAACCCACCGGCCGGCCACCGATCTGGGCTACCTGCTGCACAAGAACCCGGCCGGGTTGCAGTCCTTCGAGCAGAGCTTCGGCACGGCGCACCTGTTCTACCCGGTCGCTGATGAGGATCGCTGCCGCGTGTGTGTCCTTCTGGACGTGGATCCGGTGGGCCTGGTCCGGGGCCGCGGCGCCCGGGGGATGGACCAGTACGTCAACGATCGCCCCTACGTTGCGTCATCGTTCTTGAGCGTCGCGCTCAGTCGACTGTTTTCGACTGCCATGAACGGGCGCAGCAAGGAGCGGCAGGAACTCGTCGAGCGGCCGATTCCGCTGAAGGCGACGGTCGCCGTGGTGCCCAGCCGCGGCGAGGATCTGCTGCACCGGCTGTTCGAGCCGCTCGGGTACTCAGTGACGGCGACGCGGCATCCGCTGGACGAGAAGTTCGCGTCCTGGGGCGAGGGGCCGTACTACACGCTGACCCTTGAGCACGAACTTCCGCTTCAGATGCTCTTGCAGCATCTCTACGTGCTGATTCCCGTGCTGGATAACGAAAAGCACTACTGGGTGGGGGAGGAAGAAGTCGAAAAACTCCTCTCCCGCGGGCGGTCGTGGCTGCCGGCCCACCCCGAGAAGGGCCTGATCACGCGCCGATACCTGAAGTACCGACAGAGCCTGGCCCGCGACGCCTTGGCTCGACTGGCCGTCGAAGATGACGTTGATCCGGACGCGGCGGAAGCGGCGCACGACGCCGAAGAAGAGCAGATCGAAAAGCCGCTGAGCCTGAACGCGCAGCGGATGGGGTCCGTGATGGCGGCGCTCAAGGCCAGCGGAGCCGCCAGCGTGCTCGACCTGGGCTGCGGCGAAGGGAATCTGCTCCGCGATCTGCGAAAGGAGCGGCAGTTCACGCGCATCGTCGGGATGGACGTATCGATCCGGGCGCTTGAGCGGGCTTCGGAGAAGCTCCATCTCGACCGGGTTCCCGAGATGCAGCGCGAGCGCCTCCGGTTGATTCACGGATCGCTGATCTACCAGGACGAGCGGCTGGCCGGCTTCGACGCGGCCGCGTGCGTCGAAGTGGTCGAACACCTCGATCCGCCCCGCCTGCAAGCCTTCGAGCGGGCCATCTTCGAGTTCGCCCGGCCGCGGACGGTCGTTATCACGACGCCGAATCGCGAGTACAACGTGATGTGGGAATCGCTGCCCGCCGGCCGGTTCCGCCACCGCGACCACCGGTTCGAATGGACGCGGGAGGAGTTTCGTGCGTGGGCGCAGCGGGTAGCATCGGAGCACGGCTACGGCGTGCGGTTCCTGCCGGTGGGGCCGGTGGATGCGACTGTGGGGTCGCCGACGCAGATGGGGGTGATATCGCTGGCTGATTGAGTAGAATTCGATCGAGTGGAGAAGTGACGATGAAGCGGTCGCGGCGGAAGCGACAGAACCGAACGTGGCGGCGTGTCTTGGAAGCGCCCCCGGAAGCCGACCTGCCGACCGTGGCCGCGCGTGCAATTTATGACGGCAGCCCGTATCACAAGACGATGCTCAGCTTCGCAGGTATGCCTCGACGCCGCAGCAGGCCCTCGGCATCCATTTGCCCGTCCGAGCTTGCCCATTCCCAGCAGCAAATCGAGCAGTGGCTTCGGTCTGCCATCGAGGCGGGCCACACGGGTGTCTGGGATCGTGAGTTTCCCCGCCAGGTGTGGTATCGGGAAGGCGAGACAGTGTATGAGGCATTACACGGGGGCGGCGGACACTATCATGGTTACCCGCTGCTGGCCGACGAGCCCGTCGAGGGGCTGCCATGACTAGACTATCTTTCGAACATGAGTGGTTGGAATCCGACGGAGGCGACCTGCCGGAAGTGGACGCGACCCTCGCGCAGTTACTGATCAAAGTCGGTGACTTCGTAGTGACCGAGGTCGAACACAAGCGATCGCGAAGCGTGACGCATCGCATTCAAGTGCCGCTCTATCCCCTTGCGGAATGGATTGTTGGGAACTGGTGGTTCCTGACAAGTGAGTCGGCGATCCTGGGCCGGGAGTCTTTTGATCAGCGACACTCGATGAAATCCGCCGGATACGGCTACGTCTATCCGGATTTGGCGCTTTCGGTTGAAGGGTCAAACACACTCCTCACCTGGAGGTCGCGTGAGCACACCCATGCGAACATACGGTATCTGACCGCGGGAAATGAGCGCATTCCCGCGCTCGCGGTTGAGGAAGCGCTTGCAGATTTCGTAGAGGCCGTCTGCGAGCGACTCAGCGACCATGACATCAACGAGACATGGCTGCAAACCGAATGGGACGCCGTGCAAGCGTCCAGGGCGACGCCCGACGAACGAGAGTTCTGCACTGTGGCGGGCTGGCTCGGCGTTGATCCCTATGAGTTGTCGGATGCGGATTCTGAATTGTTGATCCATGCGACTCGTCAACTCTCCGAGGATCTCAGGGAGGACGCGCTGAGGGCGGTCTCGCTGAGCGAAGCAGGTGATCTCGTCGCGTGGATCGATGCGGCAAGGAGTAAGCCGGCGCGCACCTTCAGCAGGGAAAGGCTCGAGGCGGCTCGCGCCGAACTGCACTCGACGGGCCCGGCAGCGCCTCCCTGGCACGCGGGCTACAAGTTGGCGCGAGACGTGCGCGCCCTGTGGGGGCTTTCCGATGCACCAGTAGGGCTTCGGGAGGTCTTTTGCGACGAACCGCCGGTCGAGGAGCTACCGGGCGCTCCCATGAACGTAGATGGTCTGATGAACCTCGGGGATGCTGCGGTCATCGTAACGTCGAGGCGCCGGGAGGAGTCTCGACGATTCCTCGTAGCACGGGCGATCTCTGAATACGTCACGGGAACTGCCGCGTGGACGCTGCTGACGGCCGCCCATACCGAGCGCCAGCAGTTGAGTCGCGCATTTGCGGCCGAGTTCCTCGCGCCCGCGGACGCGATCGTCAAACGGTTGCCGGCGAGACGTTACCTGGTGAACGAGGACGTTGTAGAACTCGCCGAGTACTTCCAAGTCTCAACGAAGGTGATTCAGCACCAGGTGGAGAATCACGGGCTCGCCACCATTGCCGCCCATGTTGCCTGACGACTTGATCCCATCCACTACATCGCCGCCCTACTCGCTTCCACTGCCGATCGAGCGGTTCGAGGCGGCGCTGCGGACGGGGCATGGGCGGGCGTGGCAACACGCGGTCAACTGTGGCGTCGCGGACCGGCTTGATGCCGTTGTGTATGCGTGCATGCACTGTCTGGCCTATGACGCGCAATGCGAGGGGAATCGCGCCGAGTGGATGCTGGCGCTGATCGACGCGGCGGGCGTGACGGATGTTGTGACGCCTATGCTGCTTGAGTCCGCAGCTCAGCCGCCCGACGAGGACGAGGGGTTCTGGCACGCCGTCCAGCGCTGTCGGGTCATGCTGGAACTGGCCAAACGCGGCGAGGACGCAGCGCGAGCATTGCTGTATCAGTCGTTTCGCCCGAACGGCGAGACGATGGACCTGATCGGCTGCGCTGAGATCCTCGAACTCGATGGCGCCGACGGGCTGATCTTCGTCTGCCAGAAGCTCGGACAGTGGATCGCGGAGGACGCTTCGCGTCAGGTGGACGATCAGCCCCTGTGGAAGTTCGACGAGCGGGCGCAACCGGGAGTGGCGGCCCGGCTCCTGGATCCGTGCGGTGGAACGATCCGGACATCGCGCGCTACCTCGACGCGATCTCGTCACAATCGGATTCCGACCCGTCGACGGCGAATACCGATCTGGAGCCCGGAGCCGTGCGGTCGCGCCCCCGCCGTCTCTACAGGAACTTCATTGAGACCTTTCGATTCGACGACGCCCTTGCTGACCAAAGGATGCAGGCCATCGAGTCGAGGTCTGCTGCCGACGTCATCGAATGGGTGCAGGCCGCGCCGGATGAGACGATTGGCGGCTGGCTGCGTTCGTGGGGGCGGCGAGCGTCTGAGGAAGATGTGATGACAGTTGCCGAGGCGCTGGCCAACGAAAACCACCCGCCCCGACTGTGCAAGTACCTGCTCGCGTTCCGGCGTCGCCGGATCCCGATCCTCACTGATAAACTGCTGCGACTGGCGGAGCATCCGGTCCGTGACGTTCGCTGGCTGATGAACATCGTCCTCGCTGACGTCGCCGATCCACGCGTACGTGAACTGGCGCTACGCCGCTTGACGCCAGACGGGATGCTCGAGAAATCACTGTTGCTTTTCGTTTCCAACTTAGAGGCGGGCGACGCAGGGCTCATCGAGGGGGCGTTGCACGTGCCGGATGACCCCGACGACCTGCATGGCATCATTCATGACCTGCTCGATATCTTCGAGAAGCCGGCGGGAGGCGAAGCCGCGCGTCTGATGCTCTTCGCGTACGAGCATTCGCCCTGCGGAAACTGTCGCGCCCGAGCGGTCAAGGCTCTCGACAAGATCGACGCCGTCCCCGCTTGGATGGCCCAGGAGTGCCGGTTCGACGCGATGGAGGAGCTTCGCGAACGGTTCGCGAAACAGCCATGACGCTCACCCTCCCCGAACTCTCCCTCGTCGTCCTCGTCGGCCCCTCCGGCGCCGGCAAGTCGTCGTTCGCGCACAGGCACTTCAAGCCGACGGAAGTTCTCTCGTCCGACACGTGCCGCGGGCTTGTTTCGGACGACGAGAACAGTCAGACCGCGACGCAGGACGCGTTCGACGTCCTGCACTACATCGCCGGCAAGCGGCTCAAGAACGGGCTGCTTACGGTCATCGACGCGACCAACGTCCGCCCCGAGGATCGGCACAAGTACGTGCAACTCGCCCGCGAGCATCACTGCCTTCCGGTCGCCATCGTGCTGAATCTGCCCGAGCGGGTCTGCCAGGATCGCAACGTCGCGCGGCCGGACCGGGACTTCGGGCCGCACGTGATTCGCAACCAGCGTGCGGCGCTGCGGCGCAGTATTGGCCGAATCGGCAAAGGGCTCAAACGCGAAGGCTTCCGCCATGCGTGGCTTCTCGAGACGGAAGCCGACGTCGACGCGGTCACGATCGAACGCACGCCGCTGTGGAACAACAAGAAGCACGAGCACGGCCCGTTCGACATCATCGGCGACGTTCACGGCTGCTACGATGAGCTGGTCGAACTCCTGTCCGAGATGGAATACGCATTCGGCGGCGACGTGGCCCGGCGTGTCGCTTCAGGCTCCGGCAGCGAGCCGCGGGCTTCAGCCCGCGCGGATTCACCGAGTCACATGCCACCAATCGCTGCTGAATTCCGGGGTCACATGGCTCACCCCGCCGGCCGCAAGGCCGTCTTCCTCGGCGACCTGGTCGATCGCGGCCCGAAGTCGCCGCAGGTGCTGCGCCTGGTGATGAGCATGGTAAAGGCCGGCACGGCGCTGTGCGTCCCCGGCAACCACGACATCAAGCTCCTGCGCAAGCTCAACGGCAAGAACGTGCAGATCACGCACGGACTGGCGGAGACGCTGGAACAACTCGCCGCCGAGCCGCCGGAGTTCATCGAGGACGTGCGGCAATTCATCGACTCGCTGGTCAGCCACTACGTCCTCGACGACGGCAAGCTGGTCGTTGCCCACGCCGGCCTGAAGGAGAACATGCAGGGCCGCGGCTCGGGAGCGGTGCGCGAGTTCTGCCTGTACGGTGAGACGACCGGCGAGTCGGACGAGTTCGGACTGCCGGTGCGATACAACTGGGCGGCGGAGTATCGCGGGCGCGCGATGGTCGTCTACGGCCACACGCCGGTTCCCGAGGCGGACTGGCTCAACGGGACGATCTGCATCGACACCGGCTGCGTCTTCGGCGGCAAGCTCACCGCGCTGCGATACCCCGAGCGCGAGCGCGTGTCCGTCGATGCCAGGGCGGTTTACGCGGAGCCTGCCAAGCCGTTTTTGCCGGACGGCTCGATCGCCGCGCTCACGGCGCAGCAGCGGCACGACGACATGCTGCACCTGGCCGACGTGACCGGCAAGCGGATCGTCGATACGCGGCTTCAGCGTAACGTCACCATCCGCGAGGAAAACGCCACGGCCGCCCTCGAAGTGATGAGCCGTTTCGCGGCCGACCCGCGCTGGCTCATCTACCTGCCGCCCACGATGTCGCCCTGCGAAACGTCTCAGCAACCCGGCCTGCTCGAACATCCCGCCGAAGCCTTCGACTACTATCGCAGTCGCGGCGTGGCGGAAGCGGTGTGCCAGGAAAAACACATGGGCTCCCGCGCGGTGGTGGTCATCTGCCGGGACGAGGACGCGGCCCGGGCGCGGTTCGGCATCACGTCCGGCGAGGTCGGCATCGTCTACACCCGAACCGGACGTCGTTTTTTCAACGACGTCGATCTCGAAGCGGCGTTTCTGGAGCGTGTGCGAGCGGCAATTACGGCTGCGGGCCTGTGGGACGAGTTCGACACGTCATGGATATGCCTCGACTGCGAGCTGATGCCCTGGTCCGCCAAGGCGCAGGTGTTGCTTCAGGAGCAGTACGCGGCCGTCGGAAGTTCCGCGCGGGCGGCGCTGGCGGAAGCCGTGCCGGCGCTGGCCGGCGCGGCCGAACGCATCGGCGGTGATGAAATCTACGCCCTGCTCGCCCGGTACGAATCGAAACAGGCGGCCGCGGCCCGTTTCACGGATGCGTACCGGCAATACTGCTGGGAGGTTGGGTCGCTCGACGATCTCAAGCTCGCGCCGTTCCATCTGCTGGCGAGCGAACGCGCGCTACACGTCGACAAGGATCACGTCTGGCACATGAGCACGCTCGCCCGTCTGGCCGAACACGATCCGATCCTGATGGCCACCCGCAACCGCACCGTTGCGCTGACGGACGAGGCAAGCTGCGATGCCGCGGTCGCCTGGTGGGAGCAGATGACGTCGCGGGGCGGAGAAGGCATGGTGGTCAAGCCGCGCGAGTTCATCGCCCGAGGGCGCCTGGGCCTGCTCCAGCCCGCGGTGAAGTGCCGCGGCCCGGAATACCTGCGCATCATCTACGGCCCCGAGTATCTCGCGCCCGAAAACCTCGACCGCCTCCGCCGCCGCGGGCTCAAGCACAAGCGATCGCTGGCGCTGCGGGAGTTCGCCCTCGGCGTCGAGGCGCTGGAACGGTTCGTACGCCGCGAGCCGCTTCGTCGCGTGCATGAGTGCGTCTTCGGCGTGCTGGCGCTGGAGAGCGAACCGGTGGACCCGCGGCTGTGAGTGGCCCGGCGGTTCATCGCCGCGGATAGTGATACCCCATGTCGATGATCCGGCGGTCCTTACGCTCGTCCGTGCGGGTCGTGGTGTTTTCCAGGGCGCCGTCCTGGGCCTTGCCGGAACCGGCGTCGACGCAGGGGCTGTTTACTTCCTGCCCGGCGCGGATCTGGCTGAGGTAATAGCCGCCGCGCGGGCCTTCGACGAACAGCGGATCGGCGTCGATGTTGCCTTCGCCTTCGAAGCCGCCGTTTACATCCGAGAAGAGAATCTCAGGAGGAACACTTGCGAAGCTCACCTCGTGCGGCACGTTGTGCCAGATGATCGAATTGAGAACTGTCAGGCCGGAATCGTCGCCCGCCGAAATGCCCCCGCCGGCCGTTCCGGTGTTGGCGGTAATCGTGCAGTTCACCAGACGCGCCTCAGATTCGGACGAGACCGCGACCCCGCCGGTCGACCTTGTGGCGACGTTGGCCGTGATCAGACAGTTCGTCATCGTGGTTTTGCCGTCCAGGTTGGCCGCGGCGCCAGAGTCGGCCGTGTTGCCGGTGAACGTGCAGTTTTCGACCTCCAGCGAACTGCCCCACCAGGAATCCACCAGTCCTCCACCGGATTCTGCCCGGTTGTCGGCGATGAGGCAGCCGCGCACGATGGCTCGGCCGAAGACGGAGATGCCGCCGCCGCTTCTGGCCGAGTTGCCGGTGATGATGCAATCCTCCACCCATGCACCGTTCGCGTAGATGCCGCCGCCGGAATGGCCGCCGGTTGAGTGGTTGTCCGTGATCGTGCAGCGGCGGATGACGCCGTCGATGGCGAAGATGCCGCCGCCGTCGTTGTTTTCGCTGACGTTGCCTGTGACGGTGCAGTCGATGATCTGCGCCCCCAGCGAGAGAATGCCCCCGATGGCGACGGCGCGGTTGCTCTGGATGCGACAGTGCCGCACGACCGTACCCCGATCGGCGAATACACCCCCCGCCCCCGCTCCGCCCGCTTCGCAGTCACGGATGACGCAGTCGCGAATGACCGGCGCCCCGTCCCTGGCAAAGATCCCGCCGCCGGCGTCGTACTCGGGCGGAGCCACGCCGTTCATGATCGTCACGCCCGCCAGCACCGATGCGTTGGTCTCATCCTGATCGAAGATGAACCCGCGACCGAGCCGCTCGCAGTCGATGATGCAGGCGTCGGGGCCGTTCTTGCTGCGGACGGTAATGGCCTTGCCGCGGAAGTTGATGTCCCGGTTTCCGGGGCCGGTGTACTGCCCGTCGGCGATGACGACGACGTCGCCATCCTGCGCGACGTCGATTCCGGCCTGAATGGTGGGGAAGTGCTGCGGCACCTTGATGACGTCGGCGAGCACGGGCGACGTGGCGATCATCATGGCGAGGGAGAGAAATGTCGCGGCTTTCATGGGTTCATACTCCTTGAGCCGAAGGTTGTAGAGGTCTCGATTTGCATTCCGGTGTCGCGATGGCTGTCGTGGCGCTCAACGCGATCGCTGCCGTGGCGCTCAGCGCGATCGCCGCGGGTGGTGATAGCCCATGTCCACCTCGCGGCGGTCTTTACGTTCATCCGTCCGCGTCGTGGTCTGCGCCAGCACGCCGCCTTTCGCCTCACCGGTTCCGGCATCGACGCAGGGGCTGTCTACTTCCTGCCCGGCGCGGATCTGGCTCAGGTAGAATCCGCCGCGCGGGCCGTCGACGAAGAGCGGATCGGCGTCGATGTTGCCTTCGCCTTCGAAGCCGCCCTTGACGTCGCAGAAGCGCACGTCGGGAGCAAGATTCACGAAGCCCACCTCGTCCGGCGTGTTGTTCCAGAGAATCGAGTTGACGATCGACGCCGGCCGATCCACGCCGACAAAGACAGCGCCGCCGACGGGAGCCGCGTTGTTCGTGAAGGTGCAGTTCGCGATGGGTGTGGGCTCACCGCCATAGTATCCGCGGAAGATCGCGACCGCCCCGCCCGACTCGGTGGCCGTGTTATTCGTCATCTGACAGTTCGTCAGCGTCGCCACGCTCCACACGGTAACCCCCGCTCCTGAGCGGGCCGTGTTGCCCGTGATGTTGCAGTTTTCCACCGCGGTGACGCCAGGGTAGGAGGAGACGACGATCCCGCCGCCCGTATTCTCCGCGCGGTTGTCGGCAATGCGACAGTCCCGGATGACACAGTTCGAGTAAACGGAGATGCCGCCCCCGTTCTTGGCCGAGTTGCCCTCGATGACACAATCCTTTACGAGCAGGTCATAGGAAGCATAGATTCCCCCTCCGCCATCCAGATTCTCCGTCGATTGGTTGTTCGTGATCGTGCATCCCCGGATGACGCCGAAACTGGCCGCGATGCCCCCGCCCAGGTCATTGGTGACGTTTCCCGAGATGACGCAATTGATGAGCTGCGCGCCGGACGCGAGGACGCCGCCGGCTGATTCAGCGCGATTGTCAAAGATGCCGCAGTTTCGCAGCATCGCCCCACTGGAGACCATGACGCCGCCGCCGGCAATCCCCGCGTCACAGTCGCGGATGATGCAGTCGCGGATCAGGGGGCTGCCGCGGCGGACGGCGATGCCGCCGCCGACCGGGTCTTTGTCCGGAGCGAAGCCGCGGATGATCGTCACGCCCGCCAGGACAGCGTCGTCGGTCCCATGCTGATCGAACAGGAACCCGCGTCCGAGCCGCTCGCAGTCGATGATGCAGCCTTCCGGCCCGTTCTTGCTGCGGACGGTGATCGCCTTGCCGCGGAAGTTGATGTCGCGGTTGCCGTCGCCGGTGTACTGCCCGTCGGCAATGACGACGACGTCGCCGTCTGTGGCCGCGTCGATGCCCGCCTGGATGGTGGGGAAGTGCCGTGGCACCTTGAGGATCTCGCCGTGAGCGGGCAAGGTGAACAGGATCGAGAGCATCCCGAGCAATGCCGAACGCTTCATAACGTGACTCCGATACCGGTCAAGAAAAGAGCATGACGATCGGCCGGCGGGGGATGACGGCGCCGCGGCGCGGTCGAACTGCGTGGGGCCGGCGCGAATCCGCGGCCCGGCCGTCCGCAGTGGAGAGAACCCGTGGGGCCAGATCGTTCCCGAAAACCGATCTACGCCGATCTTGTCATCGGCCGACCGGGTGGCGACGCTGGAATGAATCCGCACGTCCGGCGTCCCGGCGGGCCGTGTGCGGGGCGATGACGAGCCGGCGGGGGTCTGTCATCTCGGCCGGAAAGGCGACTCACGGCGTCAGGCCGTCAGGGCTACGACCAGCGCCCCGACCAGCAGCCAGTTCACCAGCCAACGGATGACGACGATGATCACGGCGCCGAACATGTCGACGTCGAACACCTTCACCATACCGATCCAGAACACGGCGACGCTGGCGATCATGCCGACCAGTGGGTTGATTGCGCCCAGAAACATGGCCGCCAGCGTGCTCGCGACGATGATCACAAGCAGCTTCCACGAACGCTCAACGAGGTCCGGCAGCGCGAAGTCCGCCAACCGCTGCGCGATGGGCAGGACGACCATCAGAACAACCCATTCCACCGCGATGCTGATTGCCAGTGCCGTCATACCCGCCTGCCGATTCCGATGATGGGCGACGTGGGACGGCGGCGCCCGCTGTGAACGCCGCGCCGGCCCGCGGGGGCGATGCCGCCCGCACTCTCCCGTCGCCGGGTGACCAGCCTACCCGATGCGCATCCCAAAGAAAAGGCCGATGGCACACCGCCATCGGCCCCTGGAAATCACGGTTCAGTAAGGGGCGCGTCGCCCCGCGAGCTTACTCGCTGACACAGCCCTCGTAGGACGGACGACCGCCGCCCTGGTTCTTCAGGCCGGTGCAGATGGTCGGTGCCGGGAGCGTATCCTTCTGCCACTCGTTACCGCGAATGATGATGCAGCGATAGAACGACCACGGCATGTAGCCTTCCGTTGATCCCTTCAAACACTCGTAATTGGCAAGGGGTACGAAGGTCATCCGCTCCGTGTAGTGGTGGAGGTAGTAACCGGCCGCGTCGCGCGTGCCCTCGATCAGAATCTTCTGGAAGGCCGCGTGGGCGTCGACGAAGCCGCGAACGTAGGTCCAGTCATCCTGATGCCAGCCGCGCATCGTCTTGAGCGGACCGATGTCGATGCCGGTGAGAAAGTCGCAAGCGTCTTCACGGGCGGCCCAGGCCCAGCGACCGATGTTCTCTTCGAAGTAAAGCGTGCGGGCCGCGTTCGGAACGCGGGACGCCGGGCGCAGGTAGGGCGAGTTGCTCTTGAGTTCGGCCGATCCGTTATTCAGACCCGTCAGGAACACGTTGGAGGCGTAGCTGTTGCCGAACCAGTCGAACGACGTGGTGAACTGATCGTCCACCCACTCCTGGCAGTGGCCGCCGCGCGGCGGGCCGTCGTCGCCCGGGCAGGCGAAGTCCTTCAGGTCCAGCCGCGTGTCACGCATCTGCTTTTCCGGCGTGTCGAACTGGTAGTCGGCGAAGTCGAACTTGTAGATGATCTTGTTCAGCGGGCGGGAGGCGGGACCGAACCCGCACTTGGTGCCGAACTTGCTGCTGATCGGGTTGTTGCCGCCGCCGCAGAAGTTGATCTGACCTGTGCCGGCCTTGCCGCCCCATTCGTAGGCGCCGATGTAAGTCGGCGCGTCCGGATCCTGGTTGAAGTTGAGCGGGTGAATCGGGATCGCCCAGCCACCCTCGTCCTCAGCGGCGTAGATGCGACTGGCGGTGCAGATGCCCTTCATGTTGGACATGCAGACGCTGCGCTTCGCCTGGTTCCGCGCCTTCTGGAGAGACGGCAGCAGGATGGAAATCAGGAGGGCGATGATGGCGATCACCACCAGCAACTCGATCAGCGTGAACCCGCGCGTGAGGCGATTCCCGCGAACTCGCAACGCACCATGCATGTTCAATCTCCGTAAGGGACGTGATTTCCCGAGACAGCTCCGAGGCCATGAAACGACCGGCTCCGTATGCCGCCACCTGCCGCCGCGAAATGCACCTGCGGCTCTGAATTGGCCCACCATGTGGCGGCAGACAAATCCTGAGTGGCCATTTTGCACATTCGTGAAGGCTGCGTCAAGTCCTCGTCAAGAAAAGACATAGTGCAAATGCACAATGGCAGCCTTGACGCCCGTTCGCCGGCCCGCACCATATCCCAACCATGAATCAACCGCGCGAACGCACGGCCGTCGTCTGCGGCATCGACGAAGCGGGCCTGGGGCCCACGCTGGGGCCGCTGGTGGTCGGCGCGGTGTCGCTTTGCGTGCCGGCGGCCGCGGTCGATGGCTGCCTGTGGGAGCGCTTGCGCGGCTGTGTATCAAAGGCGCCGCACCGTGGTCGACGCCTCGTCATAGACGACAGCAAAAAGCTCTTCGGGCGGCAGCGCTCGCTGGCGGTGCTTGAACGGCCGGTGCTGGCGGCATTTGAAGCGTCGGGCTGTGCCGTCCGTTCGTGGCGGGGGTTGCTTGATGCGGTGTCGCCCGGATCGTGGAGCCGGATCGAGGCGTTGTCGTGGTATCAGGGAGACTTCCAACTGCCGCTCGATCCGCAGACCGGCGACATCGGCACACGCGTGACGCCTTTCCGACGCGAACTCGACGTGCAGCGCGTGGCGATCGAGGCGATCCAGTGCGAGATTCTCGATGTTGGCGAGTTCAATCATCTCGTCGAACGAGCACGCAACAAGGCGTCGGTTGAGCTTGACGCCGTCTTCCGTCTGATTGCCGCAACGTTTGGCCTCGCGCGCGATCGCGACGTGCGATTGGTGTGCGATCGGCTCGGCGGGCGAATGCACTATCGCGACGCGCTGATGCGGTCCTTCCCGGAATACGCGCTTCAGATCGACGAAGAGTGCGAAGAACGGAGCCGCTATACGTTGCGCGAGCGCGGGCGGGTGCGGCGGCTGGAGTTCTGTACCGGTGGAGAGGGCGTGTGCCTGGCGACGGCGCTCGCCGGGATGGTGTCCAAGTACATCCGCGAGTGCTGCATGTATGCGTTCAACCGGTACTGGACGGCGCAGGTGCCCGGCCTGGCGCCTACCGCGGGCTACTACACCGACGCGCAGCGGTTTCTGCGGGAGACGGCTGACGCGCGACGGCGGCTGGCCGTGCCGGATCGGCTGCTGATCCGAGAGCGATAGCGTCCAGGGCGCCCGCCGGCTGGAAGACGATGCGACAGATCACGTGAGCCGGCTTTCAGCGGCCCGTGAGCGCGGCCATGGCCTCGGATGCTTCGTCGCGGAGGTCCGGGTCGTTGCTGAGGCGGTGTGTGTGACGCCATGCGCGCCGGGCCGATTCCAGATCGCCCGTGCGCGTCAGCACGACGGCGCGTTCGCGCCAGACGAGCGGATCGTCGTCACGGACTGCCAGGGCGACATCGAGCCATTGACGGGCCTCGTCCAGCCGCCCGGTCGCGAGGGCGTCCGCGCTGCGCTCGCGCAGCAGGGCAAGTTCCGGCGCTGCGTCCGGTCCGTAGGCGATGCGGATGCGTTTCTGAACAAGCCACTGTGCCGCCAGCCACACACCCGCCGCGCCGGCCAGCGCCCCGCGCCCGACCCACCCGGGCGCCGCGGCCGGGAGGTAGAGCGTCAGTCCCGCACCCGTCAACGTCAGCAGCAGAAAGAGCGCGGCGGTCATGCAGCCAAGCCCGTCACGGCCGAGCAGAACAAGCCCCGCTCCGGGCGCTGCCGCGTTGATCACGCGGGCGACGCGCGCCCGAGTTCGGTCGGCGGGACGTGTGCTTTGCGTGGGGTCGTCCTGTGCAGTGGCCGGCCGCGCGGGTGCGTCTGGGAGCGTCGGGGATCCTGGGCTGTCCGGTCGAGTTTGCACGTTGGTACGCGGCGCATGATAATAGCGGACGATGAATCCAAGAAGCCTCAACCTCGTCGCGGCAGCCGGGATCGCGGTGACGGCCGTCTGCGGGTGTGCCTCGGACGGAGGTCCGTCCGCGCTGACCGCAACGGTTCAGCGCTTCCCGGGTGCCGAGCCTGCCGTCATCTTGAATCTGGCCGCCCTGTCGATGGCCGAGCAGGGCTTCGAGATCGATCGTCGCAACAGCGGCGCCGAAGAGGTTGTGAGCTATCCGATGGAGCTGTCCGACGACAGCCTGTCGACCGAAGTCGGAAGTGCGATGTGGGCCGATGACCGCCGCTGCCGGGCGACGACGCAGGTTCGACGCACCGGCGACGCGACGACCGCCTATTGCCGCGTGGAAATTCAGGAACGGGCCACCGACGCCGGGCGATTTCACGCGGCTGAGCACGGGATCACGGACGTGCCGTCCGACACGCCCATTGACCGTGACGGGGCTACGACGCGCGAGCAGAACACGATGTGGCGTTCGGTCGGTCGCGACAAGCGTCGCGAGCGGGCGATCCTGGAGATGATCGCGGGACTTTTGAAGTCCGATGCGGCGTTGGACGACGGGTGGTGAACCGGACCGGGACGAGGCGAGCTTCATGATCCAGTGCGAAACGTGCGAGTTCTATCGCCGCGGCGCGGACGGGCGGCCGAAGCTGACGTGCAACCCGTTCTCCACCATCAAGGAGCCGGAGTGCCTGCAGAAATGGCAGTACGTCCAGCTCGAAACGATGGTCCGCTACTACGAAGCCACGCTGGAGATGTACCGGCGGCTGGCGCCGATGCAGGAGAAGATGTTCAAGCACATTGAGCGGGAGATCGAGGACGTCGAATCCGCCGACGACTGGAAACGGGCCTACCTCGACGAGGATGAAGAGGACGAATCGACCTAAGCGGCCGACGGCCGCAAGCAGAGAGTGAACCGAGGGAGTGAGGGAGCGAGGGAGTAAGGGAGTGAGGGGAAGAGGGAAGGACTGTAGTCCGTCTTTCTTCCCTTACTCCCTCGCTCCCTTACTCCCTCGCTCCCCTCGTTCTGAAGGGAATCGCGCTCCACACGGAGGATGCGCGCAGAATGGCGAGAAGTTCCACTGTCCGAGACTAACGGCCGGCTGCCTGTCGGCGGAATGACGGCCTGAAAGCTTGCTTCACATAGTGCCACATTCACCGGAGGACCGGGCGGCTACTGCTCGGCAGGCCCTCTGCTGAGCAACAGGAACGCCGTTCGTATGGCGGGGTCGTCCATCGGGCGCCGGTGCGACCGCTGAAGGCCCGGCGGGGCATCCTGTCTGACTTCCACGTCGGGAAGGATGCCCCAGTCGAGCGTGCGCTCGTTGTCGGCTGTGCGGTGGATCACGCGGCCGTTGGGCAGGCAGTAATACGCAACCGTCAACTTCACGGCCGAGCGACCGTCGGAGAGCGGAATGAGCTGTTGAACGCTTCCCTTGCCGAACGATCGCGCTCCGACGACGACGGCGCGCCGATGGGCCTGGAGCGATCCGGCCACGATCTCGGCTGAACTCGCCGAACCGCCGTCAATGAGCACCGCCAGCCGCGTGTGGGCGTCGGTGTCCGCGGGGGTGGCGTCGTAAGACGTCAGGACGCGCCGCCGGGTGATGGTCTGCAGGATCGGGCCGGCCCCGACGAACCGGTCGACCAGTTGCACGGCCGGAAGCATCAGCCCGCCCGGGTTGGCGCGCAAATCGAGCACAAGCGCCTCGGCGTCGGCGAACTGGTGCAGGACGGCGTCAAAATCCCGCATCGTGATCTCGTTGAAGTCGGTGATGCGCAAGTACACCACCCGCCCGGCGTCGTCGAGAACGTGCGTCGCGTGGCCGTCGCCCGATTCCCAGCCGCGGACCGTGCGGATGCTGACGGGTCCGCGCGGAATGACGAAGCGGCGCGCTTCGCTCTCGCCCGCGCGGCGGATGCCCAGCGCGACGTCGGTGCGGCGCTGCCCGACCATCAGCTTGTCGATCTCCAGCAGGCTCATCGAGAGCGCGTCCCGCCCGTCGATGGTGACGATGACGTCGCCGGTCTGCAGCCCCGCGCGATCCGCCGGGCTGTCGTCAATGGGGGCAATGATGGTCGGCTCGCCGAAGCGCATGCCGACTTCGACGCCGATGCCGACGTATTCTCCGTGCGTGTGACGGTCGAGCCAGTCGCGCTGATCGGCCGTGATGTAGGCGCAGTAGGGGTCCAGTCGGCGCAGCATTCCGCGGACGGCGCCCTCGGCGAGATCGGCGTCGCGAGCGTCGTGGACGTATTGCTGCTTGATGAGGGCGTTGGTTTCGAGCAGGACGCGGTAGGTCTTGTGGACGGCGTCCTCGTCGGCCATGAACTGCGGCAACCGCCAGAACATCATGCCGATGACGGTGAAAATCGCGACCCAGACGATGGTGCGTTGCGACATCGGCGTGCGAATCCCGGCCGCGCGTACAGGCGGCGCGTGCTAGCGGGCGAACCGTCCGCCCGGCTGCGCTGGTTCCCCATCTGTCATCGACTGTGTGCGCAGTGGACTGAGGCCGCGGCCCGCACCGTGCGATAATCCGTGGACGGTGCGTGACGCTTTGGGTGGCTCAAGGTGGGCGTTCGCCGGGCGTGAATCGGGTGGCATTTGCCGGAGGCGGACCGGAGGAATGCCGTGTTATCCTGGAATGCCGTTTTTCCGAGCGCTGCACGCCTGCTGCGCTCACCACGGCCTCGAAGACGAGACCGTGCCACCCGGCTGTTTTTCCGAGCGCTGCACGCCTGCTGCGCTCACCACGGCCTCGAAGACGAGACCGTGCCACCCGGCAAACGCGTCAGGCCACCCGCCGTGCTTGCCAGGCAACCCATCCGTGGACGCGAAGGCGGCTCATGCTTGAAGCGGTCTCGGGCGGGCGATAGGCTCCCATAACTCGGGTCGTCGATTCGCCTGTGAGTCGTGCGGGGCTGCCGGGAGCAGGCCCGTTGAAGCGGCGAGGGCGCGACGCAACCCGATGGCCCGAGAGGTGGCTTGCAGCACGATGGCCAAAGAGCGCTGGTACGCCGACGGACTCAACTTCACCTGCACGCAGTGCGGCAACTGTTGCAGCGGCGATCCGGGGTTCGTCTGGGCGACCAAGGCGGAGATCGCCGCCATCTCGAAGTTCCTCGGGCGCAGCGACGGCTGGCTGGACGAGCGGCATCTGCGCCGGGTGGGGTTCCGCTACAGCCTGACGGAAAAGCCTGACGGCGACTGCATCTTCCTGGAGCGACGCGGGGACGGCACGACCGGGTGCAGGATCTACTCGGTGCGGCCGGTGCAGTGCCGGACGTGGCCCTTCTGGACGGAACTGCTCCGCAGCCGCGACGCCTGGGATCGGGCGAAGCGAAAATGCCCGGGCATGGATCAGGGTCGGCACTACGATTTCGTGCAGATCGAGACGATCCGGCGGACGAAGTAAGCAGCTTTAGCGTCAAGTCTCTGCCGTCTGAGTCCGGCGCTGTCGCATACGGGATGCGTCGCACCTCCTCCCTTAACACCTTACTCACTTTTGCTCATTGCGCGCACGTTACTTCAACCGGCGCCTTGCAGTATTGCGGCGACTCCAGCGAGATCAGGTGGTCGCCGCGCTCGCTGGCGTGGGTGAGCCTTGCCTTGCGACCGCGGATTTCGACCTCGCGCGGCTCGCCGTCGATCGCCAGCGTGACGGGTAGGCCGGAATGTCGCCGGTCGACGAATCGGAGCCGGGCGGTCAACCTGTTTTCCCTGCCGCACCGCGCTTTGAACTTCGATACGTCGTCGCAGCGCTCGCCCACTTCCACGATCTTCAGCAATTGGCCGCTACGGTCGCAGATGTAGACTTCGCCCGCGGCATCCTCGCCGAAGGAGTACACGTGGCCCAGTTCGCCCCTGGGAAACGGCTGCAACTCGTCGGTGCGCTCCGCGAAGTCGCTGATCCGGCCGTCGTCATGCCGCAGCGACCACACGCGCCCGCAGACGTCGGCGAAGAGGTATGTGCCCTGTAACGCCGGAATTGCCGCACCCCGGTAGACGTAGCCGCCGATGACGGCGCCGGTGCAGCCGGGAATGTCGCGCGCGTATTCGTGGATCGGCGGGGTGAATCGGCCGTCGTCGCAGGGCGGGCAGAACGGCCGGTCGTGGCAGAGCGTCCCTTCCAGGCAGGGCCAGCCGTAGTTACGCGCCCCGGGGACAGCCGCGGGCTGAACGTTGATCTCCTCACGCTGCGATCCGCCGACGTCGGCGATGTAGAGTTCGTGGGTCAGGCGGTCGAAGCTGCACCGGTAGGGGTTCCGGAGTCCGACGGCCCAGACCTCGTCACGGCCGGGACGGTTCACATAGGGGTTGTCGGGCGGGACGGCGTAATTGCGCAGGGGGTCGGAAGGAAAGTCATCCGAGTCGACGTCGAGGCGCAGAATCTTTCCCAGCAGGAACTCGGGATCCTGAATCTGCTCCCGCCCGTTCGCGTCGCCGCCGTCGCCCAGGGGTAGATAGAGCAGTCCGTCCGTCCCGAAGCCCAGCCAGCCGGCGTTGTGATTGCGCGCCGGCTGCGGAACGATGAGCACCGGGTCGGCGCTGTCCGGGTCCGCAATGTCCGGGTCATCGGGCGACATCCGAGATCGCTCGATCATCGTGGCGCCGTCGCCTACTCGGGTGTAGTTGACGAAGAGATAACCGTTGTCGGCGACGTCGGGGTGGAAGGCCAGACCGAGGAGTCCCCGCTCGCCGTCCGTTGAGACGCGCTGCGAGATGTCCAGGAACGGTCGCGGCACGACGGCGCCGTCGCGGATGATCCGGATGCGTCCGCTGCGTTCCACGACGAACAGCCGCGATGCGTCGCCCGGCGGCGCCGTCAGGAACAGGGGCGAATCAAACCCATCGGCCACGACGATCGACGTGAGCCGCGAGCCGGCGAGCGCGTGAGTCGATGCCAGCAGGGTCGCAAGCGCGATACCCGCGACGACGATCCGCTCACGAACCGGCTGACGGCAGGGGGGTGCGATCATGTTGCTCCTCCGCTGTGCATCGCGCCGGGACTCGCCTCACCGGCGCCTGGAGCATTATGCCCGCTTCAGCGCGAGCTGGCGAGTCGCCGCGTTGTCGCCATGCAGTCTCGCGCGATCACGCGAGCAGCGTTGGTTCCGTGCGCGCTTCCGGTCGCGAGATTCACCAGCCCCGGCCGTCTTGTGGGAGGCCACGATTTGATTCCGCCCGACGGCCTCTCACTTCGCTCCCGCCAGCTTATCCATGAAATGCGCCGCCGCCTTGATGCCCTTATGAAAATCATCCAGCGCCAGCCACTCGTTGGGGCCGTGCAGGTTGCAGTTGGGATCGCAGAAGCCCATCATGATCGAGTCGGCGCCGAGCACCTGTTTGAACATCGGCAGGATGGGGAGCGACCCGCCCTCGCGCATGAACACGGGCTTTTTGCCATAGGCCGCTTCGACCGCGGCCGCGGCTGCTCTCATACCGGGTGAATCCAGGTTGGCGACGTACGCGCCGCAGCGGCCGTGGTTCAGAATCTCGACCTTGATGCCGGGGGGGGCGTTGTCACGGACGAACTTGTCGAACGCGGCCGAGATCTTTTCGGGGTTCTGATCGGGCACCAGCCGCATGGAGACCTTTACCGTCATCTTGGCGGGTACGATCGTCGACGCGCCGGGGCCGGTGAAGCCGCCGAACATGCCGTTGACGTCGCAGGTCGGCCGCACCCATTTGCGAAGCTGCGTCACGTATCCGCGCTCGCCGGCGAGTTCCGCGACGCCCAGCGTCGTCTTGTACTTGGCTTCGTCGAACGGTAGCGCCATAAGCTGCTTTTTTTCCGCGTCGCTTAAGTCGTGGACGTCGTCGTAGAAGCCGGGGATGGCGACGCGGCGATCGGCGTCGTGCATGGCGGCGATCAGGGCCGCGACCGCGTTGCCGGGGTTGGAGACCGTGCCGCCGAATGCACCGCTGTGGAGATCCTGCTTTGGGCCGGTGCAGATGACCTCTTTGTAGACCAGTCCCTTGGTGCCGTAGGTGATGGCGGGCGTCTCGGCGTTGAGCTTCGACGTGTCGGAGAGGGCGATGTAGTCGCAGGCGAGGCGGTCCTTGTTTTTGCGGATCACGTCCTCCAGGTTGGGCGAGCTGATCTCCTCCTCGCCTTCGATGAGAAACTTCACGTGTGCCGGGAGCTTGCCCGCGACCTTCATCCATGCCTCGGCCGCGAGCAGATGGACGAGCACCTGCCCTTTGTCATCGGCGGCGCCGCGGGCGACGATGTTGCCGTCTTTGACGGTCGGCTCGAACGGCTTGCTGTGCCACAGCGAGAGATCCCCGGTGGGCTGCACGTCGTAGTGGCCGTAGATGAGCACGGCCGGTCCAGCGGCCGGGCCGCCCTCGGCGATCACGGCGGGGTGCCGCGGGGTGTCGACCAGTTCAGACTTGATCCCGCAGCCGGCCAGCAGCTTGTGGACCCACACGCCGGCCTTGCGCACCTCGCCGGCGTGGGCCGGGTCGGTGGAGATGGACTGGATCGCCAGGAACTCTTTGAGGCGGTTGACGTAGGCGTCTTTGTTGGCGTCGATGTGGGCGATGACTTTGTCGATCATGGCGGAATTCCTGAATAGGCCGGCGGGTCGGGCCGGCTTTGGAATGAATGAAACGCCACGGCTGCGTGCGTCGCGTGGCCGACGCAAGCATCGCCGGGCGAGCGGCGCGCAGCCGGAACGGGCAGTTTAGCCTGTGGAGGGGGTAACGGCCAACCCGGTGAGTGCCGGTGTTAAGCCGAATCGCCATCACGGGCAAGCTGCGCGTGCCACGTCCGTTGCCGCCGATTCGCCTACCCGCTGCACTGCGCCGACAGATCGCATACGGTCACCTCGTGCGATCCCTCCGGCTGGTTGGTGAACTTCGTCTTGGCGACGCCCTTGTTGTTCGTCTGGGCGTCGATCGACTCGCGGCCGTCGATGGTGAAGCGGACGCGGACGCCGGGGTCGGCCTTTTTGAGCTTGGCGGGCACCAGCGTGCCGGACTTCTTGCACTTGATCTTGAGCTTCGCCCGGTCGCCGCAGGCGCCGCCGCCGGGCGTCCACTGGACGTTGTCGACGCCGAAAGGATGAAAGCTGCTGCCCTCGCCCGTCCAGCGAGCCCCGTCGACGGCCTCCGTCAGCCGTGCGGTTGACCACTGGTTGATGCCGCCCAGGGTGACGCGAACAGTCTCGACGACCTCGCCGTCACGCAGGCCCTCCAGCACGAATACTCCGTCGATGGAGCCGGCCGAGCGAGCGACGTCCATTTGCAGATCGCTCACGATGTTGTCGAAGGTGCAACCGAGCGAGTAGCTGGCGCCATTGAAGCCGAGGAACGTAGGACCGTTGGTTCCTTCCAGCGCCCATCCACCGGGATCTCCGTTTGAAATGCCGTCCCACGTAGAGCCGTCATCCACGGTCTGGAAGTGAATCCCGAGATCGGCATACTCCTCCGCCAGAAAGTTGCAGTTGCAGTTGGCTGCGGGAAACTCCTCGAACGAGATCGTCTCCGCGCGGGCGAGCGGGTTTGTGGAAATGATGCCAGCCAGCGACAGTGCAACACCGATACCGACCGAACGCATGTGGCCTCGATAAGACATGGAAGCTCCCCCTGTTGCAAGGTGTCACGCAGGAACGCCCGAGGATCACGCACCTCGGCGCTGAGCGATCATTGTACCGGCCGTCGGGAAGCCATTCCAGATCGGTCGGTGCTGCCGGCTCTCGAAGAGGAGACCGTGCGACACGCCTGCCCACCACGGCCTCAAAGACGAGACCGTGCCACCCGCCTGTCATTCCAGATCGGGCGCTGCTGCCGGCTCTCGTTGCTGAGGTCGAAGGTCTTGCAGCATGGGAATCGCCGCGCGCAGCGCCCGGCCGCGATGGCTGACGGCGTTCTTCTGCTCCGGCGGCATTTCGGCCGTGGTCATGCCGAACTCGGGCACGAAAAAGTGTGGATCGTAGCCGAAGCCGTTGGTGCCGCGCGGCTCGTCGATGATCCGGCCTTCGACCGTGCCGCAGACGACGCCGATGACGCGATCCGCTGAGGCGATGGCGACGGCGCATCGGAAACGGGCCGTGCGGCGGGCTTCGGGCACGCCGGCCAGTTGCTGCACCAGCAGGGCGTTGTTGGCGCGGTCGTCGCGCTGCGGGCCGGCGAAGTGGGCGGAATGTATACCCGGGCGGCCGCCGAGCGCGTCAACTTCCAGCCCGGAGTCGTCGGCGAGCGCGATGCAGCCCGTGTGGCGGGCGTAGAAAAGCGCCTTCAACGACGCGTTCGCTTCAAACGTGTCGCCGGCCTCGTCCGGTGCCTCTACGGGGGGAAAGTCTGCCAGCGCGCGTAGGTCGACCGGCAGACCGCCGAGCACCTGCCGCACCTCGCGCAGCTTGCCGGCGTTGCCGGTCGCGACCACGATGACGGGGCGATCGCTGCTCATTGGCCGGGCCGATACTCCTCCATCTGGATCGGCTCGAAACCCGGCACGAGCATCAATTGCGAGGCGACCGGGGACTCGACCCCCTGCTGGCGCACCGTGAGCTTGCGGCCGTTGGTGAGGTTGTAGGCGAACGTCTCTTTCGCCTGCAAATCGGTGACTTCCTTCGAGTAGGTCGCGATGCCGCCCTCGACGCGGACGGCGTCGCGGTCGAACGCACCGACGGTCACGACGCTGGTATCCAGCCCGTGGTGATAGTAGGCCTCGTAGCCCTTGCGGCGAAGTTCCGCGCAATAGTCCGCGGCGGCCTGTTTGAATTCGGGTATCTCAAACGACTCGAACACGGCGACCTGTAGCGTGTAGGGCTTCTTGACCGTCTGCAGCGCCCACTCGGGCCGGCCGACGTCGGGCTGCGGCACGGGCATTTTTCGGGCCATGATGAAATGGCGCTTGGCGTCCTCCGACTGGAGCAAGCGGATCAGCCTCAGGTCGCGCTGCAGTTCCGGCGGAACCGGCGCCTCCCCGGTCTGCGGGTCGCGCTGTCGGTAGTAGGTGCCGTAGTAGATGCGCGAAAAACCGTCCTGATCGTGCGTGACGCGGACGTTCTTCGGGTTCAGATCCGTAAACTTGCGCAACAAATCGGCCAGCGTTTCGGCATTGCGCACCGCATACGGACCGCGCGTCTCGTACGCGAGGATGGTCCAGGGAGCGCCTTTGGGCTTGCCGAACAGCGTTGCTCCGCCGCCGCCCCCCCCCGATGAAGCGCCGCCGCCGGTCGTGGCGCACCCGGGCGTGAGGGCCGCGGCTGCCGACGCCGCCAGCACGAACGCCACGGTATGCACGAATGATCGTTTGGATAGACGCGTATTCATGAGTTCGCCGTCAGCCGCCTTTTCGCTGCCCGCGCCTGCAGCGCGATCAACTCGTCGATCCCGCGCGATGCGAGCCGCACGAGCTTGTCGAGTTCCTGCCGCGTGAAGGTCGATTCCTCGCCGGTGCCCTGCACCTCGACGAAGCGTCCGCCGGCGGTCATCACCACGTTCATGTCCACGTCGGCGGCCACGTCTTCCTCGTAGTTCAGGTCGAGCAGATAGTGCCGCCCGACGCGCCCGACACTGACCGCGGCCACAGCCTCCCGGATCGGCGATCGGGCGATCCACTTCTGCCGCATCGCCGTGCGCACGGCGTCGCTGAGCGCCACGAATGCGCCGGTGATGCTGGCCGTGCGCGTGCCGCCGTCGGCTTGCAGGACGTCGCAGTCGATCAGAATCGAGTTTTCGCCCAGCGCCGCCAGATCCACGACGGCACGCAACGATCGGCCGATGAGCCGCTGAATTTCCTGCGTTCGTCCGTCGATCTTGCTGCGATTGCGCGGCCGCCGCGTGCCGGTGGCGCCCGGGAGCATATCGTACTCCGCGGTGACCCAGCCCAGGCCGCTGCCCTTGCGCCACGGCGGAACACTCGTTTCCCAGCAGGCGGTACAGAGCACGCGCGTGTCGCCCGCCTCGATGAGGACCGACCCTGCGGCGTGCCGCGTGTAGCCGCGCGTCATGCGCACCGGGCGAAGTTCGTTGGGTTTTCTTCCGTCGCTGCGTGGCAAAGCGATCTCCGTCCTGGGGCGACTGTGGCACTCTTGTAGCGCCGGTGCTGGACCGGTGCGCACGCCCTCTTCAGCGCGCCCGATCTGCGATCCGTCGGAGCCGGCGCCACGGTTCAATTCTTGCCCGCGCGGCTGGCTCAACCCTGGAGCGCACGGACGAGGGCAGCGGCCATCGCCGAGCCTCCCGAGAAATCAAACCGCCGGCGGGTCTCGCCGTCCACCGCGATCCGGATCCAGAGTGCCTCGGCCGGCATCGCGTCCGGGGCGCGGTCGGCCCATTCGACCACCGCGGCCGCCGTGTCGCCAGCCATCTCGTCGAACCCCAGCGCGTCGAGCGCTTCCGCGCCCGGCAGCCGGTATACGTCCAGATGATGCAGATGCAAGCGGCCCGGGTATTCGTTGACCAGCACGAAGGTCGGGCTGGTGACTGCGCTGGGGTGTGGCAGGCCGTTGCCGGCCGCGATGCCCTTGACCAGGTGCGTCTTACCCGCGCCCAGCGGCCCGACGAGTGCGATGACCTGGCCTGGCGCGAGGCTCGCGCCGATCCGGCGGCCCAGTTCCAGCGTTTCGTCGACGCTGTCGGTGTAGACTGACCCGAGGAGGCCGGCGCCGCCGATTTCACCCGGCGTATCGATTGATGGTCGCCCGGGCCGTGGTGTGTTTAGGGGTTCCTTCCCTTGAACGTTCACAGGTGCGAATATCCCGTCGGTTCCAGTTCCTCACGCCGCCCACATGGATCCTCGATCAGGATCGCGTGGCCGGCTGTGATCTCCCCCACGCGAGCATACATATGTGGCGACGGCCTTTGTCCAGGCCGAATCGCCATCAGCAGCTCGAAGTCCTCGCCATCGGAGAGTACGTGGTCGATCGCCGTTCGGCCATCCTCGCGAGCCATGACGGCCGCGGCGTCGCTGGCCGCCTGTTCGAGGGCCTCCGCGTACAGTACGGCCCCCATGCCCGACGCCCGGCAGATGCGCGACAGATCCAGTCCCAGGCCGTCGGTGATGTCGATCATGGCGTGCAGATCGTCGCCGAGTTCGTCGAGCAGGGCGATCGCCTCGTGGATGCGCGGCCGGAAAGTCATGTGCTGTCCGCGCAAACTCCCGCCGAGCGGCCCGGTGACCCAGAGTTCATCGCCGACCCGGGCGCCGGAGCGCGTGACAGCCCGCCCGCCGGCCGCCGCCAGCAGCGTGATGTCGATCGCCAGCGGGTTCGCCCACCGCGTCGTATCGCCACCGGCAATCGGTACGTCGAACTCGTCGCCGAGTGCGAAGATGCCCTCGAAAAGGCGCTTCACGTCATCCTCGCCCATCGTTTCGCTGAGGGCCACCGACACCAGGGCGCTGAGCGGCGCGGCCGCCATCGCGGCGCAGTCGCTGAGGCAGCAGGCCAGCGCCTTGCGGCCGATGGCTTCGAACGAGTGGATGCGGCTGTCAAAATGAACGCCGTCCAGCAGCATGTCGGTGGAGACAAGCACCTTCGAAGTCGGCACGCACACCGCGGCCATGTCGTCCCCGATGCCCAGCGGCACGCGGTCATCGACGCCGGCTCGCGCCGCCAGCCACGCAACGAGAGGTTGTTCGCGATCAGGCACG